>NZ_CP032568.1:7540898-7881797 GCF_003626895.1 Nocardia yunnanensis | reverse complement strand
GTGTGTTGTTTGAGAACTGCACAGTGGACGCGAGCATCTTTGTTAGTAAGTGTGTAAGAGCGTACGGTGGATGCCTTGGCACCAGGAGCCGATGAAGGACGTAGTAGGCTGCGATAAGCCTCGGGGAGCTGTCAAACGAGCTGAGATCCGAGGATTTCCGAATGGGGAAACCCGGCACGAGTGATGTCGTGTCACCCGCACCTGAATATATAGGGTGTGTGGAGGGAACGTGGGGAAGTGAAACATCTCAGTACCCACAGGAAGAGAAAACAACAGTGATTCCGTGAGTAGTGGCGAGCGAAAGCGGAAGAGGCTAAACCAGGAGCGTGTGATAGCCGGCAGGCGTTGCGTTCTTGGGGTTGTGGGATCTCTATTCTTACTTCTGCCGAAGTAAGCACAAGTCAGAAACCGTTGTGTTAGTCGAATTGGTCTGGGACGGCCAACCGTAGAGGGTGAGAGTCCTGTAGACGAAAACGCAACGGCTTGTGTTAGAGACACCCGAGTAGCAGCGGGCCCGTGAAATCTGCTGTGAATCTGTCGGGACCACCCGATAAGCCTGAATACTACCTGGTGACCGATAGCGGACTAGTACCGTGAGGGAAAGGTGAAAAGTACCCCGGGAGGGGAGTGAAATAGTACCTGAAACCGTGCGCTTACAATCCGTCAGAGCCTACTTGTTGGGTGATGGCGTGCCTTTTGAAGAATGAGCCTGCGAGTCATCGGTGTGTGGCGAGGTTAACCCGTGTGGGGGAGCCGTAGCGAAAGCGAGTCCGAATAGGGCGCCGCAGTCGCACACTATGGACCCGAAGCGGAGTGATCTACCCATGGCCAGGGTGAAGCGACGGTAAGACGTCGTGGAGGCCCGAACCCACTTAGGTTGAAAACTGAGGGGATGAGCTGTGGGTAGGGGTGAAAGGCCAATCAAACTCCGTGATAGCTGGTTCTCCCCGAAATGCATTTAGGTGCAGCGTCGCGTGTTTCTCACCGGAGGTAGAGCTACTGGATGGCCTAGGGGGCCCACAAGCTTACCGAAGTCAGCCAAACTCCGAATGCCGGTGAGTGAGAGCGCGGCAGTGAGACTGTGGGGGATAAGCTTCATAGTCGAGAGGGAAACAGCCCAGATCGCCGGCTAAGGCCCCTAAGCGTGTACTAAGTGGAAAAGGATGTGGAGTCGCGAAGACAACCAGGAGGTTGGCTTAGAAGCAGCCACCCTTGAAAGAGTGCGTAATAGCTCACTGGTCAAGTGATTCTGCGCCGACAATGTAGCGGGGCTCAAGTACACCGCCGAAGCCGCGGCACTCAGACATTATTCTGCCTTCGGGCCAGGAGTCTGGGTGGGTAGGGGAGCGTCGTGTGGCCAGGGAAGCGGCGGAGTGATCCAGCCGTGGAGGCCATGCGAGTGAGAATGCAGGCATGAGTAGCGAAAGACGAGTGAGAAACTCGTCCGCCGAATGACCAAGGGTTCCTGGGCCAGGTTAATCCGCCCAGGGTGAGTCGGGACCTAAGGCGAGGCCGACAGGCGTAGTCGATGGACAACGGGTTGATATTCCCGTACCCGTGTATCCGCGCCCAATGGCGAATCAGTTGTGCTAACCGTCCAAATGTTCTCTTATCGAGCCTTCGGGCGAGAGGGAGAATTGCTGCACGGGACCCTGATTGTAGTAGTCAAGCGATGGGGTGACGCAGGAAGGTAGCTGGGCCAGGTGATGGAATACCTGGTGTAAGCCTGTAGGGCGAACCGTAGGCAAATCCGCGGTTCGTATAGCCTGAGAGGTGATGCGTAGCCGATTGAGGCGAATTCAGTGATCCTATGCTGCCGAGAAAAGCCTCTAGTGAGTTGGTACACGGCCCGTACCCCAAACCGACACAGGTGGTCAGGTAGAGAATACTAAGGCGATCGAGATAACTGTGGTTAAGGAACTCGGCAAAATGCCCCCGTAACTTCGGGAGAAGGGGGACCACGACTGGTGACGGAACTTGCTTCCTGAGCTGGTTGGGGTCGCAGAGACCAGAGAGAAGCGACTGTTTACTAAAAACACAGGTCCGTGCGAAGTCGTAAGACGATGTATACGGACTGACGCCTGCCCGGTGCCGGAAGGTTAAGAGGACCGGTTAGCTGCTTCGGCGGCGAAGCTGAGAATTTAAGCCCCGGTAAACGGCGGTGGTAACTATAACCATCCTAAGGTAGCGAAATTCCTTGTCGGGTAAGTTCCGACCTGCACGAATGGCGTAACGACTTCTCTGCTGTCTCAACCACAGACTCGGCGAAATTGCAGTACGAGTAAAGATGCTCGTTACGCGCGGCAGGACGAAAAGACCCCGGGACCTTCACTATAGCTTGGTATTGGTGTTCGGTACGGTTTGTGTAGGATAGGTGGGAGACTGTGAAGCATGCACGCCAGTGTGTGTGGAGTCGTCGTTGAAATACCACTCTGATCGTATTGGACCTCTAACCTCGGACCCTGATCGGGTTCAGGGACAGTGCCTGGTGGGTAGTTTAACTGGGGCGGTTGCCTCCCAAAATGTAACGGAGGCGCCCAAAGGTTCCCTCAGCCTGGTTGGCAATCAGGTGTCGAGTGCAAGTGCACAAGGGAGCTTGACTGTGAGACCGACAGGTCGAGCAGGGACGAAAGTCGGGACTAGTGATCCGGCACCGGCAAGTGGAAGCGGTGTCGCTCAACGGATAAAAGGTACCCCGGGGATAACAGGCTGATCTTCCCCAAGAGTCCATATCGACGGGATGGTTTGGCACCTCGATGTCGGCTCGTCGCATCCTGGGGCTGGAGTAGGTCCCAAGGGTTGGGCTGTTCGCCCATTAAAGCGGCACGCGAGCTGGGTTTAGAACGTCGTGAGACAGTTCGGTCTCTATCCGCCGCGCGCGTCAGAAACTTGAGGAAGGCTGTCCCTAGTACGAGAGGACCGGGACGGACGAACCTCTGGTGTGCCAGTTGTTCCGCCAGGAGCACGGCTGGTTTGCTACGTTCGGAAGGGATAACCGCTGAAAGCATCTAAGCGGGAAGCCTGTTCCAAGATGAGGTTTCTCACCACTTCGAGTGGGTAAGGCCCCCAACAGACCATTGGGTTGATAGGCCAGAACTGGAAGCCCGGTAACGGGTGCAGGTGACTGGTACTAATAGGCCGAGGACTTACCAACAAAGAAGCTACGCGTCCACTGTGCAGTATCTGAAACAACACACGACTCCGTCGGCAAGGGGCTTCGCCCCTTGACCCCGAAGGGAATTCGTGGGGGCAAGCCCCCACACCCCCGAAAGGCCGGCGGAGGCTCCGTACCCCTGGGAATGGGTGCGCGAGGGCTGGGCCCTCGCATCTCCCTTTCCCCGCGGTGAGCGGGGTGTGACAGTTTCATAGAGTTACGGCGGCTATAGCGGTGGGGAAACGCCCGGTCCCATTCCGAACCCGGAAGCTAAGGCCACCTGCGCCGATGGTACTGCACTCGACAGGGTGTGGGAGAGTAGGACACCGCCGGAACATCATTCCGACCCTCGCCGACGCCGGATACGACGGCGCCGGGATCGGGGTGCACACCCCGGTCAAACAGCCCAGCGACGGCCGCGACCTCGATATCGACACCCGCACCCGGAACGCTCTGCTACGCGGGCTGCGCTGCCTGGCCGAACGCGGCTTCGCCCTGCTCACCGGACGCTGGCGCGCCCTGCACCACTTCACCACCAGCCCCGAGAAAATCGGCGACATCGTCAAAGCCGCACTCGTCCTCACCCATTTCGAACACGGCCGACACCAATGAAAGTCGCTGAGATCACCTCATTGCTGATAGGGCGGGTAGTCGAGATGGACCGGCACGGGATCGTCTACCAGTTGGTGCGTCCACTGCGTATCTTCGTGACGGGACCGGGGATCGCGGAGACGGCGCTTGAATCTGAGCTGAAGAGGCTGGGGCTCACAGTGGCGATGTGGCCCAATTTTGACACCTATGACCTGCGAGTCACCGTTCCGAACGGCGAGGTGTGGGCGTTGGACGTAAAGGACAGGGCCAACCCAGCGCTACTGGCACGGGGATCACAACCACTGCGGCCCGATCCACCCTATGACCGGGCATTTCTGGTCATCCCGCAATACCGGTTCGACGACCGCAAAGACTACCCGACCGTCTTCGCTCACCACACGTCGAGCGAACTTCGTGAACGCATCGAACTCGTATCCGATACCGAATTGCTCACCGCCATCAAGAAGCAACTCCGGGCCGCCGGTTCGCGCCCGGCAACACGGAGGACGAAGAATGCGTGACCGTAGCGGGTGGCACGAGAAGCTCGCCCGGCAGTTGCGCCCGGCCTGGCCCGCCGCTATGACCGACTACCGGCCGGGCCAAATGCTCGATACCGAGCTGGGACTGTATCTCCTCGAATCGATCAATCCGGAACGAAACGCCGCCGACGCATGGACCCTGCTCGGCGGATACCCCTACGGGGAGGCGTTCGGTGATGTCGCCACCGATGAGCAACGCCAGCGAATTCGGCGCGCTCGCCACTACCTGTGGGATGTGCGTCGCCGACATGAATGGCGACGCAGCCTTGAACACTATCGGACTGTGCCCGTAGAACTTCGAGGCTATGAACTGACCGACATAGACGGACTTGCACGGCAGCTGACCCCAAGTCGTGCAGCGAATCGTTTCGAGGTCTACGAAGAGCTGATCGACGCAGCACCACCGTTCGCCGAGCGCGCCGTGCCCGTTGCAACGGCAGGCGAGTACGAGTTCACCGTGCGGGATCGGCGGTCCTCGGTCGTGTTCCCACCAGAACTGCTCACAAAAATGCCCACAGTGCAGCCACATTCGCTCTACCAAGCCGCAGTTGGTGCCGGAGAGCCGATCGAGGCGACGTGGGAGCAACTGGAAGATGCCGCGCGAGAGATGGACGTCGCAGAAGTCCGGTCCGGAAACTCGCCCACATGGTTTCGACGCCTCAAACGCGTGCGCCTGCTCGTCCGAGACGATGAGTGCGACCGCTACACCCGCTCGACTACCTTGCGAATCGACCGGCTCTTGAACATGGTGGGCATGGTGGGTGCCGGAAAGTCCACTCTCCGCGACATCCTCACCTACTGGGCAGCGAAGCACGCAGGGCGCCGGGTCACCTTGGTGGTTGGCGACGTGGCCGAAACCTTGGCGATCACCGAACAATTCACGCGCCTGGGTATCACGGCCGCACCGGTGCTCGGCCATTCGACTCGAGAACGGAATATCGAGCGGCTGCATCGTCGGCTGGCAACGGCGGGTGCGGAATCCATGTTGGCACACGACCATCCCGGGTTCGCATTCCTCAGCAGCGCGTGCCCGGCAGACGCCTTGCGCGGGCATCACACCCGATATGCACTGCGAATCGGTGAAGCTCCGTGCCACAACCTCTTCCCCAGCGACCCACCTACGGAGCAGGACAATGGCAACGCCGAAGCTCCGAGGCGTAAGCCGAAGAAGCCGAAGAGGCACACGTGCCCACTGTGGGCAGGTTGCCCTCGTCACCATGGAGCCCGGGCTCTCGTCGATGCTCAAGTATGGGTAGCGACCCCGGCCAGCCTTGTTCACAGTGGTGTCCCCGTCGCGTTGCACAACGAACAGATCCGGTACTTGGAATTGGCGTGCCGCCGAAGCGATCTGATCATCGTCGACGAGGCCGACCGGGTTCAGATGCAACTCGACAGTGCTTTCGCTCCGGCTACGACGCTTGTTGGTCGTTCCCCGAACTCGTGGCTCGACGAGGTTACCGGGCACAAGATCAACGAGCTGGCCCGCGACGGGCGAATCCAGCTGTCGCAAAGCGATGTCGACGACTGGACCAATGCAGTCAACACCGTCAGCGCCGCTGCCGATCGGCTGTACTCGCTGCTGATCAGCAATCCCGAACTGCGGAAGTGGATCAGTGAGGACTACTTCAGCGCCTTGACCTTGCATCGGCTACTGATCCGAGACTGGTTTCCGGAAGCCCGTACGAGCGAGGGCATCTCGGATGGGTGCGCGGACCTCGATTCTCTGAATCGTGTCAACGCTGTACTCGACGCATTCCGGGACGATCCTCTGCGAGAACTCACCGAGCCCGTGGACAGTGACCCTGAGACGACATCCATGGTGAACAAGCTCGTCCATCTCACGCTGGAACTGTTCCATGCACCGCGAGAGTCGACAACTCGCAAGCGGGTCAAGGAAATCCTTGCTGAACTCGTCGGTCCAGACACCGTCGCGGGGGACGAACTCGACCAGCACACGATTCGATTCGAATTCACCCTCGTGCTGGCAGCGCTGCACAACCGACTCGACTTCATGACCATTCTCTGGCCACGGGTTGAAGCGGCTCTCAACCTCGAGAACACCTCCAACGTCTTGTCCCGGCGCCCGCCCAAGGACTACGAACCGATCATTCCGGAATCTCCGATGGGAAACATCCTCGGCTTCCAATTCCAGCCCGGCGACCGCAACAGCGATGGCGACCAGAGCGGGGAACTCCGGTTCTTCCGCTGCAACGGTGTAGGTCGCGAACTGCTGCTGACCCTGCCGGACATTCCGGCATCCGACAACCTTCCCGGGCCGAACGTCCTGCTGATGTCCGGAACCAGCTGGGCCGGAAAATCGAGTCGCTACCACATCCACACCGATGTCGGAGCGATCCTGCAACCGGACCAGCGTGAGGTCGAGGCAGTCCTGAGCACCACCTTCCGTACGGAGTTCCTGTATTGGCCCGACACCGAACAGAGCGAAGCCATTCGACTGTCCGGCTCACCACCGGAACGACGTCGACTGGCACTGGCTCAGATGCTGAATCAGCTCGCCCTCCCCGATCGTGGCCTGATCGATTCCGTCAGTCCGCTTCAAGCCGAGCTGGACGAGATCCGCTACGACGACCCAGACCGTGCTCGGGTCCTACTGCTGGTCGGCAGCTACGACGAGGCCAAATACGCGGCCGAACACTTGAACTCCATGACCGAATGGAAGGGACGAGTCACCCAGCTCATCTCCGATGACGCCGACCTCGACGACATCTGGACCCCGGTCGTCGGCAGCGGAACCACGAATCTGCTCCGACGCGGCGAAATCGCCACCTTCCGTGGTGAGGTTCTTGTAGCCCCGCTGCTCGCTGTCGAACGAGGCCACAACATCGTTCTTCCGACCGGCAAGGCCGCGATCGGCAGCGTGTACTTCCTCGCGCGCCCTCACCCCAGACCCGACGACATCAGCCTGGCCATCCAAGCCATCAACGATTGGGCGATCCGGGAGATCCGCGGAAACAGCTTCCGTGCTCGAGCCACTGCGGCAGGCACTCCGGACCGGGCCGGAGTCATCTTCCGCAGCCGCGCCGCTAGACAGTGGCATCGGTTTCTCACCCGCCGTCTGGCCTGGTCGAGCCTGAACGACGATGAGAAGGAAGCCTTCACCTGGGACCAGCTTGTCGTGATCTGGCAAGTAATCGGCCGACTCGTCCGCGGAGGCGTGCCAGCCCGCGTCGTCTTCGTCGATGCTGCGTTCGCACCCCGCGAAGCGGGCTTCAACGCCGAAGACACCGCAGCTACAAGCCTTCTCGTCAGCATGCAACACGTCCTGGAGCCGTATTTCGACGACGAATCAGAGATGAAACCGATGGACAGGTCCCTGGTCCAGGCACTCTACGAACCGCTGTACCGCGCCCTCCAAACCCGCAACCGCGTTCTCGTCTAACAAATTTCGAGGAAGTCACTATGGTCACCTACAGCAACCTGGGCACCGCGGCGTTCATCCCCCGGCCCGGCCTCGAAGACCTCTCCCAGCCCTACTACACACTCGCCTTCCCCGCCGAATGGCGAGACCCTGTCCTCGATCTCTACAGGCTCAGCAGGCCGGAGCGCTCACGTGACAGGATCAAGCAGGTTCCCATCCGCCGTCTCAACGCGGTCCTGAAGACCCTCGTGCCCGACATTATCGCGGTCGGTGCCGACGCCTCGTTCGACGAGACGCTGCCGTGGCTGTATGCGCGTGAGCAGCCGTCCGAAGCGCTAATGCGCCGGTTCGTCCGGGCATGGTTGCGGGATCTGAACCCCAGCGAAGAGGGCTTCCGGCAGTTCACCAAAACGGCCCGCGACCTGGATCTCGATAAACTGCAATGGCAGCAGCGCCAGGTCGATCTGCTCGAACACACCTTGTCCGTGGGCGGCACCCGAGTGCCGTCAGACCACCTCTATCGGGTTCTCCCCTCGTTGCTAGCCGACAAAATCGAGGCTTTGCCGCCGTACTTCCACTGCGGCGAGGAAATGACGTTCAAACGGGTGGCGATCGACGCGATAGGCGGTGGCGCAGAACTGATTTCGTGGCCCCCTCGCACGCACACGCCGAAGGGAAAGAAGACCGACGGCAACCAACCGAAAACCTGGTACTACTCCGGCTATATCCGATTGGTGCTCCGAACGGTGCCGTTCTCATCGATCCCTCGAGTCCATGTCAGCTGCGGTATTCGGCGCTGGGTGTCGACCCCCAACCCCTTTACTCGTGGCCGGGCGATCAGCGCTTACCTACTGGCTTCGGATCCTCTGATTGAGGAAGCGCCGCAACCACAGCAGCGATTCGCGGTGGCGAGACTGGAATGGAACTCCCAGACCCAGTCGATGAAGTGGGTTCACGGCGGACCCGAAGGAATGCTGTCCGGATTGTCGGCCGTCGACAACCTCCCGGCACCAGACGTTTTCGTCAAGGAACCCGACCGTTGGATTCAGGGGCGCGACGGTGTCCAGGCTGCGCTGGTACACCACGCGATGATGGGATATCACGGGGTAGGTGTGGGGTTGATGCCCAACGAACGCCGCCGCCTGATCGAATGGGTATCCCAGGCCATGGAGCCGGACTTCGTCCTCGCCCCACCACTGAATCGCAGCGCGATCAAGAAGGATAATCCCGCCCGGCAGCTCAAGAAGAAGCCACCAGTGCCGACGAAGAAGGGCACCGACCAGGAGATCGAGGAAGCGAGACAACAAGGCGCTCAGGTCGAAGCCCAGAATGCGACGATTCGTCGCGAGGCGGTCGCGGATGCGGTTGCGGGAACGTTGTCCGTGGTGCTCCTGCATCAGAACGATGAGCGGGTTATCGATAGGCTGCTTGCGGCGGTGGAAGACAGCCTTGGGCTCAGTGGGTTCTGCGTTTCGCGGGGTCCTTCGGACTGGACGTGGAGCACGCCGAAGCTTTCGGTGACTGTCCATGCGGAGCCGCTCGGCGCGCTCGGCGCCCCGTTGGAGTACGACGGGAAACAACCCCGCAAGGGTAAGCAACATGAACAGGTCATCGACGGCCGGAGGAAGGAAGCCGCTCGTCGTATCAGAGAGATTGCTGCGACCACCGGGACGCCGACCCAGCTCGCAATAATCGTTCTCGACGACAAAGACAAGTTCAAGCAGCGAACTACCGATCCCAAGTTCGCACTCCGGATCGGTTGCGCCGATGCTGGCGTGGTCACGCAGTTCATCCGACCGATCGACGACAGCGACAAGGACGACGACATCGACCATCGGGCTCGCGCATCGTGGGACGACGCTCTGCGACAAGCCGGTATGCGGTTCGTACCGCAGCACAGTCTCGGTGCAGTGGTTCCGGAAGACCTGAACCAGGTCGCATTCTGGCTGGTGAAACGCCGGGTCGATGACACTAACACCAGCGCGCAATTCACTCCGATCGCCGTACTCATTCGTCCGAAGCAGCCCTGCATCATGGCACGCAGTTCCGAAATGAACGACTGGGTGCCCTACCCGCAACTCCTCACCAGTCTCACGGGACTGGTTCGGCCTGACGCGCTCAAGACCGCCGCGGAGCAGCAACGAGTCACGGCCGAATTCATCCAGAAGACCCTGTACCGCTTACGCCCCTATCCCACCCTGATCCTCACTCACGCCCAGAACACGCGAAACAGATGGCCATGGCTCCAGAACCCGGGCATGGTCCGCGACAGTATTCGACTGGGAGACGGCCCACTGCAGCACCTCACGCTGCACGGGAGGCACCTCCGCATCGCCCGAATCGCAACCAGTTCCCGGGACGAAACACCACAATGCTGGGCACTCGATGGCGATACACCGGGCGGCCACAGCAAGGGACTTTGGGTTGCGAACGATGCTGACGAGAACACACGCGTGTTCTACAGCACGAGCGGCAAGACCAGCACCCAGACCAGCATCACCATCGACGACAGCAAACTGACACCCCATATCGGCAAGGACGGCAAACCTCGCATTAGGCCCGCTGACAACGCATGGAACCCGACCATGTTGGAACTCACGATGATCGGCTTCGACGACCGTGACAGTGCAGAACAATGGGCGATGTATCTGCATCAACAGCGGTCCGCCGATGACTACCGAGACGAACTTGGTCTGCCGCTCGCTCTGCATGTCGCACAGTTGGCCGATCAGTATGCGCTGCCCTACGACTATCCGGGGGAAACCGATGCCGATGAACCCGAGCCGGGGGGCACAGACGGGACTGATGACGACCGGACCGGCCAGCTGACGTTCGACTTCGCATAATCAGATGCAATGGATTCCGTCCAAATTGGCAACGGATTTGGCAACCGGACACGGCGAAATCCAGCGGACCGGGTGACACAACGCGGACAGCACGGACGAACGAAACCCCGTTGACCAGCACAGAATGGATTTCCCGGAACGTAGGGGGACCGTGTGGGACGGGTCCTCGTGGGCTCATAACCCAGAGGTCGCAGGTTCAAATCCTGTCCCAGCTACCACGAAAGGCGGTCCTGGCCAATAGGTTTCGGGACCGCCCTTCAACCTTTATCGAGGTTGATGACATCCCCGTTGGCATCACGCCGAAACGGTCATCTCGGTCAGCCCCGGAAACTCCGCGAACCATATGGCTACCAGGTGCTTTCCATCGGACAGTGAGGCTTTTTCATCCTGACTGGATGATGTTGGTAGGCAACGGAACTGGATACGGCGCGCCTCAGCCATGAACGAGGAAGCCCTTGGTAGGACAGCTGTCGACTAAAACCTGCTGTACCCCAAGGGCCTTCACCAGAAGGGTGCTCCTCGGACTGCAATATTCGATCTTCAGCAAATCGAACTATCGCAGCTCAGAGCACCTTTCGCCATTCCAGGACACCATCAGCGCAGATCAGCATGACCGGTCGAGGCTAGCTCGCGACCGTGACTACCACTCCGCCGACATCGCCCGTAGTGGGTGAGCCGATCGCGGCCCGCGTCTCCGCCGATCTGAGCGCTGGGGTGTGGTGGCCGAGGTGACTGATCTCAGCGTTTCAAGCCGTGGCTGGAGGCGATGAGTTTTTCCATGACTGTGCGGGGGAGGAGGCGGCGGATGGCGAACATGAGTGGGGCGTTGCTGCCGATGGCGTAGAGGGGGCGGGGGCGGGGTGAATCGACTGCTGCCACTATGGTTTTGGCTACTTGCTCGGGGGCGATGCCTTTGCCCATTTTGCTGTCGAGGGCGGCCATGAGTTTGGTGAAGTCGGCGGTGTGGGGGGAGGCGTCGGCCAGGTATTTGGTGCGGCGTTCGCTGAGGCCGGTGTCGATCTGGCCGGGTTCGACGGTGGTGAGCCATACGCCGAACGGGGACTCCTCGAAGCGGGCGGCGGTGGCGAATGCGCGCAGGGCGGCTTTGGTGGCTGCGTAGGAGGAGCGGTAGGGGATGGGGAAGCTGCCGATCATGGATCCGACCATGACGACGCGGCCGTATCCGCGTTCACGCATTCCGGGCAGGACCGCCTGGGTGAGGGCGACGGGTCCGAACACGTTGAGCCGGAACAGCCTTTCGACCGCGTCGCCGGGGAGTTCCGCCAGCGGCCCGGCCTGGCTCTCCCCGGCATTGTTGATCAGCACGTCGACCGCGCCCAATTCGGTGGTGAACCGTTCGATGGAGGCCGGATCGGTGAGGTCGAGGGCGCGGTAATCGACGCCCGGCACCCGATCGGCGGCGGGCACGCTGTCCGGATTGCGACTGGTGCCGATCACCTTGTGCCCCTGGGCGGCGAACGCGGCGGCCGTGGCCTTGCCGATCCCGGAGGACGCGCCGGTGACCACGACGGTGCGAGTCGGATTGCTGCTCATGGCAGCACGTTATCGGGTGCGGCGGGCGGGCGGCCAAGCGGCGGGCCGGTGCGGGAGGTCGGGCCAGGGGCGCAGGACGGGGGTGCAGCGGGTGTGGCGGCGTCGCGCGGACGTCTCGCCGGTAACCGAACGAACGCCCAGCCAGATGCCGAGGCCGAACGCGGGAGCCGCCAGCGCGGGAACGAGCAGGATGGCGGTGGAGCTCATGGTGGGGTGACCTCGATTGCTGGTCGTCGTCCGAACCGGATGTGGATGAATCGCCTGGGGGCCGCGGCTGTTACGTGACGAATCGCCGCCATGACTTGCGAATACGGCGAAGTGACTGTTGTCGCAGCGATGTCCGTGACCATGCGCTACACCCAAAATATCCGATGCGCCACACCGGACGGTCTGCCGTTGATATGTTGCGCCAACCCGACGGGAACAGGGCTTTGTCGGGAAAAGTCGAAGAGGACCGCGTACATGTTCGACTGGGATTTGGTCAGAACCACCGCCAGCGTGCACATTTTGACGCAGCTGGCCACGGAACGAGGAATGCGGACGAGCGAATGTCTCGCCGGCGCCGGGCTCGCCGCCGAGGCGGTGATCGATTCGAACGCCGAGGTCACCGCCCGGCAGGAAGTGGCGGTGGTGCGTAATCTACTGGCGCGCTTCGGAAACGAGCCCGGCCTGGGCGTCGAGGCGGGCAGCCGCTATCACATCTCGGTGTACGGGCCGTGGGGATTGGCGTTGCTGGCCAGCCGCACACTGCGCGACGCGGTGGATATCGCGTTGCGGCACATCGAATTGGCGTTTGCGTTCGGGCAATTGAGTTTCGAGGAGTCCGCGGGTGAGGGGTTCCTGCGCTTCGACGACGGCGAGGTGCCCGAGGATGTTCGGGCCTTCCTGACCGAACGGGTCATGACCGGCATCCAGATGATCGGCCGGGAGCTGTTCTCGATGGGGGTTCCGTTGCGGCGCTTGAGTTTCCGCCATCCCGCGCCCGCCGACACCGCCCGCTACCGGGAGGCGTTCGGTATCGAGCCGGCCTTCGGCGCGGCCCGCAACGAAATCGTCTTCGACGGCGCGTATCTGGATGTGCCGCTGCCGCGGGCCAACGAGTGGGCGCGCAGCGCCTGCGAGCAGATGTGCCGGGACCTGCTGACGCGCCGGCACGCGCGCACGGGCGTAGCGGGGCTGGTGCGAGACCTGCTGGTGCGCAATCCGGGTGAGATCCCCGACCAGGCGGCGGTGGCGGCCGAACTGTTCGTCAGCCCGCGCACGCTGTCGCGGCGGCTCAACGAGGAGGGCACCTCATTCCGCGCGCTGCTCGACGAGGTGCGCCAGGCCCTGTCGGAGGAACTGCTCGACCACACCCCGATGACGACCGAACAGGTGGCCGCCCGGCTCGGGTACGCCGAGGCCGCCTCCTTCATCCGGGCCTTCCGGCGCTGGCAGGGCTGCCCGCCCCAGGAGTATCGCGCCCGCGGGCAGCGGGCGCGCATCCCGGAACTGGTGTAGCGCTCAGCCGCACGCGGTCAGGAACGTCCACGGTGCTTCAGACGACGCGTCAGCGGGGCGCGGCGGGAAGCGCGAGGGTCGCCGTCGGCGCGCGGTGATCCGGGCCGGGCAGTCGTGCCACCGCGGCGGTAAGGGGGCTCAGGCCGCGGACCAAGAGGTGGTCCGGGCGCGCCACGGGAAACGCGGCGGGCCAGGTGAATCCGGGGCCGCTGCCCGCGACGGTCTGGGCATCGCGGAAGCCCGGGGCGAACGAGCGCCAATTCCGGTCGGTGGTGGCGGTATTGAAGTCGCCCGCCACCAGGATGTGCGGGGCGGTGTCCGCTGCCAGTTGGCGGGAGAGGATGCGCAGGCCATCGTCGCGAGTCTCGGTGTCGCCCGGGCGAATCGACGGCAGGTGCACGACGTACACGACCACGTCGCCGCCCGGGGTGGTGAGATGGGTGCGCAGGCCGCGCTGCCAGCCGACGCCGACATCGGCGACCGTGGTGTCGGAGGCAGGGTAGCGGCTCCACAGGGCCACCGTGCCGCGCTCCTCTCGATACGGATAGACCGCGTCGAGGATGCGCAGCACGGGAGCGCGATCGGTGCCGCCGAGTTCCTGGACGGCGACGATATCGGCGCCCGTGGCCGCCAGCGCGCGGGCCGTGGCGGACGGGGAGGCGTTGTCGGCGTAGAGGTTCTGGGAGACGATCCGCATACTCCCCGCGGTCGATGCCGTGGCGGTCGGAGCCCACCAGGAGCCGAAGGTGTACGCCCACAGCAGGAGTGGTGCGAGGAATGCGGCGGCACCGGCCGGGCTGCGGGCAAGGAGGGCGAGCAGAGCCAGCGGCGGAGCCAGCAGGATCAGCCAGGGCGCGGCGGTATCGAGTGCGACACCGGCGCCGAGAACGTCGGGGACCGCATCGTGCGCCGCCGTCAGTGCGGTGAGAAGTGCTGCGGCGGAGACGAATACGAGCGTGCGCGGTCTCACTGTGCCGGGCACAATCGTCGCGGGTTCTTGTCGCCCTTCAGCTGGGCGTCGACGCAGCCGCCGGGCAGTCCGTCGTGCTCCCGCGTTCCGAAGTTGGCCGTGACGTTGAGCTCGCCGTCGCCGAAGACGCTGCGCTGGACCAGGTGATCGTCTGTCAGCCAACGGAAGTCGGTCATCGGCAGCGTCGCCGCTCGCTCGTGCAGGGGTGCGAAATACTGTTGCAGCCGCGCCATCTCGGCGCCGTGCTCGGTGAGGGTCGCGCGGTCAAGCACGAAATTCAACGGGGTGTTGTTCAGAATGGCGGTCAACGCCCGCATCGTCCGCTGTTGCGGGAGTTTGTCGTACGACAGCTCCCAGCGGTCGGCATTGATCAGCGAATCGTGCAGCACGGTCTCGTACAGCGGTACCCGGTAGACCGGATCGAACATGGCGGTGACCAGATCCGCGGGCAGCTCGACCGGCTGGAAGAAGAATTTCGGCGCGCTGTCGGGGTACCAGCGGCCCCAGGTCCCGCGGTCGCGCTGCAACGCCCACAGTCGATCCGAGATCGGGGTCTGCGCGCCGTGATCGAAGGCCAGCACCGGGGCGGCCCACGAGCCGGCGGCCTCGGAGCCCAGGACGGTCTTGCGGTCCTCGGCCAGCCAGCGCATGCGGTCGAGGCGGTTGTCGCGGTCCTGGCGCTGGGTCATCGGGTGGGCAGGGGAGTGGTCGTCGAAGAACTCGCCCGCCGCGTCCACATCGAGGAAGTAGCTGTCCGCGCCGTTGGCGGTCATGGCGGCGTAGCGATCCCGATAGAGTGCCGGATCCTGTTCGAGCGCTCGGGAACTCAGGTAGCAGCCGCGGTCGCCGAAGCCGGTCTCCGCGCTGCCGTCCGTCCGGTGCACGCAACCCTCGGGCCAGACCGTGCCCGGCCAGCGCGAGGACGGATTGTCGGCCGTCGCGGGATCCTGCGCGTTGGCCCACGAATCATAGGGTCCCGCAAGGTATCCCGCGTTCTCTGCGGCGGTGACCGCCGGCGCGGACATGGGATCGTCGCCGGAGTCGTAGCCCAGCCACATCTTGGACAGACCCAGCTGCTTCATCTGCTCGACCGCCTCCGGCGTGCGGCCGTCGCCCCACAGGTAGGCGTGGAAGGCGCCCAGCAGACGGGCGATCCGCGGGTTGGTGGCGATCTTGTCACGCAGGGAACGGAACTCACCGTGGCGGATCACCCAGGCACGATAGTCCTTGGCGGCGGCCACGGGGGAGGCGTCGGTGAGCGCGAAATCCACCGTGTAGTCGCCGGTGCCCGCGCGGGCGGCGAAATCGTGGGCGGCGTTGGCGACGAGCCGACCGTCCGCGGATTTCACCGTGACACTGCTGCCGATATCGGTCGGCACGATGTAGCCGATTCCGCGAGCGCCCACACTGTAGCCCCAGAACGGCATGGTCAAACCCGAAGTCAGCGGCAGGGATTCGCCGACCAAGCCGGTGTCCGGGCCATTCCAGAACCGATCCCGCACCGGCAGTGAGAGGCCCTCACCGCGCGGAATCTGCAGGGCCGTGGTGGCGGTGTCGGTGCCGGTGAGCGGCCAGTGCAGGGTGCCGTCACGGTCGCTGTGCACGGTGACGCGCAGGCGGCCGTCCTCGGTGGTGGCCGACACGGTCAGGGCGCGATCGGGGTAGGTCCAGGTCGCGGTCGAGCCGGTGAGCCGGACCGGTCCGGCTGTGCCGAGGGAGTCGGCGGCCGGGGCGGACAGCTCGTAGCGCGCGCCGTCGGTAGTGGCGGTGACGCCCAGATTCGTGGTGTCCACCCGGGCGGTGCCGGTCCCGAGCGGGATAACCACACTTTTGCCGTCGAGCTGCGGTGCCGGGGCGGCCGCGTCCTTCCCGCAGGCGGTGAGCCCGGCGGCGGCCACCCCGAGAATCGCCACGACGGCCGGGGTGCGATGCGGAATCCGAAGTCTCATGGCGTCCACGCTCAGCGAACGAGATGAGAGTCGGATGAGAAACCGCAGCTGAGCTCCTCCGTATGATCCGTGGAATGCGGGTACTGGTGGTCGACGACGAAGCCGCGGTGCGGGACGCGCTGGTGCGCGCCCTCGGCACCGAGGGCTATGACGCCCGCGGTGTCGGCGACGGCGCGACCGCGCTGAGCGAGGTTGCCCGCTGGCAGCCGGAGGTGGTCGTCCTGGATGTGCTCATGCCGTTCATGGACGGCCTCACCACCTGCCGCACCCTGCGCGGGCGCGGGGATCGCACGCCGATCCTCATGCTCACCGCCCGCGACGCGGTGAGCGACCGCATCGAAGGGCTCGACGCCGGAGCCGACGACTACCTGGTCAAGCCGTTCGACCTCGACGAGCTGCTCGCACGCGTGCGGGCGCTGGTGCGGCGCACCTATCCCGAGGACGGCGCGACGCTGTCGACCGCGGATCTGGTGCTGGACACCGCCGCCCACACCGTGCACCGCGGCGGGCGTGAGATCGAGCTCAGCCGAACCGAATTCGCGTTGCTCGAGGTGCTGATGCGCAATGCGGGACAGGCGCTGCCGCGCGAGACCCTGATCGAGCGGGTGTGGGGGCATCACACCTCGAATTCGCTGGAGGTCTATATCCGGTATCTGCGACGCAAGATCGAAGGCGAGGGGCAGCCCGCGCTGATCCACACCGTGCGCGGCGTCGGCTACCGGCTGGGGTCCTCGTGAGCCGGTTCGGATTGCGCGGTCGCATCGCCGTGTTCTTCGTCCTGGCCATGGCGCTGGCCTTGGCGGGAATGGCGGCGGCGGCCTACGTGGTGGTCGGGCACGAGTTGAACAGCACCCTCGATCTGAGCCTGCGCCGGCAGGCCACCCGCATCGCGCGGCAGTTTCCGGCCGAGCCGTCGGTGGCGGCGATCTCCGGGCCCTGCCGGTACCTGGCCGCGCCGAGCTGCGTGCAGGTGGTCGGCGCGGACGGGGGTATCCGGTCGGAGCATCTGCCGGATCAGTCCCTGCCCGTGAACGCCGAAACCCGCGCGGTGGCAGCGGGATCCGCGGACGCGTTCTTCACCGACTTCAGCCTCGACGGCTATCCCATGCGGATGTACACCGTCCAGCTGGAACCGGGCAGTGCGGTGCAGGTCGCGCAGCGTGCCGATACCGTCGATACCGGACGGCGACGGGTCGGGCTGGCGCTGCTGGCGGCGGCGGTCGCCGGACTGCTGCTGGCGGCGCTGCTGGGCACGGTGCTGGCTCGCCGCGCGCTCGCGCCGGTGGGCGCGCTCACCGATGCGGCCGAAAGGGTCGCTCGGACAAGGGATCCCAAGCATCATATCGCGGTGTCCGGGTCCGATGAGCTGGCTCGTCTCGCGGTCAGTGTCAATACCATGCTCGATGAGCTCGATGCCGCGCTCACCGCCGAGCGGGAGTCCCGTGCCGCGCAGCAGCGGCTGGTCGCGGACGCCTCACATGAGTTGCGCACTCCGCTCACGGCTTTGCGCACGAATATCGATCTGCTGCGGCGTGCCGAGCGGATGCCGGCGGGTGATCTGGCGGAGACGGTGGCGGCGCTGCGGGTGCAGTCCGAAGAGCTTTCGGGGCTGGTCACCGACCTCATCGATCTCGCGCGTGCCGACGACCCGGACGCGGTGCGTGAGAACCTCGAGGACTTGCGGCTGGATCTGCTCACCGCCGACTGCCTTGCGGTCACTCGAAGGCATTGGCCCGCAGTGGGTTTCGAGGCCGACTTGCATCCGGTGACGATTCAGGGTGTGCCCGCTCGGCTGGCGCGTGCGATCACCAATCTGCTCGACAATGCCGCCAAGTTCAGTCCGCCGGACGGTCTCGTCCGCGTCGTCGTCGCCGATCGTGCGCTCTCGGTGCGTGATTCGGGGCCCGGGATTCCCGCGGCGGATCTGCCGCACATCTTCGACCGCTTCTACCGCTCCCAGTCGGCGCGGGCGACGCCCGGGCACGGGCTGGGATTGGCCATCGTGGCGCAGGTCGCGGCGCTGCACCGGGCGACGCCGGAGGTGGAATCCACCTCCGGTGGTACGTGTTTCACGCTGACCTTCCCCGAGGGCTGTGCCGCGTCCGGGAAGGTTGATGCTGAAACCGTTGTCCGGAGTGGCGGGTTGATCCTCGGCGGGTGAGCGGTGATGCTGCCGGTGGTGGAGGTGATGCCGGTGGCTCGAAAGCCGGATGTGTTCGTGACGCTGGCGCGCCCTGCGCCACTTCACCACCAGCCCCGAGAAAATCGGCGACATCGTCAAAGCCGCACTCGTCCTCACCCATTTCGAACACGGCCGACACCAATGAAAGTCGCTGAGATCACCTCAGTGGCTCTCCGCGCCGCAACAGAGCACTGGTCGCTACAGCCCGTGTGCCGGGGATGTCGTGCTCGGGAAGGCTCATCTCCACCTGCCACGACAATCGTTTGACGGCGCGCAACTCGGTGAGGTCGACCGCTGGGATCGGCGGCAACGTTTCCCATTCCAGAGAGCCACCGTCGTCGGTGACCGTCTCCGACCACTGCGTCGCGTATTGCCCTTGAACTGTGTACTGCCACTTGTTACTTCGACCGAATTCCAGCGATTGGGGAGCAACAACACGGAACTGCGAAAGGTCACCTTCCCCAGCGCGACCACCGGGATAGGCTTGAGCGATCCGCGCCGTCACCTCGCTGAGCAAACTCTGCACACGATCAAGATCGAGTGACATCGAAGTAACCACGATCTGTCTACCGATATCACCGGCTCGCTGAACAACTCGCTGTAGCCCCAGTGCCACCGATTCCTGCATCAGCGCCGTGGACCACCAGCTGTCGGGTATCCAAGTTCCCTGACCGTAAGTGCGATCCCAGGACATGGCCAAGGCGAAATCGGCTGCGCTACCTCCCCAGACCATCAGCACCGGTGTCGGTCCCGGACCGAGGAGGGACCACGCCTCCAGCCCAATACTCGTCCTTGCAAAATCGGACCACAGGTTCGAGTCGTCGCATTCGAGGTTGGTAACGCCCCGGATATTGTTCGGCGGAGTTCCTGCCAGGATGGCGTAGACAGCTCGACGGCGAATCTTTTCATCGCCGTCGCTGGTGTCGGTGGCAATCGGCTGATCGGCTTGTCCCCACGTGGATGCGGCAGCGACACCAAGACAGTCGTTCAGGCCAGACGCTGCGCCCACAGACGCCGAAGACACCATCTCACCGAACGAAGCCACTGCGGTCAACAGCGAGGCGCCACCAGCGTCGAAGAACGACAACCTGGAATCGCCAAGCCCCGGAACCGCTATCGATGCGGCTGTCGCTGTCCGATAGTCCGAGCACCTTGCACTGATCGCCTGACGGGCCACCTCGCCGGCATCCGAGTTGCCCTGTTCATTGCTCCCAACAAGATCCTCGCGCAGGCGGAGCACGTAGTCCGGGTCGTATTCACGTACAGCCGCGAGGAGGGTCGCGTGCACGGTTCCGTCGTCCTCGTAAGGAACGACCACGAAGCCTGCACCACCCCACACCTGGCTTGCCGCATGTAGTGCCCGCCGCGCTGCAAGATGCCAGTCAGGCCCAGCCGGAATAACAAGGGCAACCCGCGGAGCCCGCAGGGTCATCTGCGCCGTCACTGGCTTCGTGTCAATCCAGCCGCGTTCTGCCATGAGAAAACGATTGCATACCTTCATGGTTCACCTCACCGAACCCATGGTCAGCCGCCGCACCCGGTTCGCTTTCTGACGCCGGAGATCGCGCAGCGGGTGGCCCGGCCGCCGCGTTGCCCGCCTGGATCCATTCAGGCGAGCAACAAGGGTCGTCCCCAGATCGAGAAGTCAGCGCAACCCATTGTCATCACCCCTTTCCAGGCTCCGATTTCACCTGGTGCCGTCATAGTCGATCCGAGCCCGCTAATTCACGGCATAGAGCGATCAAACCCCGCCACGCAGGGGAGTTCAGTTGTGCGTCAAAGTATTTGGCGCCGCGGATGCTGGACGGCGCGGTGACCGGACTCAGCAATCCCGCGGCGAGGAAGCGCTGCAGGATCGGGCGGATGAGGCTGTCGGCCAGACCGGTCGCAACAGCAACCTGGCGAGTGGTGAACTCCGCGGGGAAGTCGGTATCGGCTATTGCTAGCACGACGGTGACCAAGTGGCGGTTGTTGAATAACGCCGCTGAGCGGTCTGCGTGAGGACCGTCCACGGATAGCATCACTGATATACAGTGACACGTATAGCGATTCACGTCACGCGAGGTGTCCGAATTGACTGCAGCGGCAACACAGTACGAGATCGCGGGACTCGACGCGCATGCATGCACCAACGACCCAGCTTTGGCCTGGTCACCGCTGAGGGTCAACGCCGGGGGCCGGTCCTTCGACACGACTCCGGTGTTCGATACGTACTGGAGGTTCGCCGCTCGGCGGCAGGCAGTGTACGAGGCACGGTTGGTCGGCAAGCCCGGCCCGTGGACAGATGACCCGATCCTCGGTGCTCACCGATTCACCAATTGTTTCCGCGCCGCCGACCGCGTCAGTCAGTTCTTGATCAAGCAGGTCGCCTACGACGGTCCGCAGGAACGCGACAACCTGGTGTTCCGGGTGCTGTTGTTCAAGATGTTCAACAAGATCTCCACATGGACGCTGCTTGAGCAAGAACTGGGCGAGCTGTGTAGCAGCACCTTCGACATCGCAACCTTCAGCGCGGTACTCGACGATGCATTCACACGAGGTCAGCGGCTGTACTCGGCGGCGTACGTGATCCCGCCACCGGCGTTGGGAGGGCAGCGCAAGCACATCAACCACCTGCGACTACTCACGCAGATGATGGAGACCGGGCTGCCCGATGCACTGACAGGGGCCCCGACCATGCAGCGCGCGTTCGAGCTACTGCGCAGTTACCCAGCCATCGGCGATTTCCTGGCGTTCCAGTTCCTGATCGACCTCAACTACACCACCGTCCTGGATTTCAGCGAGATGGACTTCGTCGTCGCGGGGCCCGGAGCGCGCGACGGTATCCGCAAATGCTTCGGCCCTGCCTCGGCAGGGTATGAGTCCGCGCTGATCGCTTACATGGCCGAGACCCAAGAACAGCACTTCGAACGGCTTGGCCTGGCGTTCGGGGGACTGTTCGGCAGACGTCTACAGCTGATCGACTGCCAGAACCTGTTCTGCGAGGTCGACAAATACGCGCGCGTCGCGCACCCCACGATCACCGGACTCAGCGGCCGCACACGCATCAAACAGAAGTTCCAACCGGTCGACACCGCAACACCAGCCTGGTTTCCTCCGAAGTGGGGACTATCCACAGCTCCCGAAAACCCATCACACGATCGTTCCCGCGTACGGTGAGGCAACCCGCAGACGAACGGAGACCCATGACCGCAGAACACGATCGGCAGCCTGATCACGAACTGCTGCTGGTAGTTCGCACCCTCGACCGGTTGGCCACCCGCGTGGAGGCTCAATTCCATCCCGAGATGCTCGAAAGCGGCGATCAAGACCGCAGCGGCGCGCAGCTGCTGGACTATGTACGCACCTGCCGTGAGGTGCTCGACGACCCGGCCGTGATCGCCAGGCTCCAGGCTGCCGCGCCCCGCCGCTGGTGAATCCTCGGATGCATACCGCCGTCCGGCACGCACGTCGCGAGAGCACGGGTCAGATCAGTGCCAGGTCCGCGGCCAGCGCGTGGAGTCCCTCGGTCAAATCGCGGCGCAAATGGTCGGCGTGCGCCTGTCCGACCACCACCGTCACGGCGCCGATACCCACGCCGACCTGGGCCGCGACGTAGCCGAGCAATCGGCATATGCCCATGTAGTTGCCGTAGCCTCGGGCGACGAGGTACTGCGAGCGATAGTGCGCGACGGCGTGCAGGTGTTCGCCGTCGAGCTGGAAGGACAGCAGCGACAGGCAGGGGAACGCCATGGCCGTGGTGTCGCGGCCAGGCTCGAAGATCGGCACGCTGATCTCGGTATCGGGAACGTGCAATGAGGTTTCGTAACGGGCGCGTTTGGGCGCGGCGTTGGCGCGCTCCATGATGAGGGTGTCGATGAGATGGCCGAGCTGGTCGACAGGGCCCTTCTCAGCGGGGTAAGCGACCAACCGCAGGAAGTAGGTGCCACGGTTGTTCCGCCGTTCCAGACGCTTGAGACTCGGGTAGAGCCTTCGATACCGCTCGGCCAGTTCGGCGGGATTCGAGGTCTGCAGAGCCAGGGCCGCCGGGAAAATCGTGTTGGCCACGGTGTCGACCGGTTGCAGGTCTATTTCGTCGAGAAGGTCGTCGGCGGCGGCACGGATACGCGGTTGCTCGACTTTGGCGGCGTCGACGATATGGGTCACGGTGTGCAGGGCGCGCCGACCGGGTGCGGCGTGTACCGCGAGGGTGGTCTGTAGCCATGCGGTGGATAGATCCGGAGCGTGAACGTGAATGGGATGGCTCATCACATGCTCTCTGCTGCAGCCGGGTCGACGATCCCGGGAAGGTCCAGTCCGTGGGGGCGAGGTTCGATGACGACGGTGATCACGTCGTCGCAGGTATGGATCAAGGCGGTGGCTGGAGCCTCGACAGAACTGCCAGTGAGTACGACCCCGCGCGTGGTGCGGGCCTTGATCGTCATCGGGCCCTCAATCGCTTCGAGCCCATCACGTGTGGGAACGATCAGCATGTCCGCCGGGCTGGCATGAATGACGCGGCCTCGACCGCGGCCCAGATGCCAGACATCGACGTCACGCGTGGTGTCGAGCAGTTCCCCGATCAGCCGCCTCTTGATGGTCGCAGGCGCGATCCGTGACCATGCTCGTGCCTGCTCAGCGGTGATCAACCGCAGCGAGGCGAGCTGGCGGACGGTAGCGAGGAAGCTGGTCCCCAGATGCAACGCCAGCTGGTATGCCTGGTCCGCCGATTCGATACCCGCCAGCTGCAACTGCTTCATCGTCGTGGCCACCCCGCGGCGCGGCATCAGGAACCAGGCAGCGAATGCTTCGGCGGCCTTCTCCGCAGGGGTGTTACGGTGTCCCACCACGTTCGGCTGATGCTCAGAATCGGCATCGACCCCGAGATCGAGCGACGTAGTGTGTCCAAGCCAGTGATGTCCCAACTCGTGGGCCGCGGTGTGACGGCGGACCGTACGGGAGAGCCGGTTGTTCACCAGGATCCCCGCAGGCTCGCCGGGATTGGCGACGTAGGCGCCGAACAGGCTGGGCATGGGCTGCCACATCAAGGGCAGTTCGGCACGGGCGATCGCCGGCGCCACCTGAATAGGTGTGCGGGTGGGATCGACCTCGAAAGCGTCGTGCGCGTGGGCGGCCGCGATGGCGGCAACCCGGTTTGCCATGTGCCAGGACATCGCCGTCGCCGTTCTCAGGCTCGTTCGCTGCGGCGGCTGAAGCTGAGGAATTCGGCGAACTTGCGCACCTGCTCGCGGTCCTCATTGTTCAGATCCCCGAGTATGCGGCCGATCGCCGACGCCGATTCCGCCTTGGCTACCTCTGAACCGAGGAAGTAGCCGACAGGATGTTGGTACAAGCGAGCCAGTTTGGCCAGCTCGAGACTGTCGACCTTGCGGTTGCCACGCTCGATCTCCGATATCGCCGAGCGCGCGATCCCGGTTGCCGAGCTGACGTACTGCTGCGACAACCCGAGATACTCGCGGGTCGTTCTGAGTCGTCGCGCTAGTTCGTCCTGTCCGAATTCAGGTTCCACACTGCTCATGCCGACTCCGATCGCTGTGCTTCTAGCTGGCGGAAGACCGCTCGGGCGAAGCGTCGCACCGACCTCATCGCCCAGGCCGTCTCCTCGGTGGCTGGCAGGAAGGTCCCGGTCGCGTTCTGTACCCGCGCGAGGATGTCGACACCCAGCAGCGAGTCGATCGGCATGTCGTCGCCCAGCTCCAACAGCTCGGCGTGCAGCTGGCCAGGATTCTCTCCGGCATCCTCGGCCAGCAGCTCGACGATCAAGTCGACCACGTCCGCTTCTGTCATCAGCCATCTCCACTTGTCGGGTTTCCCAACAGCCATGTTCGATGGTACAACATTGTTGGATATTCCACCAGACTCGATCGAAATCCCGACAAGGAGCGCTCGTGAAGTTCAGTGAGTATCAGCAGCAGGCATCGCACACCAACCAAGCAGGAGCCGACTTGACAGTCCACCTGCTGGGGCTGTCCGCGGAGGCGGGATCGGTTGCGGCGGTGGCGAAAACGCGGATCCGCTACGGCGAATCCTACGCCGGATGGCGCAAGCAGATGCGCGAGGAACTCGGTGACATCCTCTGGTACGTCGCCGCCATTGCCGACAACCTCGGCCTGGACCTCGACGACGTGGCGCAGGCCAACCTGCACCGCACCAGAACCCGATGGATGCCGACCCCCGGCTACCAACTCGACATCGAAGCCCCCGCCGACGAACAGCTACCTCGGCGCGGAACCTACGAATTCCGGCAGCGCCGCAACGACGAGGGACGGTGGGAGGCGACGGTGCACATGGACGGACACCAAGTCGGTGACCCGCTCACCGACAATGCCCTCAACGATGACGGCTACCGCTTCCACGACGTGTTCCACCTGGCCTACGCCACGATCCTCGGCTGGTCCCCGGTGACCCGCGCACTACTCAAGCGCAAACGCAAGTCGGTGGCCGATCTCGACGAGGCCGAGGACGGCGGCCGTGGCATCGTGATCGAGGAGGGAGTCGCCGCGTTCGCCTTCGCCTATGGCGAAGTGCACAATCACCTCGACGGCATCACCCGTCTCGACCAGAGCGTGCTCAACGCGATCGCGATGATGACCGCCACTCTCGAGGTCGGAGTCCGATCACCGGCCGACTGGGAGTCAGCAATCATCCAGGGGTATCGGATGTTTCGCGAACTGCTCGCACACGGCGGTGGATCGGTCACCTTCGACGCCGACCACCGGACCCTGAGCTTCACACCGCCCGCATGATGAACAATCCCGGGGTGCGAGGACGTCGGCGCACCCCGACAGTGCGGTCAGTGCGACGACTTCAGCCCCCGCGTACCTGAGATGCCTTGACCCCCTCGTACGCAATCAACTTGTGAACCGGCCCCACCGCGAAATACTGTGTCCACACTGCCCAAATATGCTGCCACTGCGGATCTTTGGGCTGCATCTCACGCACGGGTAGGCCCGCCTTGATCGCTTCTCGGGCACCGATCAACGCACCATGAGAATGCGGTGCGCTGATCAAGGGCTTGTCCAGCTTCTTGCACAACGCCGTGACCTCACCGGTCGTGCGATCTGGATTGGAACTGACTGCCTGACGAGCCAAATCCCCCGTCCGCGCCAACGCCGACCGCGCGAGCTGAACCGCCGTGGCGTCGATGCCGGCCAGCATCGCTGCATGCAGCGGGAACGTATTAGGTTCTGCAGCAACTTCTTTCAACGACCGCTCAACGGCGGCGATGATGTTCTTGGCCCCGACGTAACCGCGCTCGGGAATCAGGATCTGCGGATCGATCGGTCCCAGATCCGATGTGGGGCCCATGATGATCTCGTGCGCACCCAACGCCAGGATCGTCGCCGCGCTCTTGGCCGCCTCCGGCACCAGCAACACGAACCGCTTGCCGGCCGCCTGCGCCATCCGAGCCAGCCGTACAGCTGTCTCGCCGTCACCGCCGGGCGAACCCAGCAGCATGTGCAGATCCTTCGACGGATCGACATCATGCAGCACTTCTGCGAGCAACGTGACGCTATCCATGCTGATCTGGTCGATCATGACAACCAGGCTGCAGTCGTAGGTCTGCTGGTACTGAGCGATCAGCGCTTGCCGTAGGTACCGATGTTCGTTCTGAGCTCGATAGAGCGGTGTGTAGTTTCCGGCGAACCCGCTGAGGGATCCTGCCGAGCCGCCAATCTCGAGCCGGGTACCGGCCTCTGCGGCTTCGGCGCCATTTCCTTCCGGCCCCACTCCCACGCTTGGATCGCTATCCGACGCCTTTGGTCCCAATCGATTTCCCCGTCCTCGCCGACCGGGGCCGGCAGGACCACATCGTCATCATGAGCCTCGTTCTCACACCCCGCCATCGTCCCTCCATCCGCCCCGCCCGTAGCCAACATCCGCTCGAACGCGACTCACCCTAATCGCCACTGCTGTTCTGGAGCCAGCGAGCGTCACCTGCAACCATCCTGCACCATGGCACTGACACGTATGTTCGAACATGCGACGCGGACCCGACCACGCCGAACACCAACTGGCCACAGACCCCCCGCCTGGACTTCTCTTCGCTGCAGCCCTAGACCAAACACGTTGACCTCCAGCGTTGCTGGCCGATCGCCTCGACAGAACTCACACGTCGACCAGCCCTGGTCAGCAAAGGTATGACCGCACATCACAAGTACTGCTGCGACAGACCCGACTCGCCCTTGGTCTCCGCCATGCAGTGCACTCCACCATGGAATGCCGAAAGATCAAACTTGGTCGGCCCCGCTAAGTTACGAGGAAATGAAAGCTGGACCGGGAATTCCAACCTTGCGGGCCGTACTCAGACAAGCGGAAAACCGCAGGCCGAGATATTGCGCTATGAAGCGGGAATTGGGAACCTACACGAATTCTCCGCGTTTCGAACGAGGATTCGAGCTACTGTCACCGCGTGCGGGTGAACGGAGCTTCGAAAGACGCAATCGGTAAGCGCGCCAACGACTTCGATAGAGGACTGGGCGGTCTCACTGAATCGGCTTCGATCTTTTGTGCCGACAATGGAGCGGCCGCGTCGCCGAAGATGCTGTTGAGCAGCGGGGAACGGCCGCTGGTCTGGTCACTCGATCGTCGCAGGCGGTTTATTCCCCAACCGATAACGGGCATAACCTCTGGCCGAGGCGACGTCATACGTGTGAGTTTGGCCTCCGGTCGCTCGGTGCAGTTGTCTGGGGCAGCACGCGTCCTGACCATTGACGGCTGGAAACCGCTGGCAGAACTGGCGATCGGCGCGCGAATCGCGATCCCGCGCTGGATTCCGCATGTCCTGAACCCTGTCACAATGGCCGATGCCGAGGTTGTGCTGCTGGCTCACATGATCGGTGACGGATCGTGTGTGAAGCGTCAGCCGATCCGGTATGCCAGTGTCGACGAGGAGAACCTGTCTGCGGTGGCCGCCGCAGCGACTCATTTCGGCATCACCGCTGTTCGTGACGAATACAAAGCGGCAAGGGTGGTCACCTTGCGTCTGCCCGCGCCGTACCGGCTCACCCACGGCCGCCGAAACCCGATTGCTGCATGGCTCGATGGATTGGGCTTGTTCGGGCTGCGCAGCTATGAGAAGTTCGTGCCCGAGGCCGTTTTCGCGATGCCGACCGATCAAGTCGCCATCTTCCTCAGGCACCTGTGGGCTACAGACGGTTCCATCCGCTGGGACGAACGGGGCAATCAAGCTCGGATCTACTACGCATCGACCAGTTTGCGCCTCATCGAGGACGTTGCCGATCTGCTCTTGCGACTTGGAGTTCACGCCCGGATCAAACGCGTTCACAAGCCCGGATACCGCGACTGCTTCCACCTCAATATCGACGGTGCCGACAACCAGATCACCTTCCTCTACGACATCGGTTCCCATGGCGCGCGAGGCGTGATCGGTGAGGCGACGGTGCCCAAGCTGAACGCCATGGACACCAACACCAACGTCGACACGATCCCTGAAGAAGTCTGGAATACCGTCAGGGATCTCCTGGCGACCCGAGACATGACGCACCGCCAGTTCCAGTCGGCCATGGGAACCCAATACTGTGGCTCCGCGATGTACAAGCGCTCACCCAGTCGCACCCGCTTGGCGCGTGCCGCCGATATTCTCGACGCCCCGGAATTGGCGATGCTCTGCACCGACGACATCTTCTGGGATCGGATCACCGAGATCACCGGGCTTGGTGAGCAGGAGGTGTTCTCGGTGTCCGTCTCAGGTACCGAAAACCTCGTTGCGCAGGGGGTTTCGGTGCATGCCGGGGTGTAGGTCAGCCGATGTTGGCGGAGAGGGAGGGGAGCATGCGGTAGGCCTCGTCTTGCCAGTTGTTCCAGGCGTGGATGCCGTACTCCGGGAAGGAGTAGTCGATGTTGGTGGCGCCCAGGGTGGCCATGCGGACTTGGAAGGCTCGGGTGTTGGCCAGGGCCAGGGCTTCCAGGGCCATGCCGTTGACTGTGCCCATGTTGGGGCCGTCCATGGCGGTGGGGCGGCCGGAGGCGGCGGAGATGTAGAGGTGGGTGTTGTTGGCGACTAGGCGGGGGGCGAAGACGAAGGGGTCCATGCGGAGCCATTGGGGGCCCCAGGGCGGGGCCATGGAGTCGACGTTGTAGCCGCCGGCGTCGATCATGGCCAGGCGGATGGCTTCTCGCATGCCGGGGGCGGAGATGTTGAGGTAGCCGGAGAAGGAGCCGGCGAAGGAAAACTGGTCGGGGTGGTAGGCGGCCAGGGTCAGCGCGCCGGAGCCCCCCATGGAGAGGCCGAAGACGCCGTTGCGGTTGGGGTTGAAGCCCAGGCGATCTCGCAGGGCCCAGCGCAGATCGTTGGTGAGGAACGATTCCCAGGTGTAGCGGTAGCTCTTGCCGGGGCCGCCGGAGAGCACGTCGGTGGCGCCGGAGCCGGTGTTGGCGGAGCCGGTGCCGGGCGGGATGCCGAAGAAGGAGCTGGGGGCGTTCCAGTCGGTGTAGAAGCTGGATTGACCGCCGACGGGCACGACCACGTTGATATTGGCGGCCGCCATGGCCTCGGCCACGTTGGTCTCGATTTCCCAGCCGTTGAGATCCTCGCGGGCGCGCATGCCGTCGAGGGCGTAGACGACGCGATCGGTATTGCCGTCCGCGGCGCGCAGCACGCGAGTCTTGATGGGGCCCATGGCCGAATCGACCCAGAAGTCGAAGGCGGCCGGGTCGAAGGCCGCGGAAGCCGTTGCGCCGCCCCCTGTTACGGCGATGACCAGCGGTGCGATCAAGGCCATGGACAGGGCGAGCACGGTGCGGCGTAGCCATCCCTCGCTGTCGCCGGACGAATTCGATCTGCTGCGAATCGATCTCATCGACTCGGTCCTCTCGTTCGAACGGTAGGCACACAAGCGGCGCGACGACGGGGGCAGTTCCCGTCGTCACGCTCGCTCGAAGTACCTATCGTCCGGTTCGCCGAGTTCGTTGCTGAGAATTTGCGAAAATCCGCGATAGTACCGCTACAGTCCTGGTCAGCCACTGAAAATCCGCTGAAAGTTGTCTTCCAGAACCAGTGTTCGCACTCCCCGATCCGCGATCGCGGCCTCGACGGTATGCCGCGCGGCAACCACGTCACCGTAGGGCGTGTTGGATCCGAACAGGCATTGATCAGGGACTTCGTGTGCGGCAGCGGTGACGGCGAATACCTGTAGCGCACTGGACAGGTCGATGAAGAGGTTGGACCGCTCCATCGCGAGCTCCACCAGATCCAGTGCGTGCAGCCCGCCCAGCGCCCCCACGACCAGCGGAACCGAAGGATAGCGGGCCGCCAGCTCGGCGTAGGTCCGCAGATCGTCCAGGGTGTTGGGCGCGAATCCGTGGACCAGCACCGGCACCCCGCCGTGGTCGGCGCTGAGGCTCAGCACCGGATCGAGGCGGGCGGCCTGTCCCGGTGGCGGTGTCACCTCCCCGATCCCGAGGATGTCCGGTCGCGACAGATAGGGCTCGACCCATTCGCCGAGCCGTTCCGCGGACAGTGCCGACGGCACGCTCACGAACCCGACGACCGCCCCCCGCATGGGCGTCGAGCGCCGCGAGCACCTCCCGCATGGCCGCGCGCACCTCCTCCTCGGCCGCGGCGGCCCCGCCGATCACCGCGGTGAGTCGCGCGAATTCCGTTCGCGCCGAATCGAGTCCGCGCGCCCGTTCGGGATGGACGCGGGTGGACAGCAGCACCGTCCGATCGACCCCCGCGGCGCTCGCGCGCGCGAGCTGAGCGGCGGTGTCGACGGTGACGTGGGCGTGCACATCGGTGACCATGGGTTCCTCTCCAGGGAATGAGCGGCAGCGGCCCGACGCTAAACGTTGACGTCGGAGTCAAGGTCAAGGCGAAGGACATCGATGCTGATCAGCGAGCTGTCGCGGCGCACCGGCGTGAGCACCCGGGCCCTGCGCCACTACGACCGCAGCGGGCTGCTCGAGGCCGGGCGCCGGTCCAACGGGTACCGCGAGTTCCCGGAGTCGAGTGTGGAACGGGTGCGGCGCATTCGGGCCTTGCTCGCGGTGGGGCTGGACCTGTCGGCGGTCGGGGAGTTGTTGCCGTGCCTCACCACCGAGGGCTGGCCGGGCGGGTGCGCGCACGCCCGGCGGCGGTTGGCCGACGAGGTCGCGGAGCTGGATCGGGCGCTGGCGAGCATGGGTCGGACCCGGGCCGCGCTCGGGGACGAGCTCGCGCGCTGGGATCGTGCCGCTTTGCCCGATTAGCCTCGACCGGTCATGCTGATCTGCGCTGATGGTGTCCTGGAATGGCGAAAGGTGCTCTGAGCTGCGATAGTTCGATTTGCTGAAGATCGAATATTGCAGTCCGAGGAGCACCCTTCTGGTGAAGGCTCAAACCTGGCGGGTACTGCGGAAACTCCGCTGCTGCCCGCACCGGACCGGTCAACTCGTCCAAGCCATCCACGTCCTGCAAGCCCGCGAGATCCGCGCCATTCAGCAAGGATGAAAAAGGCTCAATGAAGGCACCATCCTGGGCGAACGACACGATCCCCGCTACTGGCGAAACCGGTTGGAGCGCAGCAGTATCTACGTTGGACGCGGCAACGAGCTTCAACTGCTGCGCCGATACGCGGACCAACCGAACCAGCTCGGATTCGGTGCGGCCTATAACCACTTCACGAAATGGCTCGGATTCCGCAGCCACCACGACGCCGGCCAAACAATGGCCCTCGCCGCATACGGCACCGGCCAATACGACCAGGTGACCGTGTTCTCCTCGGCCGCCAAGGATTTCGAGTGCCTGCTACGCCCTCCCGTCTTGCCCTCAGGTGATGCCCCGGAACCTAGCGGGCCCCTGGACGAGTACGACCTCGAGGCGGCGCGGGTCCTGCAGGCCGAGGCCGTCCGAGACCTTATCCACGAGCAGCTCGGCATCGACATCGGTCCCGGCCTCCAATCCTGCGAGAACCCCACACCCCTGCAGTTCGAAGTCGCCTGGCTGATCCAGATGCAACTGCAACGCGCGCTCACTGCGCTCGTACGAGCAGCTGTCGCCGAGACCGGAATCCGCCGCGTTTGCCTGGCCGGCGGTGTGGCGCTCAACTGCGTCGCCAACACGATCATCGCCGAACTCGATGATGTCGAGGACCTGTTCGTCCAGCCTGCGGCCAGCGACGTCGGTCAGAGCCTCGGCAACGCTCTGTGGGCCCACCATCGGCGGCCGGAGAACGAACGGATTTGGCGGATGCCGACCTGCTCGTTGGGTCGCACCTACACCGATGCCGAGATCGATGCCGCCACGCGGCGCTGGGCTGACCGCATCTCCGTCGAATCGATCGACGACACCGCCGCGGTCGGCGCACGGCTTCTCTCCCAGCAAGAGATCATCGGATGGTTCGACGGCGGAAGCGAATTCGGTCCGCGCGGACTCGGCCGACGCGGCATCCTGGCGGACCCGCGCACCCCTGACTCCAAGGAACGTCTCGACGCCGTCCATAAACTTCGAGCGCCATTTCGTCCCTATGCACCGAGCATCCTCGCCGACGAGGTCGAAGCGTGGTTCAGCATCGACACCAGGTTCACTCGCACTGCGGCTCAGGCCATGGCATCGATGCTGGTCGCGCCCGCAGTGCGCCCGGAGAAGCGCCGACTGGTCCCTTCCATCACCTTCGTCGACGGCACAGCCCGCCTCCAGGCGGTCACCCACCAGGAGAACCCCCGCTACTACCAGCTGATCCGCGCATTCGACGACATCACCGGAGTGCCAATCGTTTTGAACACCTCATTCAACGCCAGCGGCGATCCGATCGTGGAGACTCCTGACGATGCGATCGAGTCCATGCTGAAGATGAGGCTCGACGCGTTGCTCATCGGCCGCTACCTGATCCGGGCACGGTGACCGTGTTCGACGCCGACGGAATCGCCGCGCAACGCGACGCCGCGTACTACGAACTGTTCACCGACTGGCGTCGCGACACCGACTTCTTCGCCACCGTCGCGCGACGTATCGGCGGCCCGATTCTCGAACTCGGCTGCGGCACCGGCCGAATCACGATTCCCATCGCACAGGCCGGCATCGACATCGACGGCATCGACATCGCGCCTGAACGCCTGCGCATCGCCCGACAAGCCGCCGAGAGGCTGTCGCCGACGACTCCGGTCCGGTTCTTTCCCGCCGACATCCGCAAGTTCAGCCTCGACAACACCTATCGGCTGGCGCTGTTCCCTTACCGTGTTCTCCAAGAACTCACCACGACCACCGACAAGATCGACTGCCTGCGATGCGTGCACGACCACCTCGATCGCGGCGGATTCGTGCTCGTGGACAACTACTGCCCATCCGTGGCCTACCTCGCCACCGACCCGGACTCGTGCACGACCACCAGTGAGAAGCACGGACCGGCAGGCGAGCACATTCGCCGCACGCAACGCGTGATCTCCCGCAACCACGCCGACCAGACCCAACAGCTGGAAGTCGTCTACGACATCACCGACCCCGACGGAACCACCGAGCACCTTGTCATCCCCTACCAGACCAGCTACATCTTCCGTCTCGAACTCGAACACCTACTCGCCCGCTACGGATTCACCATGACCGAGATCTGGGGCGGGTACGAGTTCCAGGACTTCGGCACCGACCCGCCCGGGGAGCTGATCGTCCTCGCCCAACGCGTCGACCGGTCATCATGACGAACCTCTACCATCTGAGTGTGCCGCGAACTCCAGCGGCGAATCCGAAACGAACGAGCAAAGGATCCTGGTGAAAGCCGACAACAGCCCCGCCCGCGGAATGAGGGACTTGCTTCCCGCCGACGTCGCGACCCGGGACCACGTGTTGCATGCGATCACCACCACCTACCGCACCTTCGGCTACCAGCGCATCGAAACCCCCGCGCTCGAAGACATCAACCGCCTCCAGGGCGGTCAAGGCGGCGAGAACGAAAAGCTCATCTACCAGGTGCTCCGCCGCGGGCTGCCCGACACCGTCGAGGCCACGACCCCGACCCGCGACCTGATCGATCTCGGCCTCCGATTCGACCTGACCGTCCCGCTGACCCGCTTCTACGGCAACAACCACGCCGACCTGCCCACCCCGTTCCGGTCGCTGCAAGTCGGCCCCGTCTGGCGTGCCGAACGCCCGCAGAAGGGTCGCTACCGGCAGTTCTATCAGTGCGACATCGACATGATCGGCGAGCCGACCGTCCTCGCCGAAGCAGAACTGATCGAAGCAACCACCGCAGCCCTGGCCGCCGTCGGCCTCACCGACGTCACCGTCCGCCTGTCCGATCGCCGCTTCCTCAGCGCCCTCGCGACCGACGCCGGTCTGTCCGAGGACACCTGGGACCGCTTCTTCATCGCCCTCGACAAGCTCGACAAAATCGGCTGGGACGGCGTGCGCGCCGAACTCGACAAGCTCGGGTTCTCCGCGGACTCGATCAACACCGCCCTTGACAAGATCAGCAGCCTGCAAGACATTCCAGTCGAGAAGCTCGCCGACACGCTCACCGCAACCGTCCCCAGCCTGGCCGACGACGTGGTCGCCGACCTTGCAGCGACTACCGCCAGCCTCGATGCACTGGCCCGGCAACGGCCGCTGAAGTGGGAGTTCGACCCCACGCTCGTCCGCGGCATGGGCTACTACACCGGCCAGATCTTCGAGATCACCCACCCGGAGATGTCCAGCTCCGTCGCGGGCGGCGGCCGCTACGACAAACTCATCGGCCGCTCGCTCGGCAAAGACGTCCCCGCGTGCGGATTCTCCATCGGCTTCGAGCGCATCGTCGGACTCCTGACCGACGACATCCAGCGCAACGCCACAGCAGTCCTGACCGAATCCGACGTTCCGATCTCCGACGCGCTCACCGTCGCCCGCAGCCTGCGCTCCGCTGACCGAGTCATCGAGGTCGTCCGTCGCAGCGGGAAACTCGGCGCCCAGCTGAAACGACTCCAATCCAGCGGATTCAGCACGTTCGTCCTGGTCGGAATCGAGGATGGTGAACTGAAGGTCAGCGACGAACGGTCGATCTGACAAGCAGACGACGAGCCTGCGCGCGTTCCTTCCTGTGCCGTCCGCTACGCACGCGATGGAGGGAACTCGCGCCGGTGACGCGTGACGGCGAGCCCTGGCGCAGCATCCCGATACGATTCATGACGTGTCAGATGAAGTGCGCCTATGTGGTCGTTGCAAGGATGTCGTCGGCCGTGAGCCGAATCCCGTCGGGCCCCGAGGGCAAGCCTGCGAGCAGTGCATCGCCGAAATCCGCGAGGTCAACTCGACTCTCTGGGGCGGCGAGGACTAGAACCTTCCCCGCACGCGGAGATCGGCGAGCCACTGCGCCAGCGTCTCACGGCATTCGAGCGGCAGGCTCACGAATGGAGCCGGATGGCCGTACTCGTGCGCCGTCCGCAACTGGGATTGATCTTGCCGGTCGGCGTTCTCACTCATATCGGCCATCCTCACACGCGCGGATCGTTGTGGACTCGAACCACTGACGGGTGGGCTCAGTCCGCACCGCCCAACACAATCGGCTTGTAGGCCAGCGCCTTGTCGACGATCTGTTCGGGAGTCAGCCGTGGGTTCGAGTCGTCCCAGAAGATGTAGTCGCTGATCCTCGGATCGGCCACGGCACCGTTGAGGGCTTCCAGCCACTCGTCTTGTTGGGCCTCGTCACCCTGCCCCTCGTACAGCTTGGTGACGAGGCCGATGAGTTGTTCTCGATCCACCATGACCACCCCGAAATCCCCTGTTCTACAGATTCAGCCGCAACTATCCAGCCTGGGCGCGCAGATCCGGAAAGCGGTGCCGTCGAGGAGCCCCGCATGCCCGAGTTTGCGCGCCAACTCGTCACCGAGGAATAGCACGCCATGGGGCGCGCGTGGACATTTGCCTTCTGGATTGCCGACTATGGGTCTGCCACTACAAGGCTAGCTCAACTTCCTTTTCGCTCGGTGTCTAACTTTCTGGCTAGCCCAATTTGCCGTTACGAGCCCCGTTAAGGCATCCGAGAGTTCTTGATCATTAGGCAAGATTTCAACCCAGTCGAGCGCAAGTTCCGTCCAGTACTCACTCCGCATCGAGATGGCGGTTCGCAGTATCGATTTCAGCGAGATGAGATCGGAAATCGTTCCTACGGCCAATCCTGCTTCCCGCTCTTTTCGCCCGATGGTCGACATCACCTGATCGCGATCAAGCTCCAATAATGGCAGAAGACCCACCAGGTTCGCGTGGTCTATCGGTTTGGTTGGTTCATGCTCTGTCCCGATGTGCAGCTCGCCGTCGGAGACTCCCAGCCAAAGACCAGACTGGTAACGTATGACCGGAATCCACTCTCCCTGCATGTCACATCCCTGCGTAGTGGTCGACATTGAATCCGTAACCTTTCATTGTCTCCACGAATTGTTTCCGGATGTCATCGGTCCAGTTCTGCCAGAAATGTCCACTCATCTCATTGGTGCTCATTCCCTTGCCGACGCTGTTCCAGAATAGCCCGCCCACGACCCGGCTGGGATCCGCGCCGATGCTGATAGCAAGCTGTTCGTGCGGGCTTCCGTGCATTGCCCTCGCGTACTTCGCGACATCGCCGACCGCGAATCGTCCGTTGTCCGGGTCGAATACGAATTCGATGCCGTGTGGCGGGTGGTAGTTGTTCAATGCGGCGAAGGATTTCACCCGGTCACTCGCTTCGATCACTCCGGGTTTGGGGCCGCTGCCGTCGAGTTTGTCGGCGCCGCTGTCGTGACAGCCTTCCGGGATGAGCCCCAAGGGGTCGGTCCAGACCGTAGGGTTGTGCGGATACGCACCGGGGTTGGGTGCCGGAGCCAGGCCGAGCGGATCCTGGGTGAGGAATCGCCCGGTGGCGGGGTCGTAGAGACGGTTCAGGTTGTAGTGCAGTCCGGTTTCGGGGTCGTGGATTTGTCCCGGAAACCGGAGTGGGGTCGAGGCGTCACCCCGCCACGTCGTGACTCCCCAGAGATTCGTGGTCGCCTCGGCGACGAGCTCCGCCGTGGTGGGGTCGACGAGATCAGTTGGTGTACCGACGAGATCAGTGACGATGGCGTAGAAGGCACGGTCGACTGATGCCTGGTCGGTGGTCTGCGTGATCGGTGCGGTCGAACTCGGCTGGTACTGCCATCGCGTAGTCGTGTCGCCGGTGGCCTGCTCGACGAGACAGGTGTCGTCCCAGGTGTAGTCGGTGCGTTCCAAGACGGTGCCGTCGGAGTTGAGGCGCTGTTTGGTGGTTCGGCGGCCTACGGCGTCGTAGGTGTAGCGCCACCACTGCCCATCGGGAGTGCGCGCGTCGGTGAGTTGGTCGAACGCGTTGTAGCGGTAGTGCCAGATGTCAGGTTTGCGCGAGATCCGCGCGGTGACCTTGCGAACGAGGCGGCCCGCGGCGTCGTAGTGGTATCGAGTGCGGCCGTCCCGGACCAACAGGTTTCGGTGGTATTCCCGGCGGCCCGCGGTCGAGTTCCGATGCTCGACAATGGATCCGGAGCGCGATTCGACTGAGCCCGTGCCGGGGACGGTCGTCTGTTGCGATCGACTGGGCAATTCCTCGCAGAGGATGTTGCTCAGCGGGTCGTAGGAGTACGCCGCTGTCGTCGAACCATCGTGGGAGAGCGCGGTGACCCGACCGAGTGCATCGAGTGCGTAGTCCCGACGCTGCACCGATCGTTCGGGTCGACGGACTGTGTGACTGGCGAGGTAGCCGTCGGGGCGGTACGTGAAGGTGTCGTGGCGCAGGTTCCGCGGGTCTGGGCGTCGCGCGGGAGTCGGGTCGAGATTCAGTGTGGAGCCGGGGAATCCGACGACTTGTTGTTCGGTGACGCGGCCGATGCCGGACAGGGTGCGGCCGATGGCGAGTTCATCGACGCGCCATTCGGTCGGCCGACCGGCTCGGTCGTAGGCGAAGGTGATGTGGTGACCATCAGCTGACATGCTCCGAACGCGTCCGGTGTAGTCCCACTGCCAGCTGGTGACGACGCCGCTGGGCGTGGTGCGGCTGACGCGGCGACCGTGGGTGTCGTAGGCGAATTCCATCGCCGGCCGGTCGTCGAGCCGTTGCGAGATCGGCTGTCCGGTCGCGGTGTAGGTGAATTCCAGTGTGTGGACTGGGTTTTCGCCGATACCGGAGGTCGCCGTGAGGACTCGACCGACGGGATCGCGGCTGTAGCGCTGCCATTCGCCGCTGCTGGCAGCGATTTCGGTGACCCGCCCGAGCCGGTCATGGGTGTATCGGCGCGTGTCGTTGTTCGCTGTGGTGACGCTGGCGATGTGTCCGGCGCGATCATGGGTATAGCGGCTGGTGGTCTCGTTGTAGTCGGTTTCGGCGGTGAGCCGTCCGGCCTGGTCGTATTCGTAGCGCCAGATGTGCCCCAGGCCGTTGGTGACCGCGATCAACCGTCGTTCGGTGTCCCACTGGAAGCGGGTGACCGAGCCGTCGGGGGCGGTGCGGGAGGCGAGCAGGTCGAACGCGCCGTAGGTGAAGGAGGTCATGTTGTCGGCGCGGTCGGTGTGGGTGAGCATGTTGCCCTCCCCGTCCCAGGTCCACGACTCGCCGTAGCCGTCGGGATCGGTGCGGCGCAACAGCTTTCCTGTTGCCGACCATTCGTAGCGGGTCACCGCGCCGAACGGATCGGTGACCTGGACGGGGCGTCCGAACCCGTCGCGTTCGAGATGGGTGGTGGCTCCGTTGGGCTCTGTCATGGTGATCGGCAATCCGGCCGCGTCGACCTGGACGGTGGTGCGCGTACCGGTGGATTCGCGGATCTCGGCGATCGCCCCGTTGGGGTGGTAGCGGTATACGGTGCGCACGCCGCCCGCGTCGGTCACGGCGATGAGGTTTCCTGCCGTATCCCATTCCTGCTGGCACACGGTCCCGTCGGCGTCGGTAATCGCCGAGGGTCGGTTCGGCTCTGTGTACTCGATGTCGATCCTGGTCCCGTCCGGGCGTATAACGCGGGTCAGATCGCCAGTCCCGGTGTAGGCATAGTGGGTGCTCGCTCCGTCGGGGCCAACGACTTTCAAGGGGGCGCGTTCGGAGTTGTAGTCGAAATGCGTGTGTCCGCCGACCGGATCGATCACATCGCGCAGGCGCAGGTCGCGGTCGAATCCGTGTGCGGTCACCGCATCAAGGGAGTTGGTGACCTTGGTGAAATGGCCTGTGCCGTCCGGAAATTCGTCGTAACTCAGCTCGCAGTCGAGCACGCCGTCGGTACCGCGTTGACGGATGACCCGTCCTGCCTGGTCGTAGGTGTTGACCATGCTGTTGTCGTTGGAGTCCGTCCACGACAGCATGCGGGAGTATTCATCGTAGGTGTAGCGCGTGGTCGCGCCCACCGCGTTGGTCACCGCGGCCAGATTGCCGACCTCGTAGGCGAATTCCCTTACACGCGTATGGAGTTCGGTGCCAGCTTCGTTGCTCCCGACGACGGTCAATGCGGTCACCCGGCCCGCGACGGTGTCGATGTTCACGCGGTAGCCGCTGGAATGCGACACCGCTACGGGGAGACCGGTCGCGTCGTAATGGAATCGAATACGGTTGAGGTGACGGTCGGTGATCGCGGACAGGGCGAAGTTGCCCAACCGGGCATCGAGACCGTCGAGTCCCGGCTCGGGTGCGAAGTGGAAGATCAACTCCCGCTTGGGATCTCGCACCTGGTAGCTACCGGTCTCGGTGCGTGTCAGGGTCCAGCCGCGGCCACCGAACAATGATTGTTCCGGCCGCCCGGTCTCGGCATGGGGGAAGGCGAGCATGATGCAGTCTTCGCCGAGGAAGGTGACACCCTCATGGTCGACGATGACGCGCATGTCGAGTGTCGTGGACCACGAGGGGCCGAACCAGCGGCCGTAACGGTAGCTGGAGCGGTGGGTGCGTCGCAGTACCAGTCCGAGCACGCCGGGCAGGTCGACGTCGGTTTCCGGGAGCAGGAAGGCTCCGGTGGCGATGTCGACCGGATCGTCGGTGCAGGTTTTGTCCTTCAGATCGCTGGTGTCTTCGGGATGGCCGCCGCGCGCGTCGTCGGGGGCCTGCCGGTCGGCACCGGCATGATCCTCCAGAGTGGGATGGTGCCCACCGGGCGCAGGTTCGGGCTGATGCTCGTGCTGCGGCGCGGCGTTCCCCGGCTGTGAGTCATGCCCGCTGGGATGTGCACCGTCCCGGTCACCGCTCAGGGCGGGATCGTGATCAACGGGGGGTTGGCGACCATCAGCCGCCAGTGTGTGGGGCTGATCCTGCGTTTCGCCGTGCGGTGTCTGGGCAGTCGGTTCGTTGCGAGGAACCGGCGCGTCTGCGTTCGGATCCGTTCGCAGATTCTCGGGTTGCTGGTGAGGACCAGGAGTCCCTTCGCCAGGCGCACGTTCGGTCGCCAGGCCCGGTTGCCCTGGCTGCTCGGTCGCGAGACCGGGCTGCCCTGGCCGATCCGGGTGCGGATCCGCCGGGGATGGCTCGTGAGTTACGTCGGCAGATCGGGGTTCTGCGGTCGGGTTGGGTTGCGGGGCGGCACGATCGGGGTGCATCGGCGCATCAGCACGCCCCGGCGAGGCTCCGGGCTCCGCGGTGCCAGGGTGGGTGTCGGTCGGATGTGATTGTGGGGCAGCGCCGTCTGGATGCGGAGCCGCAGCCAGCCCGCTGTCCGGTGTTCCGGCCGGGCCCGGGGCAGTTACCTCCGGCTTCGGCGCACCCGCACTCGGGGACTGCGGCGCAGCGGCCCCCGGCTGCACAGCGTCCGGCCGAGGCGCCGACGGATTCCCCGACCCGCCTGAGGGTTCCACGGGACGTTCGAGCGCCGGGCTCCCGCGGCCGGGGATCGAGGGTGCCTCGATACGCGGCACCCCCTTGGGCACCGCACCGGGAGCATCCTTGAGCACGTCGGTGGCGACCTTCGTGACCTGGACCGCCTTGGTAGTCTCCTCGATCGTTTCCGCGGCAAGCTTGGGGGCTGTGCCCGCGCCGCCGGTGGCCACAGTGAGGATGATGTTCCCAGTGATCGCGCCGCCGGTCTCGAACGGATTCTTCCGCGCATCCGAGAGCATCGCATCGACCACCGCACCCGGATCGGCGGCCGCGGTGACCAGCCCGGTGCCCAGATCGGCCATACTCGAGAAGTACTCGGCCGGATGCGACATGTTGTACGGGTCAAGGATGTTCGTCGAACGCGCGAACTGCACGATCGACGAGAACGATGTCAGAAACCCGGTCTCGAAACTGAGCTTGCCGTAGTCGTAGACACCCTTCAGGTCATCGAAGTCCGCGCTCAACCGCTGCGACAACGGCGGCTCGGTCGGAGCCTCCTGGGTTCCGGCCTGCAACCCGGAGACGATTTGGGACGCGATGTTGTCGCGTTGGGAGCGCGCGTTTTTCAGGATCGCCCGCGCCTCGTCACGCATCGACGTCCACGTGTCGACCAGCGGAGTGGCTTTCTTGTCCTTGTCCGACAACGCGTTCCACGCCGACTTCTTCGACTTCTCTTCCTTGTCGGCGGCTTCCCACTTGTCGATCGCGTCTTGGGCCTTGGCTTGCGCAGTCTCCAGCGCCCAGTACCAGTTGTCCAGGTGCGCCGCTGCTTTGGTGAACGCGTCCCCGGCGGTGAACCACGCCTTGGGCTGCTTGTCGAACTCGGTGTGAAACGCGGTGGCGGCCTTGCCGGTCCAGTCCGCGACATCGATCTTGCGCAACGCGTCACCGGTCGACTCGATCGACGAGGACATCGACTTCAGCTTGCCCACCACATCATGGATCGCCGAGGGCTCACCGTGAATCAGCTCGGTCTTGTCCTTGGTCTGGCCGAGTTCCTTCTCGAGAATCTCCCCACCGAGCACGTTGGAGATCTGATCGCCGATCTCATCGATCGCATCGGCCACCCCACCCGCCCCGTGATCACGAGCGAAGTCCGCGACCGTGTGCGCGCCTCGGTCGATGATCGAGCCCGCTTTGGTCTCGACCTCGTCGACGGCGTGCTCGATCGCGCCCCCGACATTGTCGATCCAGTCCCCGATCCCCACCTACTTGCCCGCCTTGCCGCCGTTGGCCCCGCCGGTCTCGGGAGTCAGGATCTGCGCCGCTTGCTGCAACGCGCCTGTATTCCACCCGGGCGCGGTGGTGCCGGGCGTCGGAACTACGACGGTGGCGGGATTGGCCAGGGCGCCGATGTTGGCGGCGGCTTGCGGAGCGACCGTCTTGATCACCTGCGCGTCCAGCTGCATCTGGTCGGACATCTTCTGGAACGACTCGGCGCTGTAGTCCGGGTGCGCGAGCGCGTTGAAGGGATTGTCGGACAAGGTTTCCGACAACGACCGCTTATCGATCTGGTCCTTGGTCAGGTGCGGATTGGAGAAAAGGTGCGAATACACCTCTTTGAGCGCGTTCTTGGCCTGATCGTCCATCATCTGATAGCGGCCCGCCGCCAGCCCGACGGCCTGAGCCATGGTGTTGGCCGACTGCACCAGCGACCGCACGCCCCACGACCACCGGTTGCAGAAGGTCTCGAACGTCGACTGCACCGACGCCTTGCCCGCCTGCAACGGTGACAGTGCCAGCAGTGCGAACCCGCGGCCCATCGCGCCGGTCTCCTTGATCCCCAGATCCGACAGCTGCCCGATGATCGAATTGATCCCGTTCGCGGCCTGCGTCAGCACCGCCGGCTCGACCTTCAACTCCTCACTCACGCGACCGCCCCCTCAACAGCCTCATCCGACAGCTCAGGCGGAAACGCCACCGGCTGTGCCCCGACACAGTCGATCGACACGCCTGTCGGCTCGGGTCGCTCCGCCGCCCACGCAATCAGCCGAAACCCCAGCAATTGCTGATAGCTGTACATCTGATCCTCCAGCACCCCGCGAGCAACCATGTAGCGGGCGTACTCTTCGACACTGGTGAACGCGCAGATCCAATCGATTCCTCGCACGCGAGAGGTATAGACCTCGTCGTGGCCGATCAGCGGCACCAGCAACGCCGCATTGCCGCAGGCGCGGCGCAGCAAATCCGGGTGCCCGAACCCGGCATAGAACGCGGCGATCTCCGACCGCAACACGGCCAGACCGTCCCCAATCTCCGTCACAGCGACCCCCTGAACAGGCAACTCCCCGCTAACAGCAGTACGCCGAAGACTACCCGACCGCTCCGACTCGATCGACACGGTAGATCACCAGAACTGGCCGCGAACTGCGTCCCGCAGTCACGGCCAAGCCGCCATCGACTGCCCGGCGAGCCGTCGTCAGGATTTGGTGTACTCGATTTGCGGCTTCGACTCGACGTATTTCGCCCAGGTCTGGACACCATCGCACTGGCCGGGGCAGGTATTGTCACCTGCCCGGAATCCGCGCCCGATCTTTCCCGGGACCGGTAGCCGCAGTCCCCGCGGCCGGGTGTGAGTGGCATGCCAGATATGCAGCATCTGTTCGAGGGTCAGGACCTCCGGACCACCGAAATCGGCGATCCGGCCGACCGGACCCTGCTGAGCCAGGGCGGCTACGTGGTGAGCGACATCAACGGCGGCGACGGACTGGAACCGAAAATCCAGCGGCAGCGGCGCAATCGGCGATCGCGATGCGGTATGCAGGGCCGATGCGATCAGCTCGTGGAATTGGGTTGCGCGAGCGATGGTATGCGGGATGCCGCTGCGTTCGATCAATTCTTCGCAGGCCAGCTTGTTTCGGTAGTAGCGGAAAGGTATTCGATCGATGCCGACGATCGACGGATACACGATGTGCTCGACGCTTGCCGCCGCGCCGAGCAAGTTCTGCGTCTGGCGCAGGTCGGGGCGTCCGACCTTGCGCGCATCGGTTGCCGCGTGGACCACGACCCTCACACCGTCGAGTGCCTCCGCGACGCCTTCGCCGGTGGTCAAGTCCCCATTATGGGTACCGGCACCCGTCCTCCGTGACAGCACACGGACTTCATGACCCTGCTCACGCAACTGTTGGACGATCAGTCTGCCCAGGACACCGGTGCCCCCGGTCACCAGAATTTCACTCACAAGTATCAACATCTACCGCCGAAACCTGGTCCCACGCAATGCCATCACAGCTGTTGTGACCTCGGTCATCACAGCGCTGCAATCCACCGTCGACCGCTATCTCACTTGTCGCGACCCCCGCAGCTCAGAAGCTCCCTGCAAACGAGTTACTCACAACTCCGACTGCACCCGAGGACCGCTCAGTGAAAAACATCGAAGGGGATGCCCCCTGGGGAGATTATTCAGCCGTTGATAATGGAGTTGCCCCGGTGTCCTGAATGCGTTGTTCCAAGGCAACGGCATTCGCCGGGGCTCCCCCTCATCACCGAAACGGCGAAGGAGAGGGCACGTGTCCTGCCGCAGGCGATGAGTCTCAGTCGCATTCTCGCCGGGCGTGGTGTCGGGCTTCGCGATATTGAGCCCTTTTCATCCTGAATGGATGTTGTTGGTAGGCAACGGAACTGGGTTCGGCGCGCCTCCGTGGGGTATGAGGAAGCCCTTGGTAGGACGGCTGTCGACCAAGACACGCTGTACCCCAAGGGCTTCCGTTGCTTTTCTACCGTTCCGCGCTGCCGTTGTCACGCCAGAGTCTGCACTTCGTGGCCGGGCTGATCCGTCCACCCTCGGCCGCGCCTGGATGCGCATCATCTGGGCCTGCTGGCGCACCAAAATCGCCTACAACCCCACCCGGCACGAGCCCGAAAAACAGCCAATCGCCGCATAGGGGTTGACTCAGGAAACTCATGGCTCAATCCTTTTATGGCGTGCTCGGGGGCCCTGCGTGGTTACGCAGGCTGCCTCCTCCGGGCCCTGACCGATCACGCCAGGTCATTTTCCAGCTCGGCGCGCAGGCGCGCGCGGGCCTCGTCGGTGAGGGTGCCGAACAGGCGCAGCCGCGCCAGGCCGCCGTCGGGGAACGCGTCCAGCCGCACCCGCACGACCGCCTCGCCGGCGTCGATCAGGAAGCGGTGGCGGGTGTCGGGCTGCAGCGCGGTGCGGCCCAGCAGCTCCACCTCGGTGCCGTCGGCGCGAATACCGGTCAGCGAACCCGCGCCGGGGCTGTTGAACAGGAAGTACGAGGTGTCGATCTCCGCGGCGGTGATGACGCCCTCGGCGGCCAGCTGCACCAGCACCCAGTCGTTGGTGTTCTTGTCGCGGCGGCGCGCGGTCTCCCAGCCGTCGCCCATGCTGGCGGCGCGACCGGGCATCAGCACGTTCTGCGGGTGCGAGTAGAAGCGGTTCGAGCAGTCGGCGACCAGGCCGCCGTTCTCGATCGCGGCCAGATCGAACGGGCCCGATTCCAGCCACGACAGTTCCGGCTTGGCGATGCCGTGCACGCGCAGCCGGGCGATGCCGCCGTCGGGGAACATGCGCAGCCGCACGTGGGTCCAGCGCTTGGGCGAATCCACCTCGAACGGGTTGGCCGAGTCGCCGTTCACCTTGGCGCGCTCCACGATGGTGGTCCAGCCCTCGGCGGCGACCAGCTCGTCGGTCGACGGATGGCCTTCCACCGCAATGGCTTCCACCGACACCTCGGGCGGGTAGTTGCCCTTGAACCAGGCGGTGTCCACGACCACGCCCTTGATCACGCCGGGCACGCCCAGGCGGATGATGGCCGAATCGCAGTCGTCGCCGGCCGGGTGGTCGCCGTTGTCACCGCGGCGGCGGCGGGTCTCCCAGCCGTCGTACACCTGGCCCTTGTGGCCGAAGGTGGCGGGGGAGTAGGTGGCCGCCTCGGGGCGGATGAGGTTCTCGCGCTCGGCGAAGGACTCGTCGTTGGCCCACAGCACGGCGCCACCCAGGGTGCGCACGGCCAGGTCCGGAAGCAGCGTGAAGTCGTCGCTCATAGCGCCGGAATCTTCCTTTCTCGCAATTGATTCAGTACATCGACAGAGGCTTTGGGGGCGATGGCGGTGACATCGGCGGGATCGAAGGCGCCGCATTCCAGGCCGCGCAGCACCACGGTCGCCAGCGCCTGCGCGGTGGCGGGCTCGTCCATCACCGCGCCGCCCTGGCGGTCCAGGTAGCGGCCGATGCGCGGGGCGGCGACACCCAGGCCCGCGCGGAAGAAGGCGAAGGTGGCCAGCCAGCGGGTGACCAGGTGCCCGGCGCCCATGTCCCAGCCCTGGTAGTAGCCGCGCTCGAGCGAGCGGGTGACCAGGCGGAAGTGCCGCGACACCGCCGCGCGCACCTCCGCGTCGGTGCCGAGCGGCAGCACCTGGGTGGAACCGTCGCACACCCACACGCCGGTGGTGGCCGCGGCGGCCTGCATGACGGCCTTGGCGTGATCGGCGACCGGATGCTCGAGCGACTGGAACGTCGGGGCGATGCCCAGCGCGGCGCTGTAATCGTAAGTGCCGTAGTGCAATCCGGTGCAGCGTCCGGCCGAGCGCTGGATCAGCTGCGACACCGGGGAGCTGCCGTCGGCGGCGACGATGGCCTGCGGGGACTCGATCTGCAGCTCGAAGTTCAGCGCTCCGGCGGGCAGGCCGTGCGCCTGCTCGAGGGCCTCGCACACCCGCACGGTGAGGTCGGCCTGCTCGACGTGGCGGATCTTGGGCACGGTGAACACGAAGCCCTCCGGCACACCGCCCGCGCCCTCGAGGACCTTCTCCAGGGTGCGGAGGGCGCGCGCCCACTCCAGGGTGGTCAGGCCCTTGGTGCGGATGCCGCGCGAACGCACCTCGGCGGGAAGGGCTTTGAGCACCGCACCCGCATTGAGGGCCGCGGCGTCCTCGATGTCGTCGCCGCGGGTGCCGTAGCCGTCCTCGAAGTCGAAGCGCAGGTCCTGGATGGGCCGCTCGCGCAGGGTCTCGAAAACCCTTGCCACGACGTCTTCCCCGGCCAGTTCGACCAGCAGCTCACGCTGGGCCTCGGCGAGTTCCAGTGCGGCCGAACCCCATTCGCGCGGGGTGTCGACGGAGGCGTCCGCGCCGGACACGTACGCGGTGTGGATCGGCTGGCCGGGCCGGTCGCCCGGGTAGAGCCGGACCAGCTCCGAATCCACAGCCTGCACACGGGATTCGATCCCGTGCAATGTCTCCGGTGGCAGCGTCACGCCTGCGCCTCCTTGTTCTCGATGCCGAAATCGGCGAGCAATCCCACGTACGTCTTCGGTAGTGGGGCCGCGAATTCCCCGCGGCCGGACTTACGCAACTTCATGGTGACCAGCGATTGCACGGTCAGCGTGGCGGCGGCGACGCCGTCGACCACGGGTACCCCGACCTCGTCGGTCAGGAATTCACACAGATCCGCCATGCCCGCGCAGCCCAGCACGACCGCGTCCGAGCCGTCGGCGGCCACGGCCTCGCGGCAGGCGTCGGCGATCACCCGGCGGGCCTTGGGATCCTCGAGTTCGAGCACCGGGATCTCGCAGGCGTGCACGTTCGCGCAGAAGCGTTCCATGCCATAGCGTTCCGCCAGCTCCCAGGCGCGGCCGGCGGTGCGGGCCAGGGTGGTGACCACACTGAAACGGCGGCCCAGATGGCTGGCCGACTGCATGGCCGCCTCCGCGATGCCGATCACCGGTCCGCGCGCCAGCTCGCGCGCCGCGTCCAGACCCGGATCGCCGAAGCAGGCGATGACGTAGCCGTCCACGCCCTCGGCCTCGCCCTTGGCGATCTCGGCGAGCAGGCCGGGCACCGACAGCGCCTCGTCGTAGTGGCTCTCGATGGAGGCCGGGCCCATGGCGGGGTTGACGGCGTCGACGATCGTGCCGGGGGCCGCGACCAGACGCGCGCTCTCCCCGATGAGGGCCGTCATCGCGGCGGTGGTGTTGGGATTGATGACCCGGATCCGCATGGGTCCACGCTATCGAACGGACGCCGCTTCGGGGTTGCTGGAACCGTATATGTTCACAAGCCCCTGGCTCGGGGGTTATATATCTTCTTCACCTGCGGGTTCGGCGAACAAACCGGTGTCGGTGGGTAGGTGTGCCAGGACACCGCTGAGGCGGGCGTGATGGCCCTCGCTGGCCGACAGCAAACCTTCAGCATCCCTGACGAGGAAGGCTTGCAACTGCTTGCTGTGATCGGCGTGCAGCACCACGCGGTCCATGGTCGACACGTGCACCATGGGCTGCACCGGTTCGGTGATGTTCCAGGCGTATTCGAGCATGTGCACCACGCGCGGCATGCCCGAGGGGCGCACCAGGGCGAGATGGAAATTGCGGGTCTCGCGGTGATAGGCGACCGCGTCCTCGGTCAGCACCGCCTGCTCGAGGCGGGCGTGAATGTCGCGGGCCAGTTGATGATCGGCCTCGGTGGCGTTGTGCACGGCCGCGGCCATCGCCACCGACTCCAGGCGCTCGCGCACCACGTAGAGCTCGCGGAGCTCCTCGGAGGTCAGCATGGTGACCTGGTAGCCGAAGTTGGGGCGATGCTCGACCAGGCCCTCGCCGATGAGCGTCTGCAGCGACTCGCGCACCGGGATCGCGCTCACGGTGAACATGCGCGCGATCTCGCCCAGCGGCAGGCCGGTGCCCGGTGGCAGGTTGCCCTCCAGGATCAGGCGGCGCAATTCACCGAGAATCTCCTGCTGGGAGTAGCCGCGGCGGGCATCCAGGGGAGGGTTGAGCTGGGGCAGGCGAGGTAGGCGAGGACGAGAGGGCACGGCCTCGATCCTAGCCGGTCGCCTTTTCGGTGCGTACACCGTACCCGCCGCGCTGGTGTCGGGCCGGGGTGTGGGTCAGATCTCGTCGCTGTCGAAGCCGAGGGCCTTGAGCGAAAGCCGGTGCAGCGTTTGCCGTTCCGCCGGGGTGAGCCGGGCCAGCAGGACATCGGTGGCTTCGAGGATCTTGATATCGGTCTGCGCGCGCAGTCGCTCGCCGGCGGCGGTGATAGCCAGACGGTATTTCCGGCGGTCCTCGGGGTCGCGGGTGCGGGTGACCAGTCCGGCCTTCTCCAGGGAGTCGATGAGGCGCACGACCTCGCTGCGGTCGATCTCCATGGCATTGGCCATCTCCTGCTGCGAGACCTCCGCGCGCTCGGCCAGGTAGGTCAGCACCCAGTGCTCGCGCAGCGGCGTTTCGAGCTTGGCGTGGATGCCCTTGTGCAACTTGCCCAGGGCGTAGGTGGGGTGTCGCAGCAGGCCGGAGGGGTGGAACTGGTCGGCGGCGGGCGGTTCGTCGGTCACCTGCTGATTATATCTATTGTTGAGCTACTCAATCATTGCTACTCTCTGCAATTGAGTCACTCATCAACAACTGAAGGAGAGGTCCGATGACGCAAACGCGTTCGGACACACAGACATCCAGCCTCGACTCCGACAAGATCCCCGCGCACGTCTGGCGCACCGCCGCCGTCGTCGTGTTCGGCGCGGTCATGGGGATGCTCGACACGTCGCTGGTCAATATCGGGCTGCACACCATCGGGGCCGATCTGGGGGCGTCGCTGGCCACCATCCAATGGGTAGCCAGCGGATACCTGCTGGCCCTGGGGGTTTCGCTGACCGTGTGCGGCTGGCTGGCCCGCCGGGTGGGCGTGACGCGACTGTGGATGGGGGCGCTGATCGCCTTCACCGTGGCCTCGACCGCCTGCGCGTTCGCGCCGACCGCGAGCTGGCTGATCGCGCTGCGCATCCTGCAAGGTCTGGCCGCCGGGCTCATGATTCCCGCCGGACAGACCATCCTCGGGCAGGCGGCCGGACCGCAGCGCATGGGCCGGGTCATGGGCGTGGTCGGCATCGCCGTGGTGGGCGCGCCCGCCATCGGGCCGACCATCGGCGGGCTCATGCTGGCGCACTGGAGCTGGGAATGGCTGTTCCTGATCAACATTCCGTTCGGACTTGTCGGGCTGGCGGCCGGACTGCGGTATCTGCCCCGTACCGGGGGCGTGCCGGTGCAGCGGCTGGACGTGCTGGGACTGGTGCTGGCCGGCGGCGGCGTGTCCGCGATCGTGTACGGGCTGTCGGAGGTCGGGTCGACCGGATCGTTCGGGTCGCTGTCGGTGTGGCTGCCGCTGGTGCTCGGGGTGCCGGGGCTGGGAGCGTTCGTCGTCCGCGCCCTGCGAGAGGCTCGGCCGCTGCTGGACATCCGCCTGTTCGCCAACCGCGGGTTCCGGGCCGCCACCACCGCGTGCTTCTTCGCCGGTGGTGCGATGTTCGGACTGATGGTGTTGCTGCCCTTGTACTTTCAGGTCCTGCACGGCACCGGCATCATCCGCACCGGACTGGATCTGCTCGCCTACGGGCTCGGCGGGATCATCATGCTGCCGCTGGGCGGACGGCTCACCGATCGGTTCGGCGGCGGCCGGGTCGCGGTGATCGGCAATCTCGCGATCGCGCTCACCGTGCTGCCGCTGGCGTTCCTGCCCGTCGACGTCAACGGCCTCGTCGTCCAATTGCTGCTGTTCGCCGCCGGTCTGGCGACCGCGGTCGGGGCGATGCCCCTGGTCTCGTCCGCCTACGCCGCCGTCCGCCACGAGCAGCTGCCGGATGCGACCGCCCTGGTCAACATCCTGCAACGGGTCGGGGGTGCGCTCGCCGTGGCGCTGGTCGCCGTGATCCTCTCGCGCGCAACGGCATCCGGGTGGGCGCCGGTGACCGGCTACCACGTGGCCTTCGGCGGGCTCGCCGCGCTGTCGCTCGCGGCCTCGGCCGCCTCGACCGTGCTGCGCGGCCACCAGCGCGGCTGAGCCGGTCGCGGGAAGTGGCGAACGGAACTGCCGCGGACCGCGATTCGCGCGCGACACTGAAACGGTGAACGATCACGACTCCCTCGCCTCCCGCAGGGCCCGCGTCGAGCGGTTCCTGCGGGATCGGGGTGCGGACACCATCGACCACCCCGGCGGCACCCTCCTGGCCCACCTCCGGCGGGTCGCCGACACCCTCGCCGCCTGGGGCCACACCCCCGACCTCCGGCTCGCCGGCCTGGCGCATGCCGTCTACGGCACCGACGGCTTCGACCAGTCCCTGGTCGACCTCTCCGATCGCGCAACGGTGGTGGACCTGGTCGGCCCGGTGTCCGAATCCCAGATCTACCTCTACGCCTGCTGCGACCGCTCCGCCGTCTACCCCCGCATCGACGCGAGCCAGCCGGTGTTCCGCGACCGATTCACCGGCCGCGAATTCGAGCCCACGCCCACCGAATTCCGAGCCTTCCTGGAACTCACCGTCGCCAACGAACTGGATGTCCTGGCGCACAACAGCGAACTAGCCGACCGCTACGGCCCGCCCCTCCTCGACCTCTTCACCCGCGTCCGCCCGCACCTGAGTCCCGCTGCCTGGTCCGCCTGCGAATCCCAACTGGCCACCTGACAGTCCGGTGACTCTCCGTGCGAGGGCGAACTAGCCGAAAAGCCTTCGCCACCAAGGCCGTTCGACCCGTGGTCGGTGGGGCGCGGCGGCTGGAGTGCGGGCGGCCCGGGCTTTCTCGCGGTGGGTGCGCCAGGTGGCGACTACCTCGTCGGTTTTCACGGGACCGAGCGAGACGTGGGGGCCGGTGGGCATGCGGAGGTAGTCGACTATGCGTTCGTTGAGGGCGGTGACGAGGGCACGGACTTCGCGTTCGGAGTGGAGGTCGCGGACGGTGTCGTGGATGCGTTCGCGTTCGCGGCGCAGGATGATCGCCTCGGGCAGGAGGGCGTCGGCGGTTGCGCCTTCGCGCTTCAGATAGCTTCGCAGCCAAGAGTTCTCGTCGGTGGCGCCGGGGGGAATGGGTTGGCCCGCACCCTTCAGGTTGTCGAATTCGCCGCGCTCGGCGGCCTCGCGCACCTGTTTGTCGATCCATGATTCGAAGGGCATTCCGGGCGGCTTGCGCTCGGTCATATCCCGATCCTACCGGCGCGGCGGCGGGGGTCATGGCGCGCAGGGTGCGTCCATCGCACGCTATCGGCGCGTGCGGGGCAAGCCCCGGAAACGACCGGGGCGCTCAAATGTGAAATACCGGTTAGTCTGCTGACCTGATCGACGCCCGGCACTGCCGACATTCGGTTCTGCCCGGCGTCTTTTCGTGGTTTTCGGGAGGGCAAACAGGATGTCTACCACCGACGCGGCGCTGCGGCCCGAGGTCGCCGACCCGGTCGCCGAACCGGTGCCGTTCGCCTGGAAGGGCGTGCTGGCCGTGTCCTTCGGGTTCGCGGCCGTGATGGGCATCGCGGCGGCTCGGATCAACTACTTCGGGGACGAGCTGTATTTCCTGGCGGCGGGTCGCCGGCTGGCCTGGGCGTATCCGGACCAGGGTCCGCTCGCGCCGTTCGTGGCGCATGTGACCGATCTGGTGGCGCCGGGTTCGGTACTGGCGCTGCGGATTCCCGCGCTGGCGTTGATGGCCGCCGCCGCCATCCTGGCCGGGGCCACCGCCCGCGAACTCGGTGCGAGGCCGCGGTATCAGATCCTCGCCGCCCTGGCCTACGCCGTCTCGCCGCTGGCCTTCGACCAGGTGCAGCTGATCACGCTCACCTTCGACATCCCCTTGCAGGCGTTGATCGTCTTCCTGCTGATCCGGTGGGCGCGCACCCGCCAGGACTGGCTGCTGATCGCCGCGGGTGCGGCGGCCGCGCTGGCGTTCCAGGCCAAATGGATGGTGCCGGGGGTGTGGGCGATGCTCGGTCTCGGCGTGCTGGTGGCCGGGCCGCGCGAGGTGCTGCGGCGGCCGGCGCTGTATGTCGGCACGCTGATCATGGTGGTCGCCATGATTCCGGGCATCGTGTGGCAGTCGCGGCACGGCTGGGTGGAATCCCAGATGACCGAGATCATTTCGCAGGAGCAGCACGCCGCCAACACCGGGCCGTTGATCTGCGCGGTCGAGATCGCCATCCAGTGCGGGCTGCTCGGCGGGCTGCTCAGCGCGCTCGGGCTGTGGGGGCTGGTGCGGCTGGAAGCGTTGCGGCCCTATCGTTTCGCGCTGATCGCCGGGCTGCTGCTGGTCGCGGTGGTTCTTGTCGAGAACGGCCGGTCCTACTACGTCGCCGGGTTCTGGCCCGCGCTGCTGGGCGCGGGCGCGTTCGCTTTGGGCACCGTCGAGGTCAAACGCCTGACCCGACGGCTGGTCAACGCGGTGGCGGTGGTGTCGGCGGTGCTGTTCACCGCGTGGATGATCGCGATCCCGCTGCCGAAGAGTCTGATCTCGAGCCCCATCACCAACCAGGCCCAGTACTGGATGCGCGAATCCTGGTTCGGCCCCGACGGTTACACCACCTTCACCTCCGCGGTGAACGACGCGGTCCACAGCCTCCCCGAACCCGAGCGCGCCGGCACCGCGGTGGTCGCCGCTGCCTACGTGCAGGCCAGCGCCCTCGAGGAATTCGGCCGCGACTACCACCTGCCGCCGGTCTACAGCCCCAACCGTGGTTTCGGCTACTTCGGCCCGCCCCCGGACTCCGCGCGCACCATCGTCTACCTCTCCGTCGACGGTGTGGGCGACAAGGAATTCCTCGCCCAATTCGACTCCACCATCGAATACCGGAAAATCAACGACCCCAACGGTCTTCCCGGCCTCGAACGCCTCGTCACCGTCTACATCTGCCACAACCCCAAGCGGCCCTGGTCGGAAACCTGGCCGGGCCTGATGACCCTGACTTTCCCCAGCGGCATCTGACAATCTCTGCCAAACGGATCTTTTTCCGCCGGTTCCGACATCACGCGCCACGCGAGTCCGCCACCATGGAAAGCCGCCGACTTTCCATGAGGGGGACCCGCGTGCCCGATGCCGACCAGCGCCGAGAAGGAATCTGCGACGCCCTGCTGACCTGGCTCTACGTCGAATCTCAGTCCCATTACTCCGGTTCCACGCCCGCCCCGGAGATCATTGCCGCCCAATCCGATTGGCAATCAGGACCGATCTCCCCGCGAGAACTTCTCGACGCCGCCTGGACCCTGATGCGGCAGGGCCTGGTAACCAGCACCACCCCACCTGGTCAACCACCCGCACTGCGGATCACCCCCGCCGGATCCCAGGCCCTCGAGGCAAGCCGCACCCGCCGCGCGTCCCCGCCCACGGCGCGCGGCAAGCGCTGGCGCTCCTGACCCGACAGGGCGCTTCAGCTGGGCAAACCGACCGGAATTCTAGGTGAGTTCCAGGGGCCGATTTCATGGCCGCGGAGGTTGGCGTGGGCCAGGATTGGAGGCCGTCGACTTCCGTGAGGGGGAACTGGCGTGTCCGATATGGCAGGACGTCGGGAACAGGTGCGGGGCGCGCTGCTGGCGTGGCTGCGGGCCGAGACGACGGCTCATCGGGAGGAGGTGACGCCGTCGCCGGGAGCCGTTGCGGCGCAGGCCGGGTGGCGGGCCGCGCCGATCACGCAGCACGAACTGGTCGAGGCGGCGCAGTCGCTGATCGATGATCGGCTGGCGGACAAGGGGGAGCGCGACGGGCACCCGACGCTGCGGCTCACCGCGCAGGGGAATCGGGTGGCGGAGTGGAACTCACACCAACCACCGGCGAATACCGATGCGGCGCATACCTCGATCCATATCACCGGCGGTCTGTCGGGCACGATGAATCTGTCGCAGGGCAGTCCGCACGCCCGGCAGGCGGGCGCACCGCACGGCGAGGACGAGCCCGGCGCGCAACGCCGGCATCGAGGCGCGATGCGGGTCGCGCTGGCCACGCTCGCGGTCGGCGCGGTCGGCGTCCTCGTCGCCGTACTGGCCTGGGCGCCATGGAAAAGCGGCCCCGGCGCGGCATCGCCCGCCGTCCCGACCACCACCGCGGCGCTCCCCACCGCCGCCCCGACGACCACCACCACGACCACGGTGACGACGACGCCGTCCACAACACCCGTACCCGCCAAACAGTTCCTCGCCGACATCATCGGCACCACCTCGTGGTACGTCGGCACCTCCGACGTCAACGGAACGACCTACCCCCATTCGATCGCCGGCCGCATCGGCGGCTGCAACGCCGACGCCAACCACGTCTTCAACCTCGGCCGCAAATGGAACCAATTCACCGCGGTCATCGGCCTCAGCGACGGCCACGACACCAAATCCGTCGTCCGCTTCGAGGTCTACGCCGACGACAACCTCATCTACACCTCCGACAACATCCCAGTCGGCCAATCCCCGACGATCACCGTCCCCATCACCGGCGTCCTGAACCTCAAACTCCGCTACCTCTTCGTCCAAGGCGACATGGGCCTCTGCAGCAACGCCGGCTACGCCGTATGGGCCGACGCCGCCGTCTCCAAGTGACCCCCTCTGGCGTGTTGTGCGCTCACAGGATCGAAGCTAGTTCAAGAACGGGCTCGTTCAGCAATGCTGGTAGAGGTATCCGGCGTTGCCGTACGGGACCAGTTTGCGGTCTCGAAGGATTGTGGTGGCTGCTCGGGACGGGTCGGTGCATACCCGGTCGAACGGGGTGCTGAGGTTGTCCGGGTATTCGATGTCGATCACGAGGTCCCCGTACACGTTTCGATAGCTGTCGCACTCGCGGAACTGGAAGCACTCCTCGGTGACGGCGAAGTCGAATCCCGCTCGGGTCTTGGCGCGGGCGCTCAGTTCGGCCGCGTTCTTCTGTCCGACGGCGAGATGCTCGTCGTGCGCTGCCCGCACCAGCAGCGCGGCGAGGTCGAGATTCGTTTCCGCCGTGAGCTGCCCGCGCGAGCGGCTGTAGGAGTCGAGGTTGTCGAACTCGACAGCGCGGAAACCGGCGTCGCGGCACCGTCGAACGGTCGGTGCGAGGATGTCGGTCAGCAGGCGGCGTTTCGCGTCGGTCGAGGTGTCCAGGATCAGTTCGTCGGGCCAGTCCGGGTCGGCGATCGGGATGCCGGAACGGTCGACCAGGACGAGATCGCGGCGTTCGCTCAGCCAGCGTTCGCGATCGGCGGGCTGGCTCTGAAAACCGTTGACATAGCAGATGTTGTAGACGCCGGGCGCCGACTGCGCAGTACTGTCCCGAGTCACCACTCCGACCCCAGCGGGCGGTGGGTAGGCCCCGCCGAGTTGGTAATCCGCGACGGCTCCGGTGGGCGGAAGCTGCACATTCGCCGTCACGGCTGCGCTCGGCGGCGCGGCCGCCTCATCCTCGTCATGATCCGTCCCGCAACCCGACGTCAAGATGAGCGAAATCGCGACGATCACCATCATTGTGGAGGAGAGCAATGTTCGTTGCGGGCTTCTTCGCCCACCGGTGATTGCGGCCCGCCTCATCTTGATCTGCCAAGCGGATGTGGTCGCGCGCAGTCTCTGCATTCGAGGACTGCGATGCGAAACCTGCTGCGATATAACATGTCTCGGCACGTATCCCCACTTTACGGTGTCGCGGGGAGCGGCGTTGCGGTGAATACGTTGTCGGGGTCGAAGCGGTTCTTGATGGCGAGCGGTCGCGTGCGATGGCTGCCGGACGTCGTCCAGATGTCGCGATGAAGGTGTCCGCTAATTCTGTTGAGTCACCACGGCTGTGGGCTCGAGCCGGACAGCAGGGACAGTCCAACAGTCGGTGGACTCGGTTGCGACTTCGAGTCCGCATTGCTCACAGACAAGGTTGGGGCCCTGCCCGCCGTCGGGGCCGCAGCAGCCGGAGGTCCTGTAAGGATCGGTGTGTCTGGTAACGCCCCGGACATCAGCCGGATTCAGGACGATCGTTTTAGCGGTGGAATGCTCGCCGTTGCTCGAGCGGACCGCGGGTTCGGGATCGATTCCATAGGTGCCTTGTGCCATGAGGGGGAGGTAGCCGTAGTCGGTTTGCTCATCTCGGGTGGCACGCGCAGGTACATCGGTCTCCACGACAACGGTGGTAAGTGGCTGCCCGCATTTCAGGCAGGCGAATACCGTCATAGGTGCCGGTCCCGATCGGTAGCAGTCTTCATGGAACCTCGCCGATGCTGCAGAGAGTTAGTGTCAGCCAAATACTGCGTCCGGGCCAGTGCCCGCACCCCAACTGGGGTAACAGCCGTCATGGACGGAGCTGGCCGATTCGAACCCAGCGGGAAGAGCCAAGAGAGTGCGTTCCCGCCGACGGTCTGACAAGTCTCTCGTCCGCGATCACAGGGGAAGGTCCCCCACGATGCGTGCGCCGTTGTCGAAGACGAGCGTCAATACTTCATCTTCCGTCTGTGCAGTGGCCACTCGGCATCGCAACAAACCCAGGACTGGGCCTGCCGTGCGGGGGTCGTCCCCGGTTCGGACATCCCATTCGTTGCCCTCGGCGTCGGTGAATTGGAAATCGTTGAGATCCACGCAGGGATCGCCTGCAGCGCGCGGGACCGGGTCGAACAGCACGATGCGCACCCAGCCGCTCCAGACCCATACCTGCTCAACTTCCAGGCCTGACAATCCCGCGTACCAATCTGCGACCACGATCGGCAGCGTACTGGCGACCTGTGCGGTCCGTAGCCCGACAAGCTCTCTGCCCGTTGACCTTCGTCGGCCCGCGGTCCGCCCTACGTCGATCCGCCCTGAACGCGGCTAGTGAGCGGATGTTTGTAACGACGCTCGGGAGGGGAGGCACGGAAGCCCGTAGTCAGATGTCGAGTGTGTCTGCGAAGTCCTCCGTGTAGCCAATGAGCAGGATCCGCTGTTCGCTGAGTACCGTCGCGAGCTCCGACCAGGCGGAGGAGTCCGGGGCACCGTACAAGGAGGCCAGGTCGGCGACCACTGCTTGCGCTTCATCAACGGTCGGTACGGAGGGACGGTCGAAGCCGAGAAGCGAAGCGCCGGTACCGATGTGGCGATAACCATGGCCAGCCATTCGCCGCACTATGGCGTAGTTCTGGAAGGTATCCCAATCGCCTTCGAAGTAGCCGTTCGGGATTCCGGCGAGAGCAAGGTCGTCACGACCGACCGGCACGCGCTGAGGTGATCTCACCAAGTTTGTTGTGTGCCTGAATGATTCGGGCATTCGTGAGTTTCGGGACTTGCCCGGACACAGGCGTGGAGTCCCAGGTAAACGGTTTCTCACCACAAGAACCTGATACCTGACAGCTCAAGAGCTGGAAAGTGCTACGGAAGCTACGTTGCTGCCCGCACAAGGCCGGACAGCTCGCCAAAGCGATTCACGCCCTCCAAATCCGCGAACTCGAAGCCGATCGAGGATGAAAAAGGCTCAGTGCGATAGCCATGCATTTCCCCCCGATGAAGTAATCGAGCAGCACCTTACAGAAGGGCGCGCCGACGCGCTTGCATGGCATGCTGCGCGACGGAACGGCACGAGTTCCTGGACCTCATGCGCCGTCAGCAAGCATCCATCGCCGGCCTTGCGGTCCCAAGTGAGAAGGCTGATGCCGTCGGTGCCGCAGCCGTCGCAGAGCAGGAGTGCGCCGTCGAGGTACCAGCTGCCGCGGGAGATGGGGCAGTTCCCCGGCTGGTAGGGCCATTCGACGCCGGGGAGGTGGGCTTGGCCGACCTGGACGGGGTGACCGAAGGCGATGTCGCGAACGGTGACGGTGCTTCAATGGCAGCCGAGAGGGCTGAGGGGGTAGAACATTCGCCCGGAATCCGGCGGTAAGCCCTGGGGATATGAGATCAGCGCAGGCGTTCGACTCGGTGAATTATCTGCGGTAGCGACGTAAGCGCCGGATCTCGCGCGGTTACTACCGGGACCCCCAATCGCGCGGGGGGCGGCCGAAGATTTGGTGGAAGACGTCGGCGGCGTGGCTGGTGGGGTCGGGTGGGGCGGGGGTGAAGTGGAAGGTGCGGGTGCCGTCGGGGTGGGGGCGGGCGCGGAGGAAGAGGTCGGTGGGGTGGGCGGATCGGTGGCGTTGGTGGGCGAATTCGTAGAGGTGGGTGACGAAGACGATGGCGATGCCGGTGGAGAGGAGGGCGGAGAGGATGGGGACGGCGATGCGGGTGGCGTCGGATTCGCTTGTGGAGGAAAACGATTCGTTGCACAGCAGCAGGGAGTTGGGGGTGAGGCGGTCGACGATGCGGCTCATGCGGGACAGTTCGTCGACCAGTTTGCCGTGGGACAGGCCGCGGTCCTCCTCGGCGACGAAATGCGTGAACACCCCCGCGCGGACATCGGCTTCGAAGCTGTCGGCCAGGACGGGCATGCCCGCCTGCATCATCAGTTGCGCGGCGCCGAGACTGCGCAGCAGGGTGGACTTTCCGCCGCTGTTGGCGCCGGTCACCACGATCAGCGTGCGGCCGACGGCATCGATGTCGTTGCCGATCACGGGCATCTGGGAAGTCAGGGCGAGGGTGACGTCGCGCAACCCGGTGCAGCGCAGTCGCGGGGTACCGGCCGGGTGCGGGGTCGGCAGGCACACGGGCAGTCCGGCGGCGCGGAATCGGTCCTGCAGGGCGAGACAGCCGAGGTAGAAGGCGAGTTCGCCGCGCAAGTGCCGGAAGAAGTCCTGCACGTGGTCGGCCGCGTCCTGGACGACATCGGCGATGACGGACACGGCACGATCGCGCAGGCGCGCGACGGGGTCGAATTCGGGGTCGGGCTCGTCGGTGACGCGGAATGCGCGACCGGTGCGCCGGTCGAAGCCGAACCGGCGGCGGCGCAGCGGCGCGTGCAGCACGATATCGCTGACGGTGTTGCCCGCGCCCAGCCCGGCGCTGAGATGCACGCCGTAGTCGAAATCCATTGCGGCCAACTGTGCTTCGAGGTCATCCAGGTAGCCGTCGTCGAGGTCGGTGGCGACGACTCTCATCAACGCGGTGAAGCCGGGCGCGCGGAAATGGTGACCGTCGCTGTCACAGACGGCACGCAGTTGCCGCAGACACGAGATCAATTCGGTGAGCGGCTCCAACGCGAGCAACAATCTGCCGCCCGCCCGGTGCGCGGGGCCGACCTTGCGGCGTTTCACCTCGGTGGCGAGCGCCGCGATCCGATACAGCTCGCGCACGACGGCAGGATGGGCGCGGCAGTCGGCCAGGACGGCATGCCGATAGCGGATCACCTCCGGATCCGTGGTCGGCGCCATCAGCGCCGCGCGGATCGCCCCGCGGACGAACGGGTCCGCGGCGGCCGCCTCGCACAGTGTCGCGAGTCCGAGGTCGTCGAAGGTGTTGTCGCCGTTGCTGGTCGAGCGCTCCGGACGGTCCGGCGGATGGAGAAGACTTACTCGCATGCGGCGATCCTCGCGGTCACGAGGTCGTAGCTGAGGCCGAAGCGTTCGGCGAGCACCACCGCGTGCGCATTGCCGTCGGCGGGGCGGCGCTCGATGCGGAAGGTGCGACGGGCAGGATCGTCGGGGTCGGTGGCGGCGACCATGCTCACCGCAGCCGGACCGGTGCGGGCCAGCTCGTCGAGGAAGCTCACCCACACCGCGATCGCACCCCGGGCCACGATCTGCGCGAGCACATCACGACCGATACGCACGGCGTCGGCGCTGCTGGTGGAGCTGAGACTCTCGTTGAGGATGATCACGCTGTCGGCGGTCGCCGCGGCCAAAGTCTCCCGGATGCGCAGCAACTCCTCACCGAGGCGGCCATCGGGATCGGTTGCCTGCTCGGCACGTTCGAAGTGGGTGAACACGCGGTCCGCCAGCGGCAGGCAGGCATGACGGGCCGGAACGGGGCAGCCGAGCGCGGTGAAATAGACCAACTGGCCGAACGCACGGGCGAAGGTCGTCTTGCCGCCCTGATTGGGACCGGTCACCACCAGCACCCGTTCGGGGCCCGACAGTCGCAAGTCATTGCACACCACCTCGGTGTCGGTAGGTCGGCGGCGGGTCAGCAGTGCGAGATCGAATGCGTCCTCGGCGTGCACAGGCGTATCCCCGGACGCCAACTGCGGCAGGCACATTGCCCGTGTCGTGCCGCTCGCGTGGGCTACGAAGTCGAGATAGGTCAGATAGAACTGGATCTCGCGATCGAACTCCGCCACTGCCTCGTCCACGAAATGCTCGTGCGCGCGGGCGAATTCGGTGAGCTGCTGGAAGGCGCGCGGATGCACCATGGCGACGTGATCGAGGATCTGCTCCTCCATGTGGTTGATGTCGTCCCATTCCGACCGCGGCCGTGGCGGGCGCGGGGCACCGACGCCGAAGCGCGCGAACAGATTCGCGATGGTCACGCTGTAATCCGGGATTGTCTCAGCGGGCCCGACCTCGAGGGTGCGGTCGACGATCCGCAGGCTGTAGCGCACCCCGCTCAGCGCTTGCTGCGTCCGTCGAACCGCGGCGGTCAGATCCGCGAAACCGGAAGCGTCGATATAGCCCGCGAGAAACTCGCGCCATTGGTTCAGTGCGCGAGAAGTCAAGGGCAGCACGGCCAATGCTTCCGCGAACCGTCTGACGGCGTCGACGTACTCCGTGGCAGCGCTGAGCTGCCACCAGGACCGCTGATGCTCGTGCTGCACACGATCACGGGCGTCGATCCGGCGGCGCATCGTGCGCATCCCCCTCGCGAATGTGTCGCAAGCCTTCCGGACAGCGTCATCCCCCAGGTCGGCGAAAACCTCCTGCCGGTAGCGCACCGTCGCCGCGTGCCGAACCGGCGTGGCGAACCAGCAGCGCAGCCGATATTCGTCGGCCCCGAGGATAGCGGTCAGGATCGGCTCGATCTCGAGATCGACCATCGCGGCCGCATCGATGATCAGCTGATCGGCCGGCACCGCAGTGTCCGGCCACAGCACGCTCGGACCCGACATATCGAACGCCTCCCCTCGCACCGGCCGTCTCATCGCACGGTAGAGAAATACCTTACCGGCCGTCAAGCTATCGGCTCGGATCGTCGCTTGACCTGCGTGGAGTTGCCTTTCCAATCACCCGGATTGGCGATCGTAGGCGGCCCGGGCGCGCGCGTGCGCCGACACGAGAAGCCGCCTCACCGCGGCGTCGGTGCGCGCCCCCGGATTCACGACGGCAAGCCACGCGGCACCGGCGTAGACCGGGTGGGCGAGGAGGGTATCGCTCCTGCCGGCGTCGCCGCGGTGATCGGCGACCTCGCGCGGAGGGTGGCCGAGGTGTTCGGTGAAGGCTTCCCGCCCGGCGCTGATATTGAGCCGGAAGACGCCGGGGCGGTTGAGGTTCGAGGACGTGTCGTCGGGATTGTCCTTGGTGACGAGGGTGGCGAAGGGCTGGACGCGGGTGGGCACCTGACCGTCGGGCGCGTAGTAGAAGAACCGGTCGCCCCAGGCGATCTCGGGGAAGTCGCTACCGGGCCCGGGGGCGAGTGTCAGCACGCCGCCCAGGGATTCGATGAACTCGGTGATCTCGTCGATTTCCATTGTGTTCTATCGTGACCTTGAAGTGCTAGTGGAGACTTGACGCGTGAAATCAGGAGTTCAGGTGGTCGAAAGTCGAAACTCGGCCTCTCTGCGGACGGCCGCGGTGGCCGAACGGTCCGGCTACTCCGTGCAGCAGATCCGCAATCTCGAGCGCGACGGGGTGCTGCCGCCCGCGACCCGCACCGACACCGGCTACCGGCGCTATCGGGACACGCACGTCATCGCCGCGCGGGCCTATCGCGCGCTCGCGGCGGGGGTCGGCCCGGTGGCGGCCAAGCGCATCGTGCGCGCCGCCCACCACGACTCCCCCGCTACCATGCTCGCCCTGCTGGACGCGGCACACGCGCGCCTCGACGCCGAACGCCGGGACCTCGAGGCGACACGGACAGCGGTGCGGCACATCGGCTCCGAGCCGCTCGTGGAGGTGCGCGGTTCGGATTCGATGACGATCTCGCAGCTGGGCGAGGCCCTCGGCGTGCGCACCTCCACCCTGCGGCATTGGGACGCAATGGGACTGGTGACACCCGGCCGCACCGCGCTGCGCGGCGAGCGCGTCTACACCCCCGCCGACGTGCGCGACGCCCGCATCGTGCACCAGCTGCGCCGCGCCGGCTACGGCATTCCCGCGCTGCGGCTGCTGATGGGCGAGTTCGGTGCGACGCGCCGCTGGAACGAGGTGCTCGACCGCCTGACGGTCCGTGATGCCGACATCGAATCGCGGTCGCTGGCGTTGCTCGCGGGCGCGAGTGAGCTGCACGCACTACGCCGGGAACGGGCGAGTTGTCGGGTGGGCGCAGGGCGGTGAAGCCAGGCCGGGGTCGGGGATATTGCCGCCCGCCGCGATGGTGCGCACCGCTTGCAGCGCGCTAACCACCCGAATTCGCCAGGGCGGCAGGTCATCCGACGAGGTGTTCCCGGTCTAGCGCATGAGCTCCGAGATCTGGGCGACCAGTCGGGCCGGGCGGGCGGTGTCGGCTTGGGCCTTGCCGCTGGTGAGGATCGCGCCCGAGAGGGATCGGGCGCGGTCGGACCAGCCGTACTGGGTGGTCAGGCCGCTGCGGCCGAAGTGGGATTCGGTGTGGCGGCCGAACTTCGAACGGCGCGCGCCCAGTTCGTAGCCGCCGACGGAGACGCGGCCGGCGATGCCGGGCAGCCAGGGGGCGGGCCGGGTGGCGGCGGCGAGGGTTTCGGGGCCCATGATGCGCACGCCGTCGAGTTCGCCGCCGCGAGTGAGAATCTCGTAGAAACGCGAGAGTTCGAACGCGGTGGTGACGAGATTGCCGGAGGGCAGCTCGGCGGTGAGAAACGCGCGGACGGCGGTCGCGTCGGTGGGCCCGGACAGGCCGCCGCCGAGGGCGCGGCCCGCCACATGCCGCCAGATCGGGGATGGGCCGGGGCCCACCTTCACGCTGGGGACGACCGCGTCGACGTCCTCGGGACGGACGCCGAAGTTGTTCCAGCGGAACCCGAGTGGATCGAGGACCTGTTCACGCAGGTGCTCGCGCATGGATTTCCCGGTCGCGCGCCGCACCAGCAGGCGTTGGATCAGGCCGCCGGTCAGGGCGTGGTAGACGCGGAAGCGGCCGGGCGGCCAGCTCGGGACCAGATCGACCAGGCCGCGCACCGCCAGCTCCTCGTCGAGCACCAGATCCGCGCCGCGGTGCGGTGGCGTGATGAACGGGACCCCGGCCGAATGCGACAGCACATCGCCGAGGGTGATGCGGTCCTTGCCATGACTCGAGAACTCGGGGATGTAGGCGCACACCGGATCGGTCAACGCGAAGGCGCCCTGTTCGATGAGCATGAACATCAGCGCCGTGGAAACGCCCTTGGCGGTGGAGAATCCGCAGAACGGCGACTCCGGCGTGACCAGCTGCTTCGGTGCGTCGGGGCCGTCTTTGGGCGCGTTGCCCCAGCCGTAGCCGATGGCCCGGTTCATCACGACATGTCCACGTCGGCGCAGGCACACCTGAATCGCGGGCGTCGTGCCCAGGCGATACCACTCCTGCACCGACTGCCAGATCGCATCGATGTCCGCGCGGGTCACCCCGGCCGCACCCGGCTCGGCTTCGTCGCCGATCGTGGTCACCGCGTCGAGGTCGGGGTCGATGCGCACCAGCGCTGCCGTACCTGGGCTCATTCGACCAGCATAGGGAGGACGCGGTTCACAGCGAGTTCCCAGGCGGGAGCCAGGGTTCTCACCGCCTCGACCGCCAGACTCCCGGCGGTGACCGCGACCACTGCCGAGTTGGCCCCGTCCGAACCGACCGCTCCGCCGATCGACCGCGGCGACGCGCTACCGCCGGCCCGCCGCTGGGAGCGCCTGGCGCTGGCGCTGCTGCTGGTCGGCACCGCCGCCGCCTACCTGTGGAACATCACCGTCAATGCGATGGGCAACGGCTTCTATGCCGCGGCGGCCTGGTCCGGGTCGCAGAATTGGAAGGCGCTGTTGTTCGGGTCGCTGGATCCGGGCAACTTCATCACCGTCGACAAACCGCCTGTCTCGCAATGGGTGATGGGATTGTCGGGGCAGCTGTTCGGTTTCAGCAGCGCGAGCATGCTTGCACCGCAGGCAATCATGGCCGTCGGCGCGGTCGCGCTGATGTACGGCGCGGTGACGCGGGTGACGTGCAGCCGCGGAGCCGGGCTGCTGGCGGGTGTGGTGCTGGCGGTGACGCCGGTGGTGGCGTTGATGTTCCGGTTCAACAATCCGGACGCGGTGATGGTGTTGCTGATGACCGCGGCCGCCTACTGCACGGTGCGGGCGCTGCCGCGCGCGAGCCTGCGGTGGATCACGCTGGCCGGTGTCGCGCTCGGGTTCGCGTTCCTGGCCAAGATGCTCGAAGGTCTGATGGTGCTGCCCGCGCTGGGACTGGCGTATCTGATCGTCGCGCCGATCTCGCTGCGTCGGCGGCTGTTGCATTCGCTGGCGGCATTGGGCGCGTTGCTCGTCGCCTCGGGCTGGTATGTGGTGCTCACGATTCTGTGGCCCGCCGACTCGCGGCCGTATCTGGCGGGGTCCAAGGACAACACGTTCATGGATCTGGTGCTGGGCTACAACGGGTTCGCTCGCTACCTGGGCAAGAACCATATGGGCGGCAATTCCGGCAATCCGTTCGATCTGCCTGAGGGCTACCAGATCCCGGCCGATATCCGGCAGGGCGGGTTCGGGCCCGGCGGGTTCGGCAACGGCCCCGACCGGTTGTTCACCGGGGAGATCGGCTTCGAGATCTCGTGGCTGCTGCCCGCGGCGCTGGTCGCGTTCGTGCTGGTGCTGGTGTCGCGGGGGCGGCGGCCGCGCACCGATGTGATGCGCGGTGCGGCACTGGTGTTCGGGCTGTGGACGGTCATCGACGGGGCGTTGTTCGCGGGGATGAAATCCGGGATGCACGCCTACTACACGCTGGCCATCGCGCCCGCCATTGCCGCATGCTTCGCGCTGGGAGTGTTCGAGGCGTGGCGGCGACGGGCCGACGCGATCGGACGCATCGGCGGGGCCGCGCTGATTCTGGCCGCCGGGGTGTGGGGATTCGTGCTGCTGCACCGCAATTCCGAGTGGCAGGCCTGGCTGCGCTGGGTCGTCCTGGCCGCCGTCGTGGTGGCTGCCGTGGGCTTGCTGGCGCTGGCGTTGCCGCCCGCCGCGCGCCTCGACCGGCTGCGTGGGCGCGTGACCACTGTGCTGCTCGTGGTGGGTGTGCTTGCGGGCCTGGCCGGTTCGACCGCCTACGCCGCGGCGACCCTGCCGCAGTCGCACACCGGCGGCAGCCCGGTGGTGGGACCGGGCCGCCCGAAGAAGGCGAGCCCGGCCGACGACTTCCGCAAACAACTCGAACTGCTCTTCGGCGGTCAGGTGGATCCCCAACTGGTCGGCCTCCTGCAAGCCACCCACACCCGCTGGTCCGCCGCCATCGACCGCTCCTCCCCCGCCGCCGGCCTCGAATTGGCCAGCCGCACTTCCGTTCTGGCCATCGGCGGCTTCACCTCCGCCGACCCGGTCCCGACCCTGCCGCAATTCCAGGACCTGGTCCGCGACCACGAGATCTCCTACTACCTGGTCCCCGAGGTCAAGCTGCCCGACTCCTGGCGAGTCGACAAGACCCCCAAGGACCCCGCCGCCCCCGTCGATCCCGAGCAAGGCATCTGGCGTCCCGCGGGCAACAAGCAAATCCTCGACTGGGTCCGCGCCCACTACACCGCAACCCAGAAGTTCGGCGACATGACCGCCTACGACCTGACCGCCCCGCCGCACTGACCGAGTCGGGTGGCTGAACCGCGACCTCCCGGACAAGAGACCGACGGGTATGCGAACATATGTTCGTGTCCGGTTCTTCCGTGGGTATTGGTGACCGTCCTGAGCGGGCGGCTATCTTGCATGCCGACCTGGACTCCTTCTATGCCTCGGTGGAGCAGCGGGACGATCGGCGGTTGCGGGGGCGGCCGGTGCTGGTCGGCGGTGGGGTGGTGTTGGCGGCCAGTTACGAGGCGAAGGCGTTCGGGGTGCGGACGCCGATGAATGTGCGGCAGGCACTGGCGTTGTGCCCGAACGCGATTGTGGTGCCGCCGCGGATGGCGGCCTATTCGCAGGCCAGCAAGCAGGTGTTCGAGATCTTCCGCGACACCACGCCCGAGGTGGAGGGGATCTCGATCGACGAGGCGTTTCTGGACGTGGCGGGGTTGTGGCGGATCGCGGGGGCGCCGGTGGATATCGCGCACCGGTTGCGGGCGCGGGTGCGGGCGGAGGTCGGGTTGCCGATTTCCGTCGGGGTGGCGCGCACGAAGTTTCTGGCCAAGGTGGCCAGTGCGGTGTCGAAACCCGATGGGCTGCTGGAGGTTCCGCCGGAAAAGGAGCTGGAGTTTCTGCATCCGCTGCCGGTGGAGCGGCTGTGGGGAGTCGGGGAGGTGACCGCGCGGGAACTGCACGACCGGGGCATCACGCGGGTGGGGCAGCTGGCGGAGCTGGGCGAGGAGCCGTTGGCGGCGGTGGTGGGGCCGGCGGTCGGGCGGCATCTGCACGCGCTGTCGTGGGCGCGGGATCCGCGGCGCGTGGATACCGGGCGGCGGCGCAGATCGATCGGGGCACAGCGGGCATTGGGGCGGCGGCACCGCAGCGACGAGGAGATCGAAGCCTATCTGCACGGGCTGGCCGATCGGCTCGGGCATCGATTGCGGACGGCGCGGCGAGTGTGCCGAACGGTGGTGCTGCGCATGCGTTTCGATGATTTCGGGCGCGCGACCCGCTCGCATACGCTGCCCGAGGCCACCGACAGCGGGCAGGTCATTCTGCGGGCTGCGTGCACCCTGCTGGCGACGGCGCGTCCGGTGATTCACGAGCGCGGCGGGCTCACCCTGATCGGGCTGTCGCTCACCAATCTCGACAATGCCGACACCATGCAGCTGTCGCTGCCGCTCCAAGCGCGAGCGGAATCGACGCTCGATACCACCCTGGACGCGTTGCGCGACCGCTTCGGCGCGGGAACCGTCACGCGGGCAGCGCTTTTGCGGCGCGGCGAGGGAATCTCCGTACCGATCCTGCCCGACTGAACGCGCGCCCGGCCGCGCCGGCCCGCTCCCCGCGAATGCGCTGTCGAACGCCGGTAGCTTCAGCCGACCTCGCGGGTGGGCGCCCACAGCCGGTCGGCGTCACCGGCCCGCAACCGCCCCCGATAGACGTCGATCTTGTGGTCGATGAGCTGCAGATTCTGTTGCAGCTCAGCCAATTTCTCCAGCACCTCGGCGCGATGCGCCTCCATCAACGCCAGCCGCTCGCCCTCGTTGCCGTGACCGGCGGCGACCAGTTCGGCATAGCGCCGGATGGCCTTGATCGGCATTCCGGTGGCGCGCAGCCGGGTACAGACGGTGATCCACTCCAGATCCAGATGGTGGTAGCGGCGCCGGCCCGCGGCATTGCGGTCGATGGCGGTGACCACAAGTCCGGCGCGCTCGTAATAGCGCAGGGTGTGCACGCTGACTCCTGTGCGGCGCGCGGCTTCCGCGATGCTCAGACCGGCCGCGGGCAGGTCGTCGGCGTGCGTGGGCCGGTATTGCGTGGGGACTTCGAGCACACTCGAAATCCTAGCGCGCGGGTAACGTGTGGCTCATGGCTCTCGACCACGGCGACCCGGGCGACGCGCCCTCGACTCCCCCGCCGCTGACCCCGATCGCGATCACCACCCGCCCCACCCCCGCCGACGAGGCCAGAACGGTTGCGGCGGCGACGAATACCGCGACCCTGGCCACCCTCACCGCCGACGGCGGACCCTGGGCCAGCTTCGTCACCTACGGTCTCTTGGCGGGACAGCCGGTGCTGTGCGTGTCGCGGCTGGCCGAGCACGGGCGCAATCTGGCCGGCGATCCGCGGGCCAGCGTGTCCATCGTCGCCCCGGACCTGCCCTCGGATCCGCTGGCCGGCACCCGCCTGACCTTGGCGGGCGTCGCCGAACGACCCACCGGCGAGGAAGCCGTGGCGGCCCGCGAAGCCCATCTGGCCGCGGTGCCGTCGGCCAAGCATTACATCGATTTCAGCGACTTCACCGTGTGGGTGCTGCGGGTGCAGCGGGCCCGCTGGGTCGGCGGATACGGGCGCATGGATTCGGCCACCGCCGACGAATACGCCGCCGCCACCGCGGATCCGATCATCCCCTCGGCCGCGCGCGCCATCAGCCACCTCAACGACGATCACGCCGACGCGCTGCTGGACATGGCTCGCGCCCGCGGCGGCTACCCGGACGCGACCGGCGCGGTCTGCGAGCGGGCCGACCGCTACGGGCTCGACCTGCGGGTCAGCACGCCGCGCGGGGTGGCGGTGACGCGGATCGGGTATCTGGCCCCGATCGACTCGATCGCCGAATTGCGTGCGGCCACTGTTGATTTGACGCGGGCCGCACGGGAGGCGTGAGCGCTGTTCAGCGCGCGGTCTGGGAGGCGGCGGCGTTGGCGTCGAGCTGAGCGAGGGTCAGTTGATGGCGCGGCGGGGAATTTCGCACGATAGTCGAGCTGACATCCAGCTGCCCCGTCACATGCAGCAGTTCACCCGACGCCAGCAACCGCCAGCCCGGATCGCTGTCCATTCGCTCGCTGGCGATGACGACGGCGGGACGGTCGGCGAGAACGCCACTGTGGCTGCGGATTCCGGTTCCGGTGGAATGGTCGAGGCCATGCTCGCCGCCCGGCTCGCGTTCCAGGACGTAGAGCTCGTGGGTCTCGGGGTAGCGCAGCGCCCACAGTTCGGTGTCGGTGGTGAGGATCAGGTTGAGCGCGTAGATCGGCAGCCGGTCGGCGATCCAGCCGACCGCGTCCGCGATACCCGCCCCGACATCGCCGCCGTGGCGGTCGACGCGCTGGGTGACGAGGGCGAAGAAACGCTCGGAATCGGTGTCGCCGTGGACGAGTCGCCGATAGTCGCCGAGTTCGGATTCGAGTTCGTCGAGCCCGTGGATCACCCCGTTGTGCGCGAACAGCCGGCCGTGCTGCTCGAAGGGGTGGGTGTTGCGGTCGGTCAGCCCGCCGGTGGAGGCGAATCGCACGTGCGCGACGAAGGTCCGCGATTCCCGGTCGCGGGCCTCGTGTGCGAACAGCTTGTCCTCGTAGGCGGCGATCGGCTGTTTCTCCACCAGCGGCGAACCCGCGGCGGTGAAGGTGCCCAGCCCCACGCCGTCCGGTTCGCGGTGACTTTGCCGGGCCAGGCTGTCAGGAGCTTCCAACAGCCAGAAGGTGGCCCGCACCCGGTGCGGCGCGGCCGACAACCCGAACAATCGGCACATCGTTCCACCCTCTCGTCGGAGGCGAAGACACGCGGAGCACACGACAACACGTCGGCGCTGGGGGATGATGGGGCCATGTCGGACACGCCGTCGGTGCTCGAGCATCATCGTATGCCCGAGCATGACGCCATGCAGCTCTCGGGCACTGTGGAAGCGATGCTGTGGATCCATCGCAACTGCGTCGAGGGCGACGGCGACACCGAGCAGTGCTGTGCGCGGCGGCGGCAGCTGCTGGAATTGCGCACCCGCCACGGCTGGACCTGGCCGCTGCCCAAACCCGACGCCGCCTGGCGGCTGCAGCCGTGAACGGCGACGGAATGCCCTGCGCGGCTTCGGAGTTGCCGCGCGCGTGACGGGCCGCGCTCATGGCCGGCTCGCTGGTCGGACAGTCGCGCGCGAGCTGCCGCCACCAGAACCCCGCCGTGACACCGAGCGGCACAAGCGGATTCGATCCTCGGCCCGCACGGCGGCCGCACCTGAGCCACCGCCGCCCGACGCCACCGCAGTGGTCGCGCGGCCGTTCGAGGTGATCGAGCAATGGTGACCGGGGAACCCCTCGATTTGTCGCATCTGCTGCCGTCGGCGCAGCGGATCGCGATGCTGCCTGGTGCTGAGCGGGTGGCGCCTGTGCGGGCGATCGGTGGATCGGCTACACCCGCGCCACCGGGGCGCTGGCCCGGTTGGAGGAGTTGCTGGAGATGCCGAGTAAGCAGCGGATGCCGAACCTGCTGCTGATCGGGCCGACCAACAACGGCAAGTCGATGAACATCGAGAAGTTCCGCCGTGACCACCCCGCCATCTCGCATGATGACCGGGGAGGAGATTCCGGTGCTGGCGGTGCAGATGCCCTCGGATCCTTCGGTGGGCCGGTTCTATGTGGCGCTGCTGTCGGCGTTGGGTGCGCCGATTCGGCCGCGCGTACCTCGGCTGGCCGACCTCGAACAGCTGGTGCTGCGGCTGTGCCACGCCTGTGAGGTGCGGATGCTGGTGATCGACGAACTGCACAACGTGCTCAGCGGCCGGGGCGACCGACAGCATTCTTCCACGCAGGCCTTATCCTTGACGTCGACGCAGGGTTCAGCGATCACATAGGTCATGTGGTGGTTCCTTCGACGGGGGATCGGCTCTGCGGTAGGCGATCGAGCGACGGATCCTCGGGCTCCTAGACACGGCCAGATCAGTGTGGACTGGCGATCTTGTCGGGTTCGGATGCGGCCAGCATGTCCTCGCGCTCGACGACCTTGACCCGCTCGCGGCCCTGCGGCTCGCCCAGCGCGCGCTCGTGCGCGTCGAGGCGGTACCAGCCGGCCCAGGTGGTGAACGGGAGGCGTTGCGGCGAGTCAGCCTGTGCCCCTGGCGTATCGGTGCCATCGTCGCGGCTGCTCTGGTGTTGCTGCACCACGAATACCGCCGAACCACCTGACCACGACACGCCGCTACCCGGAAAGGCTCATTATCTGCCAGGTGAGCGACTTGGTGTCATAGGTGCCCATAATATTGAATCCGCGCCCGATTGCGGAGGCGCCGGGTATCAACGACATGGTGTGATCCTTCCGTTTTCGTCCCCACGGCAATGGTAGGGTTGACCCGCCGAAAGAAGTTGCACTCCAAAAGAATTAAGATACATACGATTCGCAACACAATTGCATCCCCACGTACGCCGGATTCGACGCGCGGGGCCTTCGCGTGTATTCGCCGCGAACGCGACATGAAATCTGTGCGCCCGCAACCGACCTCGGCCGCGAGCCGGGTTCATTAGATCCCGTTTGTCCGGCTCTCGGCGTTTCCTCGTCCACTAGTCGCCGGACCAACCAGTTCCTTTGGTATGTTCGCGCGGAACGAATCATCGCGGTGTGAAGAAAGTCGACCGAACGATCCGAACAAGGGGTGTGGACCTTGTCTTTTCGAACAGTGCGATCCTTCCGACCGGTGGGCGGCGCCCTCGCGGCCGTCGTCGCCGCCGGGATTCTCACGGCCGTCGGCGCACCGCGCGCCACCGCCGCCCCCGACTGCCCCGGCCTCGATGTCATCGCGGTCCCCGGCACCTGGGAAACCTCCAAGGACGATCCGAAGCAGGGCATGCTCGCCCAGGTCACCCGCGGCCTGCCCGGCACCGTCCGCACCGATTACGTCGCCTATCCCGCGACCGCCTTCCCCTGGGACGGGGAAGTCTACGGCCGCTCCAAACACGACGCCGTCACCGCCGCCCGCGACCTGATCCAGTCCATGGCCGCCCGCTGTGCCGCAACGCGTTTCGCCCTCATCGGCTACAGCCAGGGCGCGGACGCGGCCGGTGACCTCGCCGCCGAGATCGGCACCGGACTGGGCGTGGTCCCGCCCGACCGGGTGGCCGCGGTCGGCCTGGTCTCGGATCCGCGCCGCTCCCCCGCCGACGCCATCGTCGGCCCGCAGGTTCCCGGCGCCGGCGCGGGTGGCGCTCGCGCGGGCGGCTTCGGCTGGCTCACCCCGAAGGTCCGGACCTTCTGCGCCGCGGGCGATCTGTACTGCTCGGTGCCCACCGACGATCTGGCGGGCCGCTCGGCCGGGCTGCTCACCCAGCTCACCGCGCAGGATCCGCTGCAGGTCCCCAGCTATCTGCTGACCTTCCAGTCCATCCTCGGCGAAGCCCTCATGCCCGGCTGGTCAGCCATCCTGTCCGCGCCCGCGGACAACCCCGCGAGCGAGCAATGGCTGCACCAGGTCCAGGAGTTCCTGGCCTCCGGCGTCCACCAGTCGTATCCCGGCTATGTCGTCGACGCCAACGGCACCACCGCCACCGCGTGGCTTCGCAACTGGCTCTCCGACGCCGCCACCGAAACTCCCTGACCCGCACCGGGTTCGGATGTTCCTGCTACTCCGCACCCGATCTGGCGACTCCGGCCGCTGCACTGAGGGCGTTTGTCCCTTAGCGCAGCGGTTTTCGGCGATTAGCGTCGGGTGAGTCAGCCAATCCGTGGCAGAGGAGTCGCAATGCCGGAAACCACCAAGGTTCTCAGCCCGAATCAGCAGGTGGCCTTCGCGATGATCAATACCGTCCTCTTTCTGGGCGGACTGGTCGTCCTGGCCGTCCTGGACCCGCGCGATCAGCGCTTCCTGCTGACCGCTCTGATCGTGGCCACGATCCTGTCGGCCGTGAACCTGACCAAGTGGCGGATGAAGACCACCTCCACCGCTCACCTGCGTTATCCGGCGGGCAGACTGGCCGATCAGTAGGCCCGAAAAATCTGGAACACGTTCCTTTTAAAACCCCCCGATCGGCGTCCGTCTCGGGGTACGTTCCTGCCCGTGTCCGTCAGCGGACCGGAAGGAATGGAAAGACTGTGTTCATCATCCCAGCGCTCGGCGTCGTCCTGCTGGTCGCCGGCCTCGTTCTGCGGGCACGCGCGAAGACGACCCCCACCCTGGCCAAGCTGCCCGCCAACACCGGTGTCGTCGTCGCCGTCGCGGGCGTCCTGGTGCTGGCGCTCGGCCTGCTCGCCACCATCACCCGCGCCACCACCACGGCCACCCACGACCCCGAACTGGCCGTCGGCAACTGCGTGACCGCCACCGACTATCGCGGCGCGCAGATCGGCAAGATCCGCCCCACCGCCTGCGAGGACAAGGCCGCCGTCTACGAGCTGGCCGCCGCCGTCACCAACGGCGCCACCTGCCCGGACGGAAAGCTCGAGGACGCCGCCTATTTCGTGCTGACCGACGGCAACCACTCGCTGTGCTTCGCCCCCAATGTGAAGGTCGGCGACTGCTACAGCATGCAGGCCGACGTCAACCAGATCACCCCGATCGACTGCGCCGCCAAGAGCGCCGCGGGCGTCACCGTGCAGATCGGCGGCCGCTTCGACGGCACCACCGACACCGGCAAATGCCCCATTCCCGCCGGGGCGACGGTCACCCCGCAACCGGCCCGCGTGGTGTGCTGGCAGCCGGTCGGCACCCCCAGCTAGTACGGTTCGGGCCCCGGCAGCGACTGCTTCCGGGGCCCGATTCGGCTGTGCGACTTCGCCTGTCGGCTAGCCGGCCGCGACGAGCACGTCCTCGCCCAGCGCCGGATAGGTCGGGTACTCGATGCCCGAGATGTACTGCACCGTCCGCACCACCTGGCACGAGTAGCCGAACTCGTTGTCGTACCAGAGGTACAGGATCGCGGTGTCACCGTCGACGATGGTGGCGTTCGCGTCCACGATCGAGGCCGCCCGCGAGCCGATGAAATCGCTCGACACCACATCGGTGGCGGCGGTGAAATCGAGGTTGCGGCTCAGCGGCCCCGCCAGCGACATGCCGCGCAGGTACTCGAGCACCTCCTCGCGGGTGGTCTCGCGGCGCAGCTGCAGATTCAGGATGGCGACCGAGACATCCGGCGTGGGAACGCGAATCGAGCTGCCGGTGATCTTGGCCTGGAAGTCCGGCATGGCCTTCTTCACCGCGGACTGCGCGCCCGTCTCGGTGAGCACCAGGTTGAACGGCGCGGAGCGACCCCGGCGATCGGACTTGTGGTAGTTGTCCAGCAGGTTCTGGTCGTTGGTGAACGAGTGCACCGTCTCCACGTGCCCGCGCACGATGCCGAACTCGTCCTCCATCGCCTTGAGCGGCGGCACGATCGCATTGGTGGTGCAGGACGCGCACGAGAAGATCTGCTGTGACAGATCCAGCTCGCGGTGGTTGACGCCGTGCACGATGTTGGGCACGTCACCCTTACCGGGCGCGGTCAGCACCACCTTCGCGATGCCGGGCCGCAGATGCTTCTCCAGGCCCGCGCGGTCGCGCCACTTGCCGGTGTTGTCGATCAGGATCGCGTCGTGGATGTTGTAGTCGGTGTAATCGATGGCGGCCGGGTCGTCGCTGTAGATGAAGCGAATCACGTTGCCGTTGGCGATGATCGCGGAATTCTCGGCGTCGACCTTGATGGTGCCGTTGAACTGCCCGTGCACCGAATCGCGGCGCAGCAGCGAGGCGCGCTTGACCAGATCCTCGGCGCCGCCCTTGCGCACCACCACGGCCCGCAGGTGCAGACCGTTGCCGGAGCCGACCTTCTCGATGAGCAGCCGGGCCACCAGCCGGCCGATGCGGCCGAAGCCGTAGAGCACCACATCGCGGGGCCCCTGCGCCTGCGCCTTGTTGCCGCCGGTGATGTCGGCCAGCACGTCGGCGGTGAACTCGGGGACCGACAGCCCGCGCTCGTCGGCGCGGTAGGCCATCACCAGGCGGCCGAGATCGATCTTGCTCGGGCCCAGGTCCAGCCCGTTCAGGGCCTCGAGGAACGGCAGCGTCTCGTCGATCGACAGCTCCTCCCCCGCGATCTGCCGCGCGAACCGGTGGGTCCGCAGAATGCTGATCACCGATTTGTTCACCAGCGACCGGCTGTGCAGCAGAATCGTCACCCCCTTGTCGCGGTAGAGCTTTCCGATAATCGGAATCATCGCCTCTGCCGCGGCCTCGTGGGCATTCCAGCGGTCAAGATGGTCGGTAGTCAACGCATGTCCTCGGGGTCTGGCCGATCCGTACGGGACACGATGCTAGCCAGCGCCGGAGTATCACAATCCCCGGCTACCCGCATGTGAGATCCAGGTCGCTCGCGACGTGGTGACGGTCGCTGCGAGGACGACCGCCACCGCGCGCCGCTAGTGCGCGGACAGACTGCTGAGCACGCCCTGGAGGTAACCGCCGCTGAAGGCGCTGCCGAGCCCGGCGGCCGCGCTGCCGGCGTCCACGGATCCGGAGCCGATGGCATTGCCGAGGTCTCCGGCCGAGCCGGGGCTGATGATGTCGACGTCGGTGAGCGGAAGGCCGTCCGCCGCGGCCGTTCCCATGCCGGCGCCCAGGAGCGCGCAGGCGGCGAATCCCACGAGAATGGTTCGTTTCATAAAGCTGTCCTCTAATCCGGATGCCGGAGCGGGTTCAGCCCCACTCCGCGGGCCAGAGCATATGAAACATTCCTAATTCAGATGAGGGTTTCCGCGCGTTTGACGGCAAGGACACACCGGCGGCGGATCAGGTGGCGGTGTCGGCGAGATCCCGGCGCGCCTCGTAGCGATCGACCACCTCGGCCAATTCCGGCCACCCGTCGAGGAATTGGTCGCGGATGCCCTCGGTGCCCAGCTGGCACAGCACCCCGAGCGCGGTCACCGCGGCTCGCGCCAGGGTGGTGAGCTCGGGCGGCAGGGTCATGTCACGAAAGACATTGGACAGCCGGATCCGGGTGATCACCGTGACCTGCTCGCGCATCCAGTCGGTGGTGAGCCGGAAATCCTTCTGCAACAACACATCCAGGAATGGCGAGACGATACGGACCAGCTCGTCGATATCGAATTCCTGTCCGGGACGGACGAATCCGTGCGCGCGCAGCGCCGCCTCGAAGTCACCCGGGGTGCCGTTGTAGAGCGCGTCACCGAGTTCGGAGACGATGCGGCGCAACGACGGCGGCATCGGCGCGCACGCCCCGAAGTCGACCACGCCGACCCGGCCGTCGTCGAGCAGCAGGAAATTTCCGGGATGCACGTCGGTGTAGAGGACCCCGCAGCGCAGCTTCGCGGACTCCATGAATTCGAGGATGGCCAGGCCGGCGCGGCTGCGTTCGCGCGCGGAGCCGTGCGTCACCAGCGTCCCGAAACCGGTGCCCTCGAGCCAGTCGCTGATCAGCACCTCGTCGGCGCATTCGACGACCTCGGGCACCACGAATTCCGGATCCCCGGCGAACACCTCGGCGCAGGTGCGCTGATAGCGGGCCTCGCGCCGGTAGTCGAGTTCGTCGCCGACCATGGTGCACACCATGTCGACGATCGCCCGCACGTCCGCGCCGGGCATCACCGCGCCGATGACGCCCGAAAGTCCGCGCAGGGTGCGCAGATCCGCCTGCACCGCCTCCCGCGCGCCCGGGTACATCACCTTCACCGCGACCGGGCGGCCGTCGTGCCACACCGCCCGATGCACCTGGCCCAGCGACGCCGCCGCGGCCGGGCACTCCTCGAACTCGAGGAACAGCTCACGCCAGTGATCGCCGAAATTCGCGGCCATCACCTGGTGCACCAGGCCCGGCAGCATGGGCGGGACCGAATCCTGCAGCCGGCTCAGCGCGTCGCCGGCGACCTCGGCCAGTTCGGTCCAGTCGGGACCGACCGCCTCGAACGGGAGGATGGAGCGATACACCGCGCCCAGCTGGCCGAGCTTGGCCGCGCAGCCCTTCAGCTCGCCCAGGACCTCGAAAAGATGCTCGGCCGTGCGCAATCGGATATCGCGGTCGATCTCGGCGGCCGAGCGGCCCAGCAGTCTGCGGCCCCGGCCGGCCATCCGGCGGCCGGCGTACGCGACCGGCACCCCCGCCAGCTTCGCGTCCCGCGCAAGGCGATTGGTCGGCATCGACCGCCCGCCCGCCTGCGTCGCACCCGGAAATGGGATTACCCGCCCCACACCGTCCCCCGATTCAGATCCGTCATGAACCGCCTACCGTCCTGCGAACTGTAGTCTGGCACACTTTCGGACACCTCGGTGAACAAAGTTGTTCACCGCAAACGGGGGTCGGTGGGCGCGGAATCAGCCGGCGATCGTCGCGGCCATCTGCTGTGCGGTAGCCGCGTGACCGTACTGATTGGGATGGAACGGCATGCCGTCGCCGTTCTCGACCTTGGTGCCGTTGACCCATCGATTCGCCACCGGCTGGCACACATCGTGGCCGTTGTAGAGCTCGAAGGTGCTGAAATATTCGGTGCCGGCCTGCGATCGCAGCATGGTGTTCAATCCGCCGATCACGGTGTCGCGCGCCCAGTTCGCGTCGTCGGGCAGCACGGGCTGCTGACCGAGGCAGGTGGACGCGTCGTCCGGCAGGATCTTCGGGTACCCGACCAGCACGATGCGCGCCTGCGGGGCCCGGGTGCGAATCGCGACGACCAGCGTCGTGAGCTTCGCCGAGGTCTGCGCCAGCCGCGTCGGCATCGACGCGGCGAATTTGTTCTTGCAGCCCAGCAACGCTTCGGCACTGCCGCTGGCGCTGCCGGTGGCCAGCGCGCCGATGGCCGTGCCCGAGCCGCCGCCGAGGGTGCCGGCCTCCACGCAGGCCTTCACGATGTCGGTGAAGCCGATGTCGTTGCCGCCGATGCCGAGGGTGACCAGGCCGGTGTCGGAGGTGACCGCCGAGAGCTGGGTGCTGGTGACCGAGTCGGTGGTCGCGCCGCCGCAGGTGACGTCGGTGAGGCTGTAGCCGCGCTGCGCGGCGAACAGGTGCGCGTAGTTGTGATCCGAGCGTGAGCAGCTCTGATCGAGAATGGTGGGGATGCCGACGCCCGCGGCGAACGAATCCCCCAGCGCGACATACTTCTTCCCGGTGTCGGCGGTGGCCGGGGACAGGGTGCCGAGAACGCCGACAGCGGCGATCGCCAGCACGGACAGGCAGCGGTGAAGCCTCACAGACAATCCTTGCGGTCGAGCACGAATGATCTGAGCCACTGTAATTTCACTTTTTGATTCGGTAGGCAAGTTGATCGAAACGTTATTCGGCGGGACGGCGAAAGCCCGGGCCGATCGGCCCGGGCTTCGTCGGAATGCCTCGTCAGCGCGTGGCGATGATCGCCGAGCCATGGCCGAACAGGCCCTGGTTCACCGCGATGCCCGCCCGCGCGTTCTCCACCTGCCGGCCGTCGGCCTGCCCGCGCAGCTGCCAGGTGAGCTCGCAGATCTGGGCGATGGCCTGCGCCGGGATCGCCTCACCGAAACAGGCCAGGCCGCCGGACGGGTTGACCGGCACGCGGCCGCCCAAAGTGGTTGCGCCACTGCGCAACAGCGCCTCGGCACCGCCGATCTCGCACAATCCGATGTCCTCGTACCAGTCCAGCTCCAGCGCGGTCGACAGGTCGTAGACCTCGGCGAACGACAGGTCCTCGGGGCCGATCCCGGCTTCCTCGTAGGCGGCGTGCGCGATGGCGGAACGGAAGGTCCGTTCCGGCGGCGCCACCGCCACCGCCGAATCCGTCGCGAAGTCCGGCAGGTCGAGCACCGTCTTCGGGAACGTCGGGGTGACCGTGGACAGTGCGCTGATCTTGACCGGATCCGAAATGCCATGGCGGCGTGCGTAATCCATCGAGGTCAACACCAGCGCGGCGCCGCCGTCGCTGGTGGCGCAGATGTCGAGTAGCCGCAGCGGATCCGAGACGATCGCGGAGGCGGCGATCTCCTCCGCCGAAACCTCCTTGCGGTAGCGGGCATTCGGGTTGTTCAGGCCGTGGCGGGCGTTCTTCACCTTGACCGCGGCGAAATCGTCGAGGGTGGCGCCGTGCAGGGCCATGCGGCGACGGGCGTAGAGCGCGAAATAGATGGGGTTGGTCGCGCCGAGCAGGTGGAAGCGCAGCCAGTCCGGGTCGTCGCGGCGCTCACCGCCGACGGGCTGGAAGAAGCCCTTGGGCGTGGTGTCCGCGCCGATCACCAGCGCCACCTCGGTCAGCCCGGCCAGGATCTGGGCGCGCGCATTGGCGATGGCCTGCGCGCCCGAGGCGCACGCGGCGTAACTGCTCGAGATCCGCGCGCCCGACCAGCCCAGGGCCTGCGCGAAGGTCGCGCCCGCCACGAAACCCGGGTAGCCGTTGCGGATGGTGTCCGCGCCGGCGATGTAGCCGACGTCCTTGTGGTCGATCCCGGCGTCGGCGAGCGCGGCCCGCGCCGCGACCAGCCCGTATTCGACGAAATTGCGTCCCCATTTGCCCCACGGGTGCATGCCCGCGCCGAGGACGGCGATATCGCGGTTCGTCTCAGTCATTGACCGGCCTCCACATCCACACCGTGTGCTCCGCCTCGTCGTCCTCGTAGAGGGTGCCGACCGCCAACTCCACCGGCATGCCGACCACCAGATCGTCCACGGTGAACCCGCGTACCACCTGCCCGAGGATCACGAGCTTCTCGACCTCGAGTTCCACAGCCGCAACCACATACGGCTCGAACGGATCCCCCGAGACGTACGGCGCGGGCGGCTTGTACCGGGCGTCCGCGTACGACCAGATCCGGCCGCGGGTGGAAAACAGGTACTCCTCGAGCTCGGACCCGTCCTTGGCGCCCGTGCAGTACGGGTTGCGGCAGGCGAGCGTGTTCTTCGGGAAATACGGTGTGGCGCAGGCACTGCACCGAGTCCCCTTCAGGCGCACCGTGCCGTCATCCACGGTGAACCAGTCCGCCACGGCGGGACGTTGTTCTTTCTGCACAATCCGACGGTATAGGAACACGTTCTATTTTGGGAGGGGAATCCGCTCCGCTCCCGCTCACCGGCCGGTACCGTGAATCGGATCGAGACCACACCGGCGACACCGAGCCGACCTGGAGTACCACGACACAATGGGCAGCAAAGCCATTGACCCGCAATCGATCCGCAATGTCACGCTGGTCGGCGAGCTGGCCGACACGTCGCGGCTGGTCCACCGCCTGCGGCACCGCTTCGAGCACACGGCCGTCAGTTCCCAGCTCACCCTGGATTTGAGCTTCGGTGGAACCGGTCACAGAATTCGTCTCACCGAGCAGTCCAGCCGGGCGCCCATCGCCGCGCTGGAACGTGCCATTCGAGTCGCCGACAGCGTCGTCGCGGTCCACAATGCCGCCGCGCCGGTCGCCGCGCGTTCGGAAACGGTGCTGCGCGTGGCCGACGACCACCAGGTCGCCCGGCTGTGCCTGATCACCGGGCTCGATCACCCGGCCGCCGACTTCACCCGCACCCTGCAGACCATTGCCGCCACCCGTGGCGCGACTCCCCTCGTCCTGCACACCCCGGCGGGCACCGGGCCGGCTTTCGAAGGCGTCATCGATCTCCTCGCCGCCCAGCCCCTCGCCGATGTCGCCGCCGAAATCTACGGTCCCCATTGGCCTCTCGCCGAACACCACTATCGCGCTCTCGTCGCCGCCCTGCCCGGTCACCCGGGCGACGACATGCACACCCGCATCCGCTTGCGGACCCGCGTCGGCGACATCGTCCCCATCCTGTGCAGCCCCTACCCCTGCTCCGACGACCTCCCGCCATTCCTGGACGCCATCCTGCGCTACCTCCCCTCACCCCTCGACGTCTGCCAGCCCGAACACGCCCTCGACTACTGACACATCACAAACATTCCCGACTGCCGGTCCGAGCGCCCCACCCACCCCGTAGGGTGAGCATCAGCCGGCCTCGCCCCGAATCATTCGGATTCGGCCCCCCGACGCCGCTGGCGGAAAGAACCCACATGCCTCCTGCACGCGAAACCACCCTCCGCCACGAGCACAGCGAGTTCAGCGCCGCCCGCGCCGCCGAAAAAGCCGCCTGCGCCGAGCAGAACAAACTCGCCGCCCACACCGTCGCCGCCCACGCCCTGGACGCCGCCGACTGCGCCAGCCTCCTCGAAATGCTCGGCCTCAACGCCGGCGAGCCCGAAGACTAGAAACCCGGCACTACTCGCCCGAAGCGGTGTCCCCCTCGGATGGCGAGGACTCGGACTGCTTCGGTGCGGCGGGCACCCATTCGCGCACCTGCTGCACCACCGAGCCATAGAACGCGTCGGTCGCCGAGGTGACGCTGGAGATGAAACTCGCGGCGGTGCCGGATCGGCGACTGCCCATGGGGAAGGTCTGCTCCAGCGCGAAGGACACGATCTCCCCCGCACGACCCTGCGTGAGGACCTTCGGATTCTCGCGCACCGTCGACAGCAGTTCGCACGCCTCGTTCCCGCGTTCGGAGAACACGGCCTCGACGCGCACATCGCCCGGGGCGTCCTGCAGCTGTTTGAGCAACCACGACAGCCGGCGGCCGGCGGTCCCTTCGTTCGGGGCCTCGAGGGTGGTGCGGCAGCGAATCCGGTTGGTCCGCAAGTCGGCGATGACGGACAGATCACCGGCGGTATCGGGGATGCGGAGGACTGCCTCGAAGGAGCCGTCGGTCGCCAACCGTTCCGCCACCGCGGCATTGCGGGCGGCCGGATCGGTGCGGTGGCGACGGGGCAGCACATGCTTGACGGTCGCCCCGAGCTCGGCGGTCAACCGCAAGGCGAGATGCCGGGACAACGACACCCACGCATCGGCGACCTGCAACGCCTTCTGATCACTGGCGCGCGACGTTCCCGCGACCACCGCGTCCCGGACGGCGACCCAGTGCCGTCCCATATCCACGAATTCGGTAGCGCCGGAACGAGGATGGACCAGATAGCGCAGGAACTCGCTCAGCACCCAGGCTTGCAGTTCGTCCTCGATACCGCCGTGGGAGAGCAGCATTCGGGCCTCGTGTGTCACCTCCGCCCACGACAGATGCCGCAGGGCGACCTTGGCGAGTTTGCGGCGATCGACCTCCACGGGCAGCTCGCCCGGGCCGGCGGGGATATCGTTCGACAGGCTGACCACGACGTCGTACTTCTTCCGGCGCGCCACCTCGAGATAGTTCTCGAGCTGATCGCGTTTCAGCTTGCCGGTGCCCGTCTTGACTTCGAGCAGGCCCGTCCACACCCGGCTGCCGCGCACCACCTTCAGGACGGCATCGGGGATGACCTTCGAATCACCCAGCTCGTACTGGACTTCCGCGAATCCCTCGAAGGTGCCGACGGGCGCGCCCATGCGCGCGCACAGCGCCCGCGCGAAGGGACGCACGGCCTGCATGGTCGCGACGAGAGCCGACGTGGCGCGGCGTTCCTGCTCCTCACCCGCACCGACGCCGACGACCGAGAACAATCTCGCGGGCTGCCAGCTGTCGTGCTCCGCGAGCTGGGGCTCGAACGGTTTGAGCTTCTTCGCCGCCGCTTTCGCCGTGCGCACACCCCGGTTCCGGGTGGCTGGCCGAGTACTCGGCGCGGTGGCCGGCTCGACCTCGGGCTGCGCTACCGGGGTGGTTGCGGGCGCCGGGTCGTCGTCGATGCGCACCCCGAAATCCGTTGCCAGCCCCGACAATCCGGAATCCCAGCCCTGCCCGACCGCCCGGACCTTCCAGGCGCCGTTGCGGCGGTAGATCTCGCCGAACAGAAAGGCGGACTCCGTCGTCGCCTCTGCCGTCGCGTATTCGGCGATGGTCCGGCCGGTCCCGTCGATGACGCGGAAAGCGATCTTCCCGAGGCGTTCGAACGTACCCGCGCCGACGCTGCCGGCCAGCGCGACCGTGTGAACAGCCTCCGGGACGGTCGCGAGGTCGATGGCGATGCGCGTCTGCGCGCCCTCCTCCGTCACTCCCGTACCCAAGAACCGGACCGACCCGTCCGCGGACTCCGGCTGGTTGTAGAAGACGAAATCGCTGTCGGCGGCCACTTTTCGCGACTCACCCAGCAGCAGAGCGGACGCGTCGACCTCGACCTCGGACTCCGCCCAGCCGATCACCACGTCGACCCGCTGGACATCCTCCGGCAGTGACGCGTTCTCCCCTTTGGACAACATCGACAACGTCAGGCCCCTCACCGTTCCACGACTATCGCATTGCCGCCATCAATACCCGACTGCCCCAACGCAATCGATATGCCGACGGATACGGCAACCGATCCAGTTCTCCTGCGGGAGGCGTGGGTGATCGGGACCAATTGCCTGTGCGGCGGACCGGGTTCTTCCAGGACCGGGACCGCCGGACGAGCCGGCGGTCCGTCGTCTGTCGTGCGTCGCTTGTCGTCTGTCGAGGGGGCTAACCGGCCACTGCCTTGCCGTAGGTCTCCGTCAGCGCCGGCCAACCCTCGGGCGAACCGACGGCGTCGCGCATGGATCCCCAGTCCGTGCCGTGCCGCTCGAAGCCGGAGTGCACCAGCGTCACCCGCGTGCGATCCGATCCTTCCGGCGCGAACGTCACGTCGACGCGGCTGGCCCGGGCCGGGTCCGGCTGGTATTTCCAGTCGAGGCTGATCTGCCAGGAAAAGGCGACGTGGTGCGGCGGATCCCACTCCAGCACTGTGCCCCACGGGCATTCGGTCCCGTCGGCCTCCCGCCCGTAGCAGCGTCCACCCGGCCGCGGCTCCATCACCTCCTCCACGAGATCGCCCGCGCCGATGTGATGGGCCCGCGGCCACCAACTGTCGATGCCGACGGTGAACACCTCGAACGCCCGATCCGGCGGCGCCTCGACCACGAACTCGACCCGAACGTCCTTGTCACTCAACGACTGCGTCATGATTTCTCCTCTGCCGTGCGCTCCTGGCGAGCGCGCCGATTCACTTCCTCGGAAAACGCCGCGGTAGCCGACACCCAGAACTGAGTGAAATACGCCCGCAGCCCCTCGATCCCCTGTGGATCCAGCCGATACACCCTGCGCGTACCAATGGCCTCGTCAACCACCAGCCCCGCCCCTTTGAGCACCTTCAAATGCTGCGAAACCGCAGGCCGACTAACCGGCAGCTCCGCCGCCAACTCACCAACAGCACAGGCCCCCCGCCCCAGCCGCTCGAAAATCGCCCGCCTGGTCGGATCCCCCAACGCATCCAACGCCGCACTTTGGTAAGTCTCCACGAACCGTAAGCCTAAACTTACCAATGGCACCCCGCAATACCCCCCCCCCCAGACAACCTCAACCCAGCCCAGCCGCGGGCCCAGACTGCGTGGGCATCCGACAGCGCTCTGAGACGAAACGCCCGCCACACGCCCCGCGCCGCGGCGAACGTTGCCGCCCGAGGCGCCGCCATTCACTCGCGCTCGTTGCGGATAAGCCTCAACGCCACGTCCCTAGCCGGTCGGCGGTCAATTCCGCCGGACACCTGGCACATGATGGCATTGGCCGCCAGGCACGAGTAGGCGAGACTTGATCAATGGCCGAGTTGAACTTCGCGGATCGCCTGGCTGGTCTCAGTTCGAAGCGGTTCTCGACATTGCGCCCCGCACAGGCGCACGTGCTCGAACGCTTCGCCGAGCTGGATCATGATGCCACTCCCGACATCGCGGTCGAACTTCCGACCGGCGAAGGCAAGACCCTCATGGCACTCCTGATCGCAGACTGGGCGTTGGACAACGGCATGTCAGTCGCATACCTGACCGGCAACAAACTTCTTGCCACACAGGTCCAAGCTGAGGGATGCACGCTACCGGGCATCGATGTGCACCGGTTCGAGAGTGGCTACTATCCGGGGGCTCGCGTCGCCGACTACCACCAGGCGCAGGCAGTAGGCGCGATGAACTACTGGGCGTACTTCAATCACAGCCCCAAGGTCGAGCCAGAACTGGTGATATTCGATGATGCACACTTGGCCGAGCAACCACTCGCGGGCCTCTTCACGCTTCGAATCCCGAGAGCAGCAGGTGGTGGAACCGGCCTGTACCGCGAGATCTGCGGGATCGCCATCGAGACCCTCTTCGAGGAGATGGCCTCCCGATTCACCACCTACGTGTCGGCCTATGGCAAGGGCAGCGCCAAGGAACGTGGCATGGCACGCGAAGCCGTCGAGTCGACTCTGCCCCAGTGCGATTGGCTATCACAACTACTCTCGCCAAGCCATGGAAAGCTACTTCGACGCCAGGATGTTGTCGACCTGTTCCACGCAACGCACGCCTGATCGGTAGACCTCCCGGTTCACTAAGGACTCAGCGCCGCGTGTAATCCGCCGGTCGGTTTACCCGCAAGGAGGTCTGCGGCACACTGTGAGCATGTCCGAGCGCATCTCGACACCGTTCAGTTTCGCTGAGGTCAAGCCCTACGAGGTCGTCGACTCCCTGGCTGAACTGCACGGCCCGGAACACGGAGTGCTGAGGCTACCGGTCGAGCTGGCCTGGGGTGGTCGAACCGAGTTCGACCTCGACGACGAATACGACCGCACAGCGGTATACAAGATCGTCCTCGAGGAAGGAACCAAACAGCACTTGGAAGAGCTGGTCAACGGACGGGTGTTGGCTGCGATCTGGCACCAGATGCGGCCCGCTCGGCTCGTCCGCGCCCTGTGGGAAAAACAGTTCCCACAGCTGCGGACCGCCGCCTGATGGATCCCCGCCAACACGAACTGGCACGCATCGCACTCGCCACCGTCGGCAATCGCGGATTCGTCCTCGGCGGCGGTCACGCCGTCGCCTTGCACGGCATGTGCTCGCGGCCGTCAGAGGATGTCGACTTGTTCTCCGACGTCCGCGGTCCACCAGGCGAGGTGGCCGATGACGTGATCTCCGCATTTGAAAGTGTCGGGCTCGCAGTCGATGTCGTACGACGAACCCCCGACCTGGTCCAGATGACAGTCATCTTCCCGGACGAGCACGCTGCCAAAGTCGACCTCGGCGTTTTCTGGCGAGCCCGATCTCCCGTGCTGCTGGTGACCGGTCCTACACCCCGACGACGCGGTCGCTGGCAAAATGGACGCCTTGTTCAATCGGTGGGCACCTCGGGACTACCTCGACATCGACGCCATCCTGGCCAGCGGGCGCTATACCCGCGAACAGCTGCTCACGATCGCCGCTGAACACAATCCCGGATTCGACCGGGGCATGTTCGCCGAGTCTCTGTTCTACCTGCGACGAATACCCGACCGAGATTTCACTCCCTACGAGGTCACCACCGACGCCGTCGCAGCGATGCGGCTGCGCTTCGCAGACTGGGAACAACAGCTGACCAATTGACCGCATCCAATGCCGTCACCCAGTGACCATGTCGGGCAACCGCTCACAGAAAGGAAGCGGGTATCTCCAGAAAGCGCGAACACCGCATCGTCGTGACCAGCGAACTGAGGGACCCTCCCGACTTACAGAGGCTCAGTCGGGCAATCATCAAAATCGCCAAGGAGAAGGCCGACAACGACCAAACCCGCGCGGCCCGTCCACCCGAGTGACCAGACTCATCGCAGGAACCGCCAACTCCACACTGACCGCTCGCCACACTGATCACGTCAGTTACCTTCAGGCTCAAGGACCCTGAGGGGTTCGAACCGCCGGTAGCCCTGTTATTGCAGCTCAAAGGGCTACTACCGAGCACGCAGTACGAGCGAGAATAGAGAAGTCTCTGACCTGCGACTTCTCTCTGGGTGGACCTAGCGGGATCTTATTCGAACCGCGCTGACCTGCAGAAACTCGAAGCAGCCCTAACGAAATCTCAGGTTCAGGACGCCTCAACAGTCCGACGTCGCCATCGTCCCTCCAAACATACGCCGGCTGTGGCCCGTCCGACCCAGCGGCTCGAACGCCGACTCTCACGCACCGAAAAGAACGAGCTGATCCAGGCATACCGCGACGGTGCATCCACCGCCGAACTCGCCCGCCGCTACCGCGCATCCAAGAGCGCGATCCTCGAACTGCTCACCAAGGGCCGCGTCCCACGGCGCTACCAGTCGATGACCGAAGCCGACATCGACCGCGCCGAACAGCTCTACCTCGTCGGCCACTCTCTCAGCGCCTGCGCCAAGCTCACCGGATTCCCCGCGAGCAGCATCAACCGCGCCCTCAACAACCGTGGCACCCCGATGCGCCCAGCAGGGCGACCACGCACCGCTCACTAGTCCAGCGGTCGGTGTGTCGACACGCCGCGCCAAAAGATGACTTGTCGATTCAGGCAATCGATCAGCAAATCTCAGCTTCACGTCGAATAAGGACGAAAACGATGCCGATCACCCTCAACACTGACCAGCTCACCACCACGTCGAGCATTGCCCCTATGCACGCCGATACGGACAGCCTCCCCGACCAGCGTGCACACACGAAATTCTTCTGGACGATGCTCGCCCTCTCGGCGGCGGTGAGCATCACCGGCAATGCGACCCACACCGTACTGCACGCAAGCACGAGGCCAACAGTGGCGGCAGTAGTCGCGATCGTGCCGCCGATCGCGCTACCCGGCGCAATCCACGGAGCCACGATCCTGCTGCGTGCACACGCGCGAGCAAGGTTCGCACAACTGCTCGCAACACTGATGACCATGCTGATCGCCGTCGGCGCGTTCCGGCTGTCGTTCACCGCGCTCCGCGATCTCGCCATCTCGGCCGCAGTGCCCGAACAGCAAGCATGGCTATGGCCCGTCATCGTCGAAGGGTCGATGGCCCAGGCAACCATCGCCCTGCTCGCGTGCGCACACCGCCGACTCCCGCATACGCAGAGACACACCTCTGCAACCGGCCTGGATACGAACATGGGCAGCACTGGTTCCGACGAACTGACCACGGACACAACTGATCTCCGAGCGGACCCTCCGAACCAAACCCGAGCGGGCGCCGACAACCTTGCGGACCCCACACTCGAAGGCGTGCATACACCCACCGCCGACCGACCGCCGATACCGCGGTGGTCGCGGATCGCGGCCACGATCTGCGACCGCGACCCCGCCCACCGCCGAGACCCGAACGAAGTCGCCGCCATCCTCACCCGCCACTACGACCACGGACAGACCCCCACCCAGATCTCCCACGATCTCCGACGAAGTCGATCGACCATCAGCAGAATCATTAGCGACGCAGCACCCCTTCGCCTACTTCACGATTCCGAATGACTGTGCCGAAATTCGAACTCGCCTACCGCCCAAGTCATTCCGAAATCCGGGACACTGGGCACGACCCTTGTCCGTCAGCGGCTGCAAGCAGCGTCCTGTCCCCCTCACATCGGCCCCGGGAACACCTCGATGGTGCGGTGACGGGCTCGAGTAGTTGCGACGTAGATCTTTCGGTGGGTGTCTTGGGTGACGGAGAGCCCAGCGCTGAGTGCCTTGCGTTCGCTGTCACTGAGGTACACACCGACGATGTCCCATTCCCCTCCCTTGGCTTGGTGAGTGGTGAGGCCCGGTACGGGACGTCCGGGGTGAGTCATGCGCGACTGAAGCATGGCGAGCCGCCTGGTGTGAGCTGCGTGCGGCGGACGGAGGTTCCGGGCGGACACAGTGCCGATGACTGCCACGAGCGCGTTGTACGCAGCCTTTGTGGCAGCGGGGGTGCCGGGCTTGAGTATCTCGATGACCTGCTGCAGATCAGGCTCAAGTTGCCGGACAACGTCGCGATCCTCGATGTTGAGCGCCGTGAGCGCATCGCCTAGGTAGGTGGCGTCGAGGTCGAGGATGTTGCGGGTGACGTGGTTGAGCAGCAGGGTCGCGGCGGCTTCTTCGTACCCACCTTTGAACGAGTGGTAGGCGAGTGGGAGGACGCCGCCCCCGATGGCCCAGAGGTCCTTCCAGAGCAGCGCGAGGGCTACGTCGACGTCGTCCCGATCAGCGGGGAGGGTGACTCCGATCCCGTTTCGGAGGTTGTTGGCGAGCTCGGTCTGTTCTTCCGTCTGCCAGCGGAACGATCGCGTGAGGGGCAGTGTCGGGATGTCCCTGCGTGTCAGGCTGAGTTGAGACCGCCACTTCACAGCAACTCGACCTGACGCGGGGCGAGAGACGGACCGATTTCTGTTGAGAACTTCCACCACCACATCGATCACGGACAATGGTCGGATGGAAGGCGGTCGAGCGGCTGATACCGAAACCTGCGCCCAGCACCGCGATGTCCTCGCGTTTACGGAACCAGGCCAGCACGAACATCGCCTGCCGAAACGGTGTCAGCGCCCGGGCACCGCGGCGGGTGCCCCGGGCTCGCCGTTGGGCGGCCAGCAACCGCGAAACATGGCAGACCAGCTCCCGGGACACGTCGAGCATGGCACGATAGGCGATCACGTGGAGTCCTTCAGGCATCGGAATTCTGTGGGAGAAAACCGGTCTACCTGGGACTCCACGCCCATGACCGGGCAAGTCCCGAAACTCCCGAATGCCCGAATCCCTCAAGCACACACCGAAGTTGATGAGATCACCTCAGTGAGCCGTTTTCATCCTGACTGGATGTTGTTGGTAGACAACGGGACTGGGTACGGCGTGTCTGCGCCGGGCATGAGGAAGCACCTGGTAGTACGGCTGTCGACTAAAACTCGCTGTACCCCAGGGGCTTCCGTTGCTGTTCTACCGTTCCGCGCTGCCGTTGTCACGTCAGACTCTCCACTTCGTCGCCGGGCTGATCCGTCGGTACCGCCGCGCGATCGGCTCGGCCTGGCGCAAGCTCGATCCGGGCCGTCAAGCCCTGCTCGTGCTGGCCCACCTGCACAAAGCCGAGACCTACGCCGACCTCGGTGCCGGGTGCGCATGAAACCCGGGGGGATTCACCCGCGCTGGCAACCGCCGAATCAACCGGGTCCTGCACATCATGGCCGTCGTTCAACTACGCCACCTCACCGCAGGCCGCGCCTACTACGACACCCGACGAGCAGCCGGAAAGACCTCGAAAGAAGCCCTGCGCGCGCTGAAACGGCACCTGTCCGACGTCGTCTACACGCGCATGCTCACTGACCAGAACCTGGATGGAGGCGATGTCGGATGGATCGACCCCGAGCGGATTGGTGTCGAGGATGACCAGGTCGGCTTGCTTTCCCACGGTTATGCTGCCGACTGTGTCTGCAACGGCGAGTGCGGTCGCCGATCCCATCGTGTAGGCGCGTAGGGCCTGCTCTGTGGTGATCGCTTCCTGCGGGGCGTATTGCTCTCCGCCGGCGACGGTGCGTGTCACGGCGGCCTGGACAGCGGGGAGCACACGATAGTCGGCGGACGGGTAGTCGGAGGAACCGGCGAGGATGACCCCCGCATCGATCAGCGTGCGCAGCGGCATCGGCGGCAAGTCGGGCATGAGTGAGGCTGCGGCACGGAACGATGCGCCCAGTTCCTCGAACCAGATCGGTGACACCACCGCGACCGCGCCGACACCAGCGACGCGGGCGGCGAGTGTGGGTCCGCAGAACAGTGCGTGTTCGATCCGAGGTCTCCCCGGGAGCGCGTCGATACGATGGTGAACGGCGTCGAGCGCCCGGGTTGCTTGGTCGATCGCGGCATTGCCCAGGGCGTGCTGGGCGGTTTGCAGTCCGAATTCGGCCGCGGTGGTTATTGCCGACTCCAGGGCGTGCCGCTCCCAGAACAGCGTGCCGTGCCGCAGCTTGAGGTCGCCGCGAGGTCGAGCGATTCTGCCAGACATTGCTGCGCGGATCGCGGCAAGGCCGTGCCCGCCTCTCGACAGGGTGACGAGCCGGCCCAGCATGTGGACCGATTCACGGATCGACAGGCACACCGCACAGTCCTCGCCGCCGTCGAGGAACAATTTCGCCGCGCCGACCGGGCTGCGGGCTGGACCGCAGCCGGTGGCCGGGCCTGTCGTGCGCGGTGTCATCAGCGACTGTGTCGCGATGGGCATGCGATGCACCGTGATCGGCAATGTGCCGCCAGCGACCGCGCGCTGGTAGAGGACGTCGAATTCCGGTGAGACCGCCGCATCGCCTACTCGCGTGATTCCGGCCGCCGCGAGATCCTGCGCGTGTGACCGGGCCTCGATGAGCCAGGCATCGCCACCGCTTGTTACCTGCGATCCTCGGGATGTGGCCTCGGCAAGGTACAGCGCCGCATCAGTCACCGTACCGCGCGGTAATCCGTTGCGTCCGAGAGGGATCCGACCGCCAGCCGGTATCGATCGTGGCGGGAGCCACCCCATCGCGTCGAACCCGGCGCTGTTGAGTGCTCCAGAATGCATGCCTAGCGCAATGACCAGCAGCGGCCGATCGGGGCAGATCTCATCGAGCTCTCGGCGGGCCGGGTGGCGGTGTTCACGCAGATCCAGGGGTGAGTAGCCGAATAGTCGAACCCACCCGGTTCCGGGTGTGTTGAGGACGTGGTGTTCGACCAGGCCGAGGCCGTCTCGGATCCCCGAGCCTGCGGGGAGTTGGTGTAGGTCAGGGCTGCGGCGGCCCAATGCGCCGAACAGGAAGTGGTGATGGGCGTCGACAAACCCCGGAAGCAGCGCCGCACCACGCAGATCCACTTCGGTCGCGCCCATACCAGCGGCATATTCGCGAAGTTCGACGTCGCCACCCACCGCAGCGATCAGACCGTCACGAACGAGTACGGCGGTGGCAGCTGGAGCTGAGTCGTCAAACGTCACAACAGAACCGCTGAAAAACAAGATCGACTCGGTCACGATTCCCCCCTGCACGATCGCCACGCCCGGCGCCCCGCCGCAGCCGCCGTTCCAAGACCCGGTGCTCGCTTCTGCGAGACCTGACATCTCACCGCACACCCCATCCTGCCATCGCAGAACTCCCCATGAATGCAGGACGGCCTCGCCCGCCGAACATTCGGCATTCGGCAATGGCGGATGTCCGGGACGGGTCAGTTCGGCACGGCCGGTTGATCTTCCGCCGCGCCGCGCTGGCCGCTTCGGTCAGCGCGGGATGCGGCAGAGTAGTGCGTTCAGCAGGACGATGGAGCCGCTGCTGCCTCGCGCTACCACTCTCGGCGCACCGCGGCCTTGGGGCCGGCCACCAAGCTCCTGGCTGGCACGTCCTCGGCCACGACTGCACCTGCGGCGACCACGGCGTCACGTCCGATGCTGACCCCGGGCAGGATCATCGCCCCGGCACCGATCCAGACGTTCTCCGCCACATTGATCGGTGCACCGGTGAGGAATCGGCGCCGCTCCTGCGGGTCTACCGGGTGGCCGATGGTGATGAAGGTGGCCTTCGGGCCGACCATCACACCCCTGCTCAACCGGATACCGACGTAGTCCAGGAAAGTACACCCCTGATTGATGAACACGCGCTCGGCCAAGTCGAGGTGCAGTCCATGGTCGGTGTAGAAGGGCGGGAATCCGTACTCCTGCTGGGAGAGGGCGGCCCAGGATCTGTTCGAGCAGGGCTGCCTTTCCGGTCTCCTCGTCGAAGGGCAGGATGTTGAGACGGGAGGTCAACTCCGTGACCTGCATAACCCGCTCGTGCGTCGCTGTGAACTCGGCCCCGAGAACCCGTTCGCCCCGGGCAAGGAGCGCGGCATCGTGGATGAGCATGAGATTGTCGCTCGCCATCCCGCCATACTCGCGCATCTGACCGACGACTGGATACTCGGTCATCGGTGTGTCCGGATGTTCTGCGACACAGTCGATCTCGCAGGACGGAACGCCCGCGCAGCGGCGATAGAGGATGTTCGCAGTGGCGGCCTGACAGCTGGCCGGGCTCGACGGGCCGCACCGGTCACCGTGTTGAAACGTGGTTGGCTGGGCGGTCTTTCGGCAGTAGCATCCGCGCGTGGTCGTCGAATGGGACGAAGCGCAGTTGATCGCTGTCGGGTTCGAGCACGTAGTGATCGAGTTGGAATGGTATAACGGGCCGCGCTCCGGCGTTGCCCAGATCGGCGGGCGGCCACACTATTTCGATCGCGGAGACTGCGATGCCGACGATGCCGGAGCCGCGGAGTTCCGGGTGTGGCCAGCCAGCGAGGAGGCGGTCGCGTGGGAGTTCGAGCAATGGGCGGCCTTCGTCGACTGGGATCAGCGCTATCGGGCTGGAACAGCGGGGACGGATAGCCATCCGGGCTACCGCGGTATCGACGCTCGGTACGACAAACCGACCGACCTGCGCGAGCCGCACCGCCAGGGGCCGCCTCGAGGAGGACAAAAACTCTTGGGCGAGTGGAGGTCGACAGCGGGGATCGTTACCGCGTCGAGGGCACCGATGTCTGGCTCCGGTGGAAATCGCGGTGACGGCCGTGGGGGGCACGCCTGGGTGAAGCCGAGCACCCACGATCACGAGGAACGGCCCCCGGTGCGGCCGGTGCTCCGGTCGTAACGCCCCTGGGTCTGCATCCGATGATCGGATAACTCACGGGAGGAGTTCGAATGAGAAGAACGACAGTCGTCGCCTCACGAGTCGCGGTCGCGGCCGTGTCGGTTCTGGGCTTTGCGGCGGTAATCGGTTCCGGGACAGCCCAAGCCTCCCCGCAGGACTGTGTCGTCACTCGGGACCTGTTCGGCGCGACAGCGACATGCCACGACGCAGACGCACCAGCTGGCCGGGAGTACGCCTTGATCGTGGAATGCGTCGGCCTGCACGGTATACCGGACGCTTTTCCGTTCATGGCCATCGGTCCTTACCGGGGTTCGTGGAGCGGCTCCTTCGCTCCGACCGGTCAGGGCACGGCCACGTGCTTGGGTCCCACCAGTATCGGAACAGCCACCAACGCTTACGTGGCGATATACCGCGACTGATCAGCTCGCGGCGTCATCCTCTCGTCGGCAATGCAGGATGTTCTGCCGTGGCGGTGAGCCATGCGCTCTGCGGTTCGTGTCTGGCTTCGGTGAGTTGTCCGTACAGGGCCATCGTGAGGGATGGGTACTTCCTCCGACCTGGATGTCTCGTTCGCTGGTGATGATCTCGTGCTGCGGCTGGCGTCGCTCGCGTACCTGGCACGGTTCTCCATCGTTTCGCGAGTCCATACGAGATCGGATCTGCGCCTTTACTTTTCGTGGTGCACCGAGCGGGAACTGAATCCCCTGGCGGTGACGCGGACCGAGGTCGAGCACTACTCGATGTGGATGCGGGAGACGCGCCACTTCAAACCCGCCACCATCGCCCGCCGTCTGGCGGTCGTGGCGGGGTTCTACCGCCCTTGCGTGATCGACGGCTTGCTCGACCACTCGCCCGCCGAATACGTGCGCCGGCCGCGCGTGTCGAACGAGTCTCCGACACTGGGACTTTCACACCTCCAGTTCGAGGCCCTGCTGGTCGCCTCCCGAGACTCGGACAACCCGCCGGATTTCGCGCTGGTCGCCATGCTCGGACTCCTCGGTCTGCGTATCAGTGAGGCATGCCGTTGTGATGTCACCGATCTCGGTGAGGAACACGGCCATCGCGTCCTGCATGTCCTCGGCAGGGGCTCGAAGATCGCGTTGATTCCGTTGCCGCCCGCAGGAAGGCGGATGGACCGCCACTGCGCCACCCGGCGCTTGCGGCGACTGGCGGACGTCTCGGTCGTCCGGCTACCGCGTATGCATCCCCACATGCTGCGTCACACCTTCGTCACCACCATGCTCGACGCCGGAGTCGACCTGCGCGACGTACAGATCGCCGCCCGCCACGCCGACCCCCGCACCACCATGCGCTACGACCGCGCCCGCACCAACCTCGACCGCCACCCCAACTACATCCTCGCGGCGTTCATGGCCTCGGCCACATGACATCTCAACATCCTGCATTGCCGATGAGCGAGCATTCTCGCTGAGGCGCGCATTTGGAATGTGATTCTTGTGGCGCAACACATCTCACGATCGGTACGGAATTCCGTTCACCGCACGGCCCGCCTCTGCAGGCCCTGCCGTGAACGTGCAGAGTTTCCCCTTACCACCGAGAGGAACCGCTAACAGCCAGCACCCTACCCAAGATCGACGATCTTGAGCCAAAGTCAGCTAAGGTGACGGAATGGTCATGCGGGTGGCGGTTCCCGTGCTGCCGTGCCGAGATGTGCAGGCAGCGCGGTCGTACTTCACGGACGTGCTCGGATTCGACACCATATTCACCTGGGAGACCCCACCTAGCTACGCGGCCGTGATCCGCGACACCGCCGAGTTCCACCTATACGCCGAAAGCAGCGTCGGCCCGGCCAGGGTGGTGGTTGTCGTCGACGACGTCGATTCCTGCCACGACGAGCTGCGCGCCCGCGGCGCCGACATCGTCGAGCCACTGGCTGACCGGCCCTACGGGATGCGCGACTTCAACGTACGGACACCCGATGGGCACTTGTTGATCTTTAGCCAGCCGCTTACCGAGTACGGGTGACCATCAGCGGACCAGCTGGAAGAATGACCGGACCTCGTCGACGAACAACGCCCGGCTTGTCGTTGAAGCCGTAACCGGGAAGCGATGGGCAGACCCCTAGGACCGGCCGGCTTAGTGCGCAGATTTTCGCCGTTCACACGACGAAACCGCAGCTCAACAGCCAGCACCCTACCCAAGATCAGCGATCTTGAGCAAAGTCAGGTTACCTGCCGTTTTTGTTGCGGCGCGGCCGATTTCGTGCAGGGCGGGTTCATCAGCGAAGCCGAACGCGTGCCCGCACTCCTCGCCCACGTCGTGACCCGCGCCGTCGAACCCCGCGTCACCCAGGTCGAACACGTCCTGCACCAGCTCATCGAGCGCGGCGCGGTCCGCGCCGATATCGTTGCGCGGTTCGAAGCGGTCACGCTGTGCGGCTGGATGATTGATGAGCGGTGGTCGTCACGGACGCAATGCTTCGCTGGCCATACTTCGCTATAGCCGCTCTGAGCTGGAGTGCTTGCTGACGGCAACTCCAATGGTTCGAACCTGCGATATGCGACCTGGGGTTTTGCGTTGCCACCAGATTTCCGCCGATTCAAAAACCACGCCCGTGCGGCAGGAATGCTGGTTCCTGATGGCGCCCCCGGGTGGGGATCTATGCGGATGGGAATAGGACCGACCAGCACCTTCTTGCTGGTCGGTTGGTGATCGCGGCTGACTTTGCGCTTTGATATGTGGGGCCGCTTCGGTTCAGGAGGTTTGGGGCAGGCTCGCGAGAACGGCTTTGCCTGCCTGTTCGCCGGATTCGGCGGCGTCGGCGAGGGAAGGTAATTCGAGCTGGTAGTCGCCGGCGAGGTAGATGTTGCCGAGTGGGGCGCGCAGGGCCGGGAGGGAGGTCTTTCGACCGGCTGCCCAGAAGGGCACTACCCGATGGTGGCGGCGCACGATGCCCTCGCCTAGCTTGCCTTCGAGTTCGGGGAAGACTGTGAGCAGGTCCTTTGTGAAGCGGGAGACGACTTCCTCGTCGGACAGGGCGAACAGGGCGTCGGCGTGCGCGCCACCCGCGAAACACGCAAGTGCGCCACCGGGTTTGCGGTCGTCGCCGGTGCGCATGGCCGCGGCGTGGTTGAACATCGCCTGGAAGGACAGCTGTGGGGTCGAGACGCCGAAGTACTTGTCCCAGCGTTGCGGGCCGACCTCGGCGGTGAAGAATCCGACGACCAGGTATTCGAAGGAACCAGGCCGTAGGGTGCGACGCACGGTTTGGCCGAAGTGGATCTACTACGTCCGGCGGCGCCTCCGGATCAGCGGGAACGTCAGGCGAGCCGACTCGTGATCGCCTGTCGCCCTTGTTGATTGACCTACCCGCGAAATGTCGGGTCCGGGCGTTGTTCACGATCCGACTTGTCGATCGACTGCTTGTGGAAGTGGACGTGATCCGTGCCATGTGGGAGGGTTCTGAGACGCACTGGTGTAGAGGCCATGGCGAGGAACGATGGTCGGCGTCCAACGGAGAACGCAGAGTACACGGACCGATAGGGTTGTTATCGATGAGTGCGCCGGGTGATCGTCAGCTTCCCGAAAAGATCCGTGTGCGAATGGCATTCGGTCCGGAAACGTACGCGGTACTGCGTTTCTTCGGGATCATCGCCGCCGTGTTCGGCGCGATCGGCGCCGCGTTCGGTCTGTTCTGGCATGCCGACGACGACCATCTCGTCGCGTACGCCTTCTTTTTCCTGGCCGCTGGGCTGGTCGTCATCATGCTCCTACGCGTCGCATTGATCGGAATGCGGCTGACCACAATGTGGGTGCGGCCCGACGGCATCGAATACGCCCACGGCCTGCAGCCGTGGTCGAACATCGCGTCGGTGTCGATGGGAACCCTGGCGATGATCGAAACCCAGCAGTACTCCGACCACGAGATGCGGCGGAAATACCGGCAGGTCCTTTTGGTAGAACGCAAAGACGTACCGATCCGCTACGTCCACGCCAAAGGCCGGATGCAAGCAGCCCTGGCGAATCCGTATCCAATCCCCTACCCCGACGGCGACCGCCAGCCACCCTGGTCCGAGGTGTTCGACTACATCGCGGCGGTCGCGCCGGAGGTGAGGCTCGGTGACCGCCGTCTAGGCGATTGGGAAGACCACGAGCGGCGCCGCCACGACTAACCACTCGCTCCCACACTCGGTTCAGCAGCCGACACAGCTCCGTCCACCGATAACCATCAGCAGTCCATCCATTCCACACCTGATCCGACGGGCACCGGCACCGGGGATCGGTCCGAATCGTTCAGCACCTCGTGTCCCAGCAGGACCGCCCAATAGTGGTCCGCAACACGGTGCAACGGGTGCGGCGCCTTCCGAGGCAACCAGAGTCTGCCGAATCGTGTCCGCCGATACCGCATGCCCGACCCATGCTCCGCCTGCCACGCGCCTCGCCGGCTCCGCGGTCCCCAAGCCGGACGATCACCACGACCGGAGACACCCATCGAGATCGACAGCCGCGCACGAGTATCCGGAAATGCCGCTGATCGCTCGTCGAAACGGTTGACTCGGGGGCCAACGTCGGTGGGCTGCCGACGTTGGCCGGGGATGCGATGTGGTGCCGAGTGGGACATCAGCAGGACTCGTACGTGTACAAGGCTGTCACCTTCACAGAAGACCGACCTGCGCGCATAACGGAGGTATGGCCGATAGCAACGTTCCCCGGGATTCTTCGTCCCCCGCTCGCGGAGGAGGCCGTCGACGGCAGCCGCTGGAGGCGGAGTTCGAGATCGTGGTCGCTGAAGGTCTCGACGGTGAGGTGCTGGCGCGACGCCAAGCCGAGGTGTTGTGGGAGATCACCAGATGGCAGGCGTCGCGACAGAAGTAGTGCATCCGAACTGATCGAACGCCCCATCGTGACCCGGTAGTCTCAACGCTGCGGGCCTCCGGGTGCTTTGCGGTTACTCAGGGCGAAATCGGCTTCGATGACCAGTCGACCAGCAAGAAGATGCTGGTCGGTCCTGTTCCCATCCATGTCGTGCCCCGCCGGGGGCGCTCACCAGGCTTGACCTTTACCCAGGTCAGGCCGGGTACCCACGCCAAGTACCCACCCGCCGAAACAGAGAAACCCCAGGTCGCCGGTCGCGGGTTCGCATCATCCAGGGGTTGCTGATAGCTAGCACCCCAGCTCAAGGCACCTATAGAGCAGGATAGCCTGCTGGCAGATCACAACCTCCAAGAATGGCCTAGGGCGAGAGGAGGATGACGGTGGTTAGGTGCGCGCCGCAGCGGCTCCGCGCTAGGAACGTCCCCCGACCAGCCAAGCACCTCGGCCAAGGGAGTATTTCGTGGCGTAGTCGATCACCGCGCAGATCCACCCGATCGCGCCATCGATCCGTCTCGAATTCGGTGAAATCGGTCCGCCCCACCCGATTTGCGAAAGGCAAGTAACGGAATACCTAGCGCCACAGTCTCGCCCCGTTTCTCGAACACCGCTCGCGCCAAACCTGCCGAACTGTCCTGCGCCGCAGCGACGACCCGCTTCACCGCAGCGGGCCCGACGTCGGGAGTATCCACCGGCATGACCGCCGCGAATCGGGTGGTGCCAGCAAGCGAGGCAGCCGATTTCGTGCCTGGATCACCGAGTTGCGGGAGGCCCACCACGCCGACGAGACCGGCACGCAGGGAGGCGCTCACTCCGATCGCCCAGTCCGGGGCCCAAATGGGTTGCGCGCCTTCTGGAATGGGTATGCCCGAGGATCGCGAGACAATCCAGGATGTGGGCGAGACTCGATGAGGGCCCGGTCTCTCCGAGCGACGACCCCCGGTCACATTCCCTGCCGCGGAGCGCGTCGACCGCAGCCCGCAACCAGGACCCGTTCTCGGCCAGCACCTTCGGCATGCCGTAGCGGGTTCCCGCGCCCGCGGCCAAAACGATTCCGGCACAGGGTTCGGCGGGCATCGATCAGACCAGCGCGCGGATCGGTCCCTCGGAGTCGGCCAGCGGTAGCGTCGTCGCGCGGGTGCGGGCCGCGATGATCTCCGCGGCGATGGACACCGCTGTCTCCTCCGGAGTACTCGCACCAAGATCGAGACCGATCGGTGAGTGCAGGCGGGAAAGCTCGTGCTCATCGAGTCCAGCGGCGCGCAGTCGCCGCATCCGGTCGTCGTGGGTCCGGCGCGAACCGAGTGCGCCGACGTATCCGGCCCTGCCGCGGAGGGCGAGTTCGAGGGCGGGGACGTCGAATTTGGCGTCGTGGGTGAGCACGCAGATCACCGTGCGCTCGTCGATCTCGTGCTCCGCGAGATATCGGTGCGGCCATTGCACGACGACGTCGTCGGCATCGGGGAAGCGGTCCGGTGTGGCGAAGACGGCGCGGGCATCGCAGACGGTCACGTGGTAGCCGAGGAACTTGCCGATGCGGGCCAGCGCGGAGGCGTAGTCGATGGCGCCGAACACCAGCATTCGCGGTGGCGCTGACCAGCATTCGATGAAGATCCGATGGTCGCGATCACCGCTCGGGTCCCGGATCTCACGCAGGCCGGTCTTACCCTGCGCGAGCATCGCACGCGCGGCGTGCGCGATGCGGTAATCGAGGACGGTGTCCCCGGTACTGCCCTCGAAGTCACCGGCACTGCCCTCGAAGTGGGTGGGGCATACCGCGATCATCGCTCCGGTACTCAGCACCCGTGCCACCGCGACGGACGTGCCGGCCCCGGCGGCACGCAGCGCGGTCGCCAACACGGCGTCGCGGTGCGGATCGCATCGCTGCACGTGGACCTCGATGACGCCGCCGCAGGTCAGGCCGACAGCGAAGGGGTCGTCCGGATCGTGGTCGTAGGTGTGCTGGATCGGCTCGCCGGTGCGCAGCACCTCCAGCGCACTGTCGTGCAGGGTGCCTTCGAGGCAGCCACCGGAGACGCTGCCCAGCGTGGTGCCGTCGGCGCGCACCGCGAGCGCGGCCCCGGGACCGCGTGGTGCGCTACCGCGCACGCCGATCACCGAGGCGACGGCGAACGGCTCGCCCGCGTCCATCCACTCCAGCATCTGTTCGGCGATGTCGCGCATCGCTACCTCCTTGTTCCTTCGCTGTTTTCCTCATCGGACGGCGACGGTCGACCGCGATGCGTCGTTCGTGACCACGCGCACAGAACGAGCCCAGTCCGGGACGGTTTCGGGTTCGTTGACCAACCGCCAGATCCGGTCACGCGAGAACGGCGTCTCGCAAGGGCGGATGCCGATCGCCCGGCGAATCGCGTTTCCCAGGGCGGCCGGCACCGGGTTGTAGGGGCTTTCGCTCATCGACTTCGCCCCGAACGGCCCGAGTTCGTCGAAGGTTTTCGCGAAGTGGATCTCGGTCTCGGGCACGTCGTTCATCTGCGGAATCCGATAGGCGCGCAACACCGGAGTGAGCAGGACACCCCGCTCGTCGACCATGACCTCTTCGTACATCGCGGTGCCGAGCGCCTGGGCGATACCGCCTTCCACCTGGCCACGGCATTGTTCAGGATTCAGCACGGTGCCCGCATCGGCGGCGTGCACCGAGTGCAGGATTCGCACCGTGCCGGTGCGCATATCGACCGCAACCCGAAAGCCGTGCACGTTCCACGCCAGCGATCGGAACTCGCCCAGCTCCTCGCCGCGCGCGAACGCGGCGTCGCCATCACGGTTCGCCTCGGGGCAGGCCTCGATGACCTCGCCGAAGTCGAGAACCCTTGCGGGCGTGCGGATACCGTCGGCGAACAGGGCACAGTCGACCGGGTCGGTCCCGGTGAGCTCGGCCGCGACACCCAACAGCAGTTCACGCAGCGCGATGGCGGCGGCGTGCAAAGCCTTGCCGGCCACCGTGATTCCCGCCGAGGCGAAGGCTCCGGTGTCGTAGGTCGCGCCGTCGGTGTCGGCGTTGGTGAGCACCACCCGCCCCGGTTCGGTCGACATATCGGTGGCGACGATCTGCGTGTGGACATTGGTGGTGCCGTTGCCGAACTCGCAGGTCCCCACGGCGGCGGTGTAGATTCCGTCCGGGGTCACCGACAGCCTGGTCTTGGAGACGTGTCCGAACGGGGCCATGGTCGCGATCATCGCGATCGCCATCCCCTCGCCCACCCGCCAGTGCGGGCCTTCCGGGGCGGGCGCCCCGTTGCCCGACTCCAGGCCACGCTGCACCAGATCCAGGCATTGGTCGAGGCCGTAGCTGCCGTAGATCAGACCCGCGTCTGCTGGGTGCGCTTCGATCAGCGGGTCGCCGTCGCCGACGATATTGATCCGCCGCAGCTCGAACGGATTCATGTCCAGCGCGAGGGCGAGTTCGTCCATCGCCGACTCGATGCCGAGAATCACTTGGCCCAGACCGTAGCCGCGGAACGCGCCGGAGGGCAGGTTGTTGGTGTAAACCATCTCGGCGTCAACGCGTTTCACCGGTGCCCGATACACGCTCAGCGATTCGGCGCACGCGTGGAACAGCACGCCGGGACCGTGATTGCCGTAGGCGCCGGTGTCGGCGAGCACGTCGAGCCGAATCGCGGTGAGCCGGCCGCCGCGGTCGGCCCCGAGCGTGACCCGCACCCGGAACGGGTGGCGCACCGAGGTGCGCGCGAACTCGTCGGCCCGGCTCATCTCGTAGATCGCCGGTTTGCGGGTGCGCAGCACCACGAGCGCCACCAGATCCTCGGTCAGCATCTCCTGTTTGCCGCCGAACCCGCCGCCCACCCGCTTGGTGAACACCCGCACCCGGTCCTCTGACAATTCGAGCAACCGGCACAGGCAGCGCCGGGTGAGGAAGGGAACCTGGGAGCTGGTGCGGATCACCAATCGCCCGTCCTCGTCCAACCAGCCGATGCTGCCGTGGGTTTCGAGCTGCATGTGCGAGACCCGCTGGGTACGCCATTCACCCGACACCGTGACCTCGGAGTCGGCCAGCGCCCGATCGATGTCACCGCCCATGCCGTCGTGGATGGCGGCCACCACATTTCGCGCGGGATCCAGCGGCAGCTCCTCCGCGGGCTGATCGGCGTCCAGCAGTTCCGGATGCACCAGCGGCGCGCCCGGTGTCCGGGCGAGCTCGGGATCGTGCACCGAGGGCAGCACCTCGTAGGTGACCTTGATCAGGCGGCACGCCTGCTCGGCGGCGGCCGCCGAGCTTGCCGCCACCGCCGCGACGCGTTGTCCCCGGAAGCGCACCACATCGTCGAAGATCCTGGTGTCGTGCGGATCGTCTGTACGGCGTTCGTGCTGTCCGGTGGAGTAGCGGGTCTTCGGCACATTGCGGTGGTCGAGGATCAACGCGACGCCGGGGACCCGTTCGGCCGCACGGGTGTCGAGGGCGAGGATGCGCGCATGCGCATGCTCGGAGCCGAGCACTCGAATATGCAGTGCGCCAGGGATATCCACGTCGAAGGTGTACGGTTCGGTTCCGGTGACGACCCGCTCGGACGCCGGTGGATGCGGCGACGATCCGACCACGGATCGCCGGTTGTCCGACATAACGGATCCCGAACCACCTGCACCGCAATGTGTTTCGTCACCACCCCCGCATTCCGCAGCCTTGGCGACGCCCTGTCGGATAGCCTGCCGGATCGACCGGTAACCCGTGCAGCGGCACAGACTGCCTTTCATCAGGCGGTGCATATCACCGAGCTGGTCCCCGGTCAGGGTCGACGCGGTGACGATCATCCCGGCGGTGCAGAAACCACATTGGAAGCCGAAGTTGTCCACGAAGGACCGTTGCATCGGATGCAGATCCTCGACAGTGCCCAGACCCGACACCGTGGTGACCGACCGCCCCTCGATCCGCTGCGCTGGATAGATGCACGAATGCACCGGCTTCCCGTCGACCAGCACCGCGCACGCGCCGCAATCGCCTGCGTCACAACCCTTCTTGACCTCGAAGTGCCCTTGATCGCGCAGGAACGTGCGCAGGCACTGACCGGCGCGCGGGGTGGCGGCACAGGGCTCACCGTTGATGTTCAGCTCCATGGCAGCAACTCCTGTCGGATCTCCTCGAGCAGCACTCCGCTGACGGCGCGCCGCCAGTCGGCGCTGCCCAGCGGATCGGTGTAATAGCCGTCCGCGTCGCGGCCGTCCGTACGCAGTTCGGCGGCCGAGGGCAGGGCGCGATAGCGCAGCACCACCGGCCGCGCGGTGGCCGCGGTGATGGTGAACACCGCGGTGCCGGATTCGTCCACCCGGCCGGTGAGCACCGCGGCGCTGCGGCCGATCTCGGCGAGGGCGATCTTGCGGAAGCCGGTGTTGGCGCGCAGCGCGTGGACGGGAATATCGATGCACCGCAATACATCTCCGCGTCGCAGCAGGCTGGTCCCGTTCCCGGTGGGAAGCTCGGCGACCGGCATCGTGTACTGGCCGCCGTTCGCGGTCCACACCAGCGCGGTGGCATCGAGCGCGGCCGCCAGCGACACCATCGACGCGGCGGCGTACGAGCGGGCGATATTGCCCCCGACCGTCATCATGTTCCAGATCTTGAACGAGGCCAGCAGCGCGGTGGCGGCCTGAAAGAAGATCGGATGCGCGGCCCAGCCCTCGCGGCGGCGGATCCGGGACAGTTCGGCGACCGTGCAGGTGCCCGCGATGCGCAGCCCCTCGGGCGTCTCCTCGATCGACGGCCAGCCCATCGCGCCCAGGTCGACCAGACCGGTGGTGTGCACCTGCGGCTCGGAGTACAGCCAGGTGCCACCGCCGAGGAACGCCTCACCCGGCGCCAGGACCAGATCCTCGCGCGTGCGTGCCGGTCGCCAGCGCTCGATGGTGTTCAAGTCCATTCGCTATGTCGCCCTCCGTGACAGGCCGCCCGCTGCGGCGTTAGACGTGCCCAGTACAGCGCCGGAACCGCACCGCCCGACACCACCGCCGCATCCGAACTGCGCGAGCCGACCTTGGATGATCAACCAAACCGGCCGGTACTGTCTCCGGATGGCCTGCGGCCGTCTGGTATTGGTTGAGCGCGTGCTGGTCGAACAGGTCTTGGAGCTCGCCGACCTCGGCGTGGTCCCACTGTGGGCGCCGAGATCGGCTCTGCGGCGCACCGTGACCGGCGTGACCACCGTCGATGTCGGAAACCCGGCGACCTACCTGTCCGCCGGGGAGATCGTGCTCACCGGATTGGCCTGGTGGCAGCCGCAGCAAGCGGAGTCGGCCGGCGCGTTCGTGGCGGCGGCGCGGGCCGCCGGGACGGTCGCGTTGATCGCGGGCGAAGGAGCGCACGGGCGAATACCGGACGAGTTGGTCGAAGCGTGTCGGCGCCACCAACTCCCGCTGTTCTCGGCACCCCGCACCACGACGTTTCGGGCCGTCGTCGATCGCATCTATCTGCGACTCTGGTCCGACCTGCGCGAATCGGATGGCCCCGCACTGCCGTCCACGGTCATGGATGAACTATCCGAAGCCATCACCACCGACGCGCCACTCGATCACCTCCTCGCCACCGCGGTGGAGCGTCTCGGCCTTCCGCCGCTGGCGCTGGTATCGGCGACCGGCCGCCTCATCGCCGCCAGCGCCCCCGGCTCCGACCTCGGCTCGCGCACCACCAGCGTGGGCGTCGGACCGGCCCCACGATCACCGTTCGACGGCTGGTGGCTGCGCACAGACCGAGCGGTCGGCAGAGGGCAGCAGCCGGTACTCGACGCCCTCGCGGCCCTACTGGCCCGCGCGGCCACCGCCCACCGGAACCGGCTGGATGAGCAGGCTGCTGCCGCGCCCGTACTGTTCGCCGCATTGGCAGCGCAAGACGCACAGGCGATCTCGGCGATCATGCGCGACTTCGGCTTGACGGTCGACGGCGACCTGACGCCCGTGGTCGTGCGTATACCTGGCGTGCCCGCCGAATGGACGGTCGACGCCGTCCATGAACTACTGGCGGGTTCCACGAGCCAGTTCCTGGCCTGCGCGACAGGAACGGGGGAAGCGATCGGCATCACCACCGCCCCCGCCCGGCAGCTCACCGAAACGATTCCCGAGCGCCTGGTGACCATGCGGGATCTGCGTGAAGGCCCCTCGATCGCGGTAGGCATCGGCCCTGCCGCCGACCCAAGCACGCTCGCGGCGGCACTGTCCCGCGCGCACTACGCGGCCGGAGCAGCCGAGCAGTCGCCCGGCACGGGCGCGCGGGTCCGCACGGCCTCGGAGATGACGAGCCTCGACACATTGTTGGAAGGGCTGCCCGTCGCCGTATCGCAAGCGTTCCAGGCCGCAACCATCGGCCCGATCGTCGACTACGACACCGCGAAGGGCGCACGCCTGCTCGAAACACTGCGGACCTTCCTGGACAACGACGCGTCCTGGACCCGCACCGCCGCCGCGATGCATCTGCACGTGAACACCGTCCACTACCGCATCGAACGGATCGAAGCGCTCACCGGCCGCCGCGTGGCAGACCCGCGAGGCCAACTCGATCTACACGCGGCCCTGATGCTGTATCGGCATGCCGCAGAAGGACATTGACATCGCCTGAAGCATCGACCGACCAGCCCTTTTCGCGATATCCGTGATGCGTACGCTGCTGACATGACGGTATCGAGCGCTCGCACCTCGCTCGGTTTCGACATCGACGGCACGGTGAGAGATCTCCACGCCTCTGACCGACTAGCGCCTGCCGCTGCCCCCGGGTGAAATCGGCTTCGATACCCCCCAGTTCCGCCGAACACACTCCGCGAGCAGGCTTCGGAGGTCTTCGAGGGCACCGATTTCGAATCCCGGAGGGACACAAAATAGTTCGATTTGGCTAATCGGCGGCGATGCGGGACTTGCCACGGTGGTAGTAGTCCTCGTCATCGTCCCAAGCTTCATCTTTCGTGTCAGCCTCCGGTCCGTTGGCCGTGACGGGGGGACGTGCGAGCACACCCTCCACTGGCATCGTGGCGGATGGGATCGGGTCAAGACCGAAGTCCGCGTGAACAGCGTCACGCGCTTCGTCGCGGGCCTTCCCGATCAATTCGATGACCGTGGCGACAAGTTGGTCCGGTCGAGCGCGGTGACCAGCTTCGCTCAGGTGCCATCGGTAGACGGTGCCGTCGGCACTGACGTCGACCGACACCGAGTGATCAGCGGACGCCGCGGTGGCGGTCCGGGTCCGCAATGCGATCTGGAAGAGCTCGGCCTCCTCGACCGACAGCCGAGCTGCCCTGGCGAAGTGCAGATCGCTGATCTCCTGCATGTGCGGTCCCCTGCCGATCCGGGCGCTTCAAGATCGCGCCGTGGAGGGTTGAAGTCTGACTGCTGCTATATAGTTTGCGCAAGCACAGACCAGAACGGACATTCGAAACCTGGGTTCTGTTCGGAGATTTCGCGTTTGGGGGATGTATGAGTCTCAAGGCCGATTTGGAGATCCTCGAGAAGCTCGCGACGACACTGCACGGGTACGCCCAGGATGCCGCCGGGATCAAGGTCAAGGACGCACCGGATCCGAAGGCGGACACCCTGCTCGAATCGGCCAAGGCCGCTGGCTCGATCACCACTGATGTGGTGTACGGCGCGCTGATCGAGACAGCCAAGCAACGCTTGAACGAGACCGCGACCGTCATGACCGGGTGCGCCAAAGAGTTCAAGAACATGGACGACACCAACTACGACTCCTTCGTGAATGTCTACAACACAGGCACGGGCGACTGGGGCGTAGGAACGGGGCAGTGACTACGACGCCCCTGGGATGGCTACGCAGTGCCGACCCATCGATCCTGGGAAAGTACGCGAGCGAGTGGGATTCGATCGGTCTTCAACTCGAGACGGTGTTCGGCGCTTACGTCGACTCGGTCACCAAGGTCAACGGTCAATACTGGGACGGCCAAGCCGCCACAGCTGCCCAGGATCGCGCCAGCGGTGATCAGAAAACCGTACAAGCCCTGGCCGACAAGCTGACCGGGCTCGCTGGTCAAGCTCGTGACGGCGAAACCGCAATCACTGAAGCCTTGCAGAAGGCCCGAGGATACTTGTCGCAGTGCGAAGCCAATCATTGGTCAGTCACGGCGGATTTAGGCATCATCGGAGATGGCAACTCCCGCGACCTCGCGCAGATGAACAAGGACCTCACCGCCGCCTACAACGCTGCCGTGACCGCCGACAATGCCGCGCGAGATGCATTGAACGCCACGCGCTCCCAACTTCTGATCGCATTCACCTCCAGTGCCTCGCTAGGTGGCGACGAAGGTAAGGCCGACGGCAAACGCCTCGTTGACGACCCTGCGCATATGACCGACGCGGCCATCCAACGCCTCATCGACGCCGGGCAACTCACCGACCAGCAACTCGACGACCTCCACAACGGGAAGCCCGTATCCATCCCCGAGCCCTGCGTGTCAGGCTGAGTTGAGACCGCCACTTCACAGCAACTCGACCTGACGCGGGGCGAGAGACGGACCGATTTCTGTTGAGAACTTCCACCACCACATCGATCACGGACAATGGTCGGATGGAGACGCTGGCGCGCCCTGCGCCACTTCACCACCAGCCCCGAGAAAATCGGCGACATCGTCAAAGCCGCACTCGTACTCACCCATTTCGAACACGGCCGACACCAATGAAAGTCGCTGAGATCACCTCACTCATGTGAGTTCCTTCAGTCAGACTGGCGGGAGATTAAGCAATGACCCGAATCCACTGGCGTTGCCCTGATCCATGTCGGCGAAGACCGTGCCAGTCACTCCCAGCAGCTCTGCCATTTCCTGTAGTGCCTGGAGCACCTCGCTCGCACCTTTGTGAACTTCCGTCCAGCCATCGCTGTAGTCAGTGGCCGAACGGCCCTGCCATGTTTTCAACAGATCAGCTACTTCGTTGTCCAATGACCGCATGCCGTTGATCAGTTCTTCGGCGGTCATTCGCATAAATTGGCCCGCATCGGTGACCTCTGCGGGGACCACCTGGAATACTTCGGTGGAGTTCTCCGATTCCGATGCCACATATCCCCCTTGACGCACATGTATCCAACGAGCCGTACCCTACCTCCGGGCAAGGCTTCGGGCGAACTCGACCGAGGGCCCGATGATTCCTATCGCTATCGCCTGCCGACGCCCTCGCGAATCGTCACCAGTTCGTGGAGTTACGGATGGGTGAGTTCAAACCCTGTTCTCTCTGCCAGTCGTCGTACTCCACGGCATCGACGTAGGCCGACCTACCGCTTGTGTTCGGAGACGCGAGACCGCTTGAACCGGAAAGGGGTTCGTTGGCGCCGCCGTGTCGAAGACCTGCGCGGACTGCGTTGTAGGCTGCGGCGCGGGCTTGACCGATCAGCTCGATGACGGTGGCCACAACCCGCTCGGGATCGGCGCTACGTGCGCGATCGGTTACGACCCATCGGTGGACCTTGCCATCTGCACCGACAGCGACCGAGATCGAGCCATCGGGGGATGCCGCGACAGCAACTTCTTTCGCCAGCGCGGCTCGAACGTTTTCGACATCTGCCCCTGAGATCGCCGTCGAGCTACTAGCTGCAGCCTTCCCATTGCTTCGCATGGTCCCCCGATCAGAACGCTGGCATGTGGATGAAGTTCCATCTCTGGCATGGTCTTTCGCACTCTACATCGTGGTTCAGTCATGGCTTTAGCGAAGGGTTCGTAGACAGCTTCTTAGATCCCGCTGCACGGCGCTCGCACCATCGGGCAGCCGGACGCGAGTCGATTCTACGGCCACCTATGTTCAGGAATCGGTCTCGACGATGGTCTGCTCCGACGGATCGGAACTCGCGGTCAAGTGTGTCACGCCGGCCCTCGCTCGGTTCGAGTCAAGAATGGCGCGAACATGCCGGTCGTTGGCGTCGAAGGCGGCTTCGTTGTAGGGCGGGCCGGTTTCGGTGTGGTGTGCGATGCGGGGACCGCGTTCGGGCAAGTCGCCCAGGCGGACTCGTTGGGTCACGGTATCGTCGTGGAACGTCCACAGCGCCCAGATCGGGCCTGCGGGACCGCAGGGATGCGCGTAATCGCGGGCCATGGTGGCGATTGTGACGCTGGGGAGGTGACCGGGCATCGCCCGGTGCAGCGCTGCCCGCAGCGCCGTCTCGCGGCGGGACGAGTGAAGCGAGAACAGCAGGATGCCGAACTCGTCGGTGGGGAAGCGTTGGTAGACAGCGATTTTGCCGGTGAGGGTGGTCAATGATTCAGTGCCGGTGTCGTATTCGAGAAAGAACCGCACCGTGCGGTCATGCTGTTCCCAACAGCCGTACCCGTCGGGCCGCAATCTGATGGTTTCCCCGGAATACAGGTCCAGGCGGAAGCAGTCGGTGCACTGCCGCTCCGACCACCATTGGGTCAACCCTGCCACCGGATCCGGGTGGGCGGTGCCGCGGTGGCGGGCGGGGTTGCGGTGGGCGGCCAGGGCGCAGAAGAAGTCGTTGACCCCGAGGCGGTGGGCGAGAGTGGGCGAGCACGCCAGTCGTTCCAGCATCAGGGCGTGCGCGCCCGGGGCGGGTGGTTTATCGGCGCGTTGGGCAGCGATCAGGCGTGCTCCGAGATACCCGAGGGCGTGGCGGGTTTGGCTGGTGCCGCCGCCGTAGAGCGACTCGCGGAAGGCGAACAGCATGCCCATCTCGCGCAGTTTCCGTAGCCGGTCTTGTGCGCGGCGGGTCGAGGTGAATTCCAGGGCGGCGATCTGGTCGGTGGTGAGCACCTTGTGTTCGGCGAGGATCGAAAGTAGGCGTCGGTCACGGTCGAGTAGACGGAACCACGGACCGGCGTCCGGGTGCCCGCCACGGTGGACGGCGCACCCGCCGCGTGGCCGGGGGTGTGAGGATGTATGAGTATCGATATTGAGTCGGGATTTCGGCTCACAGCCCTGATCATGGTGCTGAGCGGCGCGGATGCGGTAGCCGTGTTCGGCGGTTGGGGTGGCGGCTATAGAACGCCGAGCACCCGCCGACCCATCCGCGCCACCAAACGCCGTCCTATCCGCCGCCGCGTCGTCGTGGCCGTTCATCGGGCATCACCGCCGACCGGTTGCCGGGAACCCACGGCCCGGATCATGACGTCCGGCCCGTCGACCAGCGCCACACGGTTCGTATGCTGGTCCGTCAGGTCCACCAATCGTGCCATTGCACGAACCGACTCCATTGGGGCTGGCACCGCAGAAGCGGTACCAGCCCCAAGGTGATACCGTCGCGAACCTCTGACACAAGCTCAGCGTTGCGACGCAACGATGCCGACAATCGCCGAGAAGTAGGAGGAACAGGTCAGGCGTTCGACCATGAGGGCGTAGCGGATTTGGCTGGTGCCGCTTCCGTAGAGGGATTCACGGAAGGCGAAGAACATGCGCTGGAAGGGCTTTCGCTGGTCTTATGGCGGTTGCGTGTCGTGGCGGATGGTTGTCTGCGATCTCCGCGTGTCCAGTGGAGGTATACGCCAGGATCCGGCATGTGGTGAATGAGGGGGACGAGTACGGCTTCGACGCGATTCCGCTGGCGGAGACGGCCTTAGCGGGGCAGCGGCCCGACCGGCTCACCGACAGCGAAGCGGATGTCATTCGTTCGTATACCTACAACTCGCACGCCGCCATCAACAAGGCGCTGTGGGGCGAGGTCGAGATGACACCGGCGATCGAGGGACGCATTCGCCTGATCAGATCGGGGCTGGCGAAGTATCCGCTTGAACGCTCGGTGCGCGTCACCAGAGAAGTCGAGGCTTCGGAGTATGGCATCGTCGATGCAGACTCGGCGTATGCGCTGATCGACGAAGACATCATTTACCACGGCTTTCTGTCGACTTCAGGTTCGGCTAAGCCGCCGCATTCGTGCACACGCGCCGACCCGGCGATCTTGGATCTGGTAGTGCAGGCGGGCGTACCGGCCCTCCGGTTGGGCGACCTCGCCGAGATGCCAGCGGAAAAGGAAGTCCTGGTGATCGACGCGCGGATCCTGTTCGTCGTTGGTGTGGAGTGGGACGGCACGCGTAACATGTGGCGCATCAAAGCAATCGTGCGAGGAGGCGAGTGATGAGTGCGTTGACGCAGGGATCCAGCCGCGTTACCAGGGTGAAGCTCACGCCGGAGCAGATCGCCGAGCGCCGTCGCGAAGCCGAGAAGGTTCTCGGTTGCAAGCTCCCGCCACGTCCGTCGGCCGCCAAAGCCGCTAAGTAGGCGGCGAGCCTTATCGCCGCCGGGCACCCATCGCCCGGAACCCGATGTCCGTCCCGGCGACCAGCACCGCCCGGTTCGTATGCTCGTTCGTCAGGTCCACTTCATTACAGAGCCGCAGGTCATCGACCGGCGGCTCTGTCGGATTTCTGAGTACTGCGGCTCCGGCTGGGCTTGGGTCAGGATTGTTGCGCGTTAGGCGCCGTCGAGTGCCATGGACGGGACTGTGCGGATCGTGCAGTTGTTCGGCGCGGGGTGGCCGGCCAGGCGGTCGTCTATCCAGTGGAGGGCCGAAGTGGTTGCGGCTACTGCGAGGCTGGGGTGTTCGCTGAGTTGGTCTCGGGTGTAGGTGATCGGTGGGTTCGATGTGCACCAATTCGCCACTGCTTGGTCGACGAATGTGATGTGGACGATTTCGTCGTTCACGGCGTGATAGAGGAATGTCGGTATGGTCGGTGCCGTTATGCCGTAGTCGGTTTCGTCGAAGAATGGTTGTGCCTGGTCGAACACTTGTGAGAAGGGGATGGTCAGGTAGTCGTCCATGTGCAGGAACGGATACTTCTCGACGAGGGGGACCGAGCATTCGGTTTCGCCCGCGGTCATCAGTGCTTTGCCGGCGGGCGTCAGGTAGGTGTCGAAAGCTGTTGCCACGCGGGAATCGGCGCGCATCATGCCGGGCAGGAGTGATACCAGGAAACCGGAGAACGGGCCGCCGTCGAGGGACAGCAGGTAAGGGGCGAGAGGCTCCGAAGGCCCGCCCGCTCCACCGCCTCGGGCGACACCGACCAGTCGCACTTCGGGCGCGTAGGTCGGTTGCAGTTGCGCGATCCAAGCGCTGGCCAACGACCCGCCGGAATAGCCCGCTGCCGCAACCGGAGTGGCGGTGCCGGACAGGCCGAGTGGGGTGAATGCCTCCGCTGCGCGCACGCCGTCGAGTGCGGTGTAACCGGGCTGCTTCGGGACGATCGTCGCCGCGTTGGACCCCTCCCAGTCGGGTACGGAAATCGCGTGTCCGGACGACAGCATCTGGTCGATCTGCAAGAAATCCAAGGAGGCGTCGTACTTGTGGTCCAGCGCGACTGCTCCCTGCCGGAGTGCGTACGAGGGAGCGCACTGCGGGGCCGAGGCATCCTCGGCGGGCTGATAGGTGATCAACCCCGCGACCTGCCCGGTTCGTGGGCGCAGCACCGTCGTCACGGTCGTAATGGGCCGGCCCGCATTATCGGTCGTTCGATACAGCAACTGCCACGCATCGGCGTCCGCCGGCGTCGGCCGCATCGAGGCCACCTCGACCGGCCGCGATTTCAGGATCGTGCCCGGCGCCGTCGATTCCCACCCCGACGGCGGAGTGTAGAACGGGTCGTTCTGCGGAATCGGGACCGGATCCGCCTTGCCAACCGCTGCCGGCGTGCCGGCAAGGCACAGCGCGGCCGTCGCCCCAATCAGAATCGAACGAAGTTGCCGGCGACCGACCGCTGAACCCCTTGCGCGACAAGAAGTTGCGTCATTGCTCTTCATTTTCACTCCCTCCGCCGGGGAGACTACACACCTGCGAAGGACGCCAACTGCAATCCGGCGCAAAGTCCGACCGGCAGTCGAAACCACTCCCGCAGTGCCAGACCGGCCGTGCGCTGCACCGAAAATGTCTCCCCGCAATGAACCCCGCGACTTCGGAAGCAGATTGTCGCCGTCATGCGGCCAGAGTCGGATCAGGATTGCTTAGGAGGCAGTCGTTCCCGCAACCTCGCCGTGGCCGAGTTCCTGTTCCGGTACGGAATGCACGGCGTTCTTGCTCCGGCCGCGTCGCCAAAGCCTCCCGCACCACCCGCACGGCATCTTCGACATTCGTTGCAGTGATCGCCACTTCGTGCATGCCCTCGGCTGTGGGGGTCACCATGACCGAGACGCAGGTACGTCGGGATCGGATGATTTCGGGCAGCGCTCGGATCGCGACAATCGCCGCCCACGCCGCCGCCAGGATGATCGTTTCCATGATGATCACCTCGCGTGGATCGCGGCGCGAGTCTGGGGGCTGGTATGGGGCGACATCGTCGTGCACCTCCGATTGGTCTTGATGCTGAAAGACCAAGGTGCCACCGTCAACTACCGTGTGCACCGGAAAAATCCGGACTTTGTCCACCCAATCGTCTGTGCGGCAGTAATTTTCAAGGTTGCACGCTGTATTTCTCCCAGCCCTTGTTATCGATCACCACGATGTGGCGATTGCGCAGGCACACCAGTCCCAGGTCCCGCATCTCCCGCATGGCGAGACCGATGGCGTCGATCCTCGCTCCCACGAGATTGCCCAACTCCTCGTAGTTGAGTCGAATGGTGATCTCCCAAGCGGCGGCGTCGGTCGAACCGTCGTCACACCCATTCCCGTTCGGCCGCACCGTGGTCCGGCGACCGTAGGATTCCGCGAATTCGACGAGCAGCCGTGCGAGCCGGACGGTGACCGCGCAGTCGCTGAAATCCAGCCGTCGCTGATCCGCCCACGCCAGCCGGTCCGCGATGGTCCGGCACAGTGTCTGCCACCCATCCGGATGCTGATCGAGGAACCGCAGGAATTCCGCGCCCGGCATGCGATGCACGGTGGCGGCCGTACAAATGGTGACTGTCGCGGAGCGCCGGGAACTGGGTTCGAGCGCCGCGATCTCACCGATCACATCCCCGCTCACCCGGATCGCGAGCAGCTTCCCGTCGACTCCCGTGATCTTCGCGCAGGCCGAAACCTTGGAATCCCGCGACCGCAGCAGATACACGCTGTTGGCCGGGTCCCCGTACGGCGAGAGCACCTCCCCTGGCTGGAAAGGGCGCTGCGTCCCCAGCGCGAGCAGGTCCCGCCGCGATGCGGGACTCAACCGCTCCATGAAAGTGCGCTCCGGCCACGGCCAGTGATCCAGCCAGCCGCTTTGTGGTGTGTTCATATTCCGACTCCGTGCCCTCGGAGAAGCCGCCCCCGAATCCTCCACGGTAGGCGCGGACTCTGGCGTGAGGAGGAATTCGGACATCACGATCTGAGACAGTTCCGCCGCTCCGGTGGCTGTTGAACGATCGCACCCGTGGCGTTTTCGCGGCGCGCCGATGATCATGGATGGATGGACACCTACCTGGGCATCGATATCGGGGGCACGGGGATCAAGGGGGCGCCGGTGGATGTGGCGGCTGGGAGCTTGTCGCGGGAGCGGGTTCGGGAGCTGACGCCGCAGCCGGCTACGCCGGAGGCGGTGTTCGAGGTGGTTCGGGGCGTCGCGGAGCGATTCGAGTGGCGGGGTGGGGTGGGGGTTACGTTTCCGGGGGTGGTGGTGGACGGGGTTACTCGGACGGCGGCGAATGTGGATGAGGGGTGGATCGGGTTGGATGCCCGGGAGCGGCTCTCGGGGGTGTTGGGGGTGCCGGTGACCGTGGTGAATGACGCGGATGCGGCGGGTATTGCCGAGATGCGGTTCGGGGCGGGGCGGGATCGGCGGGGGACGGTGTTGATGCTTACCTTCGGGACCGGTATCGGCAGTGCGCAGTTCTACAACGGTGTGCTGGTGCCCAATACCGAATTCGGGCATTTGGAGCTCGATGGGCACGAGGCCGAGCATCATGCGGCCGCGAATGTGCGTGAGGAGCGCGACCTCAGCTGGAAGCAGTGGGCGCATCGTGTTCAGCGCTATCTTCAGTATCTCGAAATGGCTTTCTCGCCAACGCTGTTCATCATCGGCGGTGGCGTCAGCAAACATGCCGACAAGTTCCTGCCGTATATCGACAAGGTGCGCACCGACATCGTCCCGGCCGCACTGCACAACGACGCCGGCATTGTCGGCGCCGCCCTCGCCGCCCAAGCCGAAGGCAGCGCTTCGCGGTAAGAGGTCGCGAGTACGCCCAGCCCCGGACGTAAGGTGCGCGTCGAAATCCCTTCGTGTACTACTGTCGATGCAAAAGGCTTGGGGGACCGATCATGTCGCAGGTTGTGCACGATGAGATGGCTGGAGAGCGCGGCACGAAGCTCCCGGTCCTTGTTACCGGCGCCTCCTCGGGTCTTGGGCTGAAAACGGCGAAAACCCTAGCGGTCGAGGGTATTCCGCTGATTCTGGGTGGCCACGACGAGCAGAAGACCGCGGCGGCGGTGCGGCAGATCCGCGAGCACGCGCCTGGGGCTGAGATCGAGCTGGTGGATCTGGAACTGGCTTCGCTCGAGGCGGTCGCGGCGGCGGTGGACGCATTGCATCGGCGGGAGCGGCCGGGCCTCGGCGCGATCGTGTGCAACGCGGGGCTGCAGATCGTGGATGGGGTGCGCGCGTCGCGCGACGGCTACGAACTCACTTTCGCCGTCAATCATCTCGGGCATTTCGCGCTCGTCACCGGATGCGGCGACCTGCTCGGCGCGGGCGCGCGTGTCGTGGTGGTGTCCAGCGACGTGCATCAGGGCCCACGCAAATCGATGGGCTTCCCCGCACCCCGCTGGCGCGATCCGCGGGCGCTGGCCACTCCCGGCGAGAACGCCGCGTCCGACCGCGACGGTCGCATCGCCTACGCCAACAGCAAACTCGCCAACGTCTATTTCACCTACGAGCTCGCAAGGCGCTGGCGTGATCGCGGGATCACCGTCAACGCCTTCGATCCCGGACTGATGCCGGAAACCGGGCTCGCGCGCGGATATCCGGCCCCGGCGCGCATCGGTTTCCGGTTGCTCGCGCCGGTGCTGATCAAGGTGATGCCCATCGCCCGCACCGTCACCCGATCGGCGGCGGATCTCGCGCGGCTGGTCACCGACCCCGAACTCGCACAGACCACGGGTGAGTACTTCACCGGCGCTGCCCAGGTGCCGAGCGCACCGGAATCCTACGACCGCGACCGCGCGACGCGACTGTGGCAGGTATCCGAGGAATTGGTCGCGGCCGCACGCCGGACATCGGCTGAATAACGCGGACGCAACTGTTAATTCGTCACGCCGACCGCGTAGAGGCGGGACCGCATCGTCTTGATCCAGGTCCCGTTGCACGTCATGGCTCGGCTCAGCCGGGCGGCCGCCCGGCCGCAGACGCGCGGAGTCCGACACGAAGAAGTGAGCCCGCCAACCGATTTGATGACCGATTCAGCGAGTCCTCGGCAACTTGCTGGTGTGGCGCTCGGCATGCTACTAATCAGCAGCTGTACTGCGTGTGAGCTGCGCTTTGTTGAATGAGTTCGAGCAATGTGGGGGATCCGGTCGTGACCGCTGACAGTACGGTGGCGGTCGCGCCCGCTCCGGTCGAACGAGTGGCGCGCCGGGGCGGCCGATACGAATTCTTGGACGCGTTGCGCGGTCTAGCCGCCTTCGCGGTCGTGATTCAGCACGTGTCGGAGCGGTTGTTCCCCGCCTATTTCCGGTTCTCACAGGCGTATTTCGGGCTCGGCGAGTTCGGTGTTTTCGTTTTCTTCCTCGTCAGCGGCTTCATCATTCCCGCCTCGATGGAGCGCGGGCGGTCGCTGGGGCAATTCTGGGTGGGCCGGTTCTTCCGGCTGTATCCTTTGTTCTGGGCGTGCCTGACCGCGGCGATGCTGTTGTACTCGGTGAACCAGTTCGGTTTGCGCGCAAGCTATCTCGAACACTCGGTGCGCAACTTCCTCGCGAATCTGACGATGGTGCAGTTCTTTCTCGGCGGCGAGAACATTCTGATCATCGGGGCGTCCTGGTCGCTGGCGTACGAGCTCGTGTTCTACCTGTTCCTGTCACTGCTGTTGATCGCCGGGCTGAACCGGAAATCGGTGCCGCTGGCGGTGCTCGCGGTCGCACTGATCATTCCCGGTGCGTTTCTACCGGTCGCGATGGTTACCGGCGCGGGCGCGAACGCTGGTACGCGGACGGCCGTCGTGGTTTTGACCATCGTGGTCGCGATGGTGTTCGCCACGCTCGCGTCCAATCGGCGCATGGCCCTGACCGCGATCGGTCTCGCCTTTCTGACCGTGCCGCTGGTGCTCAATCAGCCCGGTGCGTCGGCGATGACCTTCGGTTATTTCGCGACCATGTTCGTCGGGACGGTGCTCTACCGGATCACGTCGGGGGAGATTGCCGCCTGGCGTGGATGGGCGGTGTTCGGGTTCGCGATCGGACTGATTTTCTTCGTCAGCACTTTCCTGCAGCCCACGCTGGACCCGATCACCGGTGTCTGGATCACCTGGGTGAAGCAGCCGCTCACCATCATTCCGGCATATCTGTTCTTCGCCGCGTTCCTGTTCTTGCGCCGCTACTCGTTCCCGCAGCCTTTGCTGTATCTGGGCCGAATCAGCTACTCGCTGTACCTGGTTCACGCCCTGGTACTGGACTTCCCCCGCTGGCACAGCTCAGTGCTCGGGGTTCCGCCGCAATGGCTCACCCTGCTGACCTTGGTGACCGCCGCGCTGGTGATCGCGGCGGTGACCTATCGCGTGATCGAGCAGCCCTGCCACAACTACGGCCATCGGGTAATCAAGCGGATGGAGGCGCGGAAGCGGGCCGAGCCCGCTCCCGTCACCACCGGCTAACCCTGCAACCCCATGCCCTGGGCCAGCAGCGGCCAGGAATCGTGCAGCGCCTGCTGCCAGTAAGGCCAGTAGTGCGTCCCGACCGGCGGGAACTGATAGGTCGCCGGAATGCCCAGACCGTCGAGGCGCGCCTTCAGGTTGTGCGAGCACGCATTGGTGGCGCCCTCGATGATCATGCCCAGCGCGAGAGTCTCCGGCCCGCCGTTGTTCAGGTAGTAGTTCACATCCGCCGGCGCGGGCAGCCCGCTGCCGCTGGAGATGTACAGCGTTGTCCCGCGCAGCTTTTCGGCATTGACGACCGGATCGTTGGCGGCCCAGTCCGGGCTGTTGTCGGGCCCGTACATGTTCTCGGTATTGCCGCCGCCGCGATTGACCGACAGCTTCACGAAGCTCTGTCCCGCCGGATCGGCGATCTGCGCGCACCCGCTGTAGGCGGCGACGCTCTTCCACAACCCGGGCTTGGCCTCGGCGAGCTGCAATACCGAGGTGCCGGAGGTGGAAATGCCCGCCAGTGAATTGAGTCCGGTGGAATTCAATGCCTTGTCCAGCAGCGGCGGCAGTTCCTCGGTGAAGAACGTCTTCCACTTGTTCACGCCCAGACTGGGATCCGGCTTCTCCCAATCCGCGTAATAGCTGGCGAATCCGCCGATGGGCTGAATCACATTGACCTGCTTGTCCGCCAGCCAATCCAGCACATCGGTCTGCGCCTTCCAGCTCGCGGTGCCGTACCCGCCGTCCAGCCCGTTGAGCAGGTAGAAGTTCGGCGCCGGCTGTGATTCGTCGACCGGGCGCTGCACGTCGACCGTGATGTCCTTGTCCATCGCCGCCGAATACACCTGCACATGCCAGGTGCGCCCGTCCTTCACGAGCGAACTGATCGCCGGCGGCTTCCCGGGCTCGGCGGTCGCGGTGCCGCCGAGCATCGTGATGGCCAGTGCGGCGGTAGTCGCGCAAACACCGGTCCGGAGCAATGCGGAGAGTTTCATCGAATCGTTATGTCTGCGAACGAGTCGGTGCCGTTACAGATAACGAATTCTCGTGATGTGGGGGCGGGGTCTTTACCGGGAGCATTCTTGTCATGAGCAGCACAGAGATTCGCAACAGCCGCCCCACCGTCCTCGTCACCGGCGTCACCGGCGCCGTCGGCCGCCACCTCGTCGACACCCTGCTGGCCCGGGGCGCCGCGGTGCGCGCGCGGCCCGGGGTATCGACGTCTTCCTCGATGCCGCCGTGGCCGCCGGCGTGCGCCGCTTCCTGACCGCACTGCCCGGCGACAGCGCCTCACACCTCGGTCACCATGCTCGCCGTCCGCGCCCGCACGGGCTGACGCATCGCGGGCGCGACCGCCACCACGCACAGGATGGCGACGGCGAAGCAGGCGATCGTGTACCAGAGATTCCCGATCGGGTCGCCGGCGCTGGTGTGCCCGTGGGTGGCGGCGAAGAAATCGGGCAGCGCCGTCGCCCACAGCACCGCCATCACCACGAGATACGCTGCGCTGTAAGCGATCACGAATCGGTTCGGGTAACCGGGTTCCGTGGACCGGGAGCGCCGGGACCACTGGCGGTAGAGCACCCGGACCGCCACCACGCTCACCACGACCAGTTCGAGGGCGTACACGATGCCGCGCACGGTCGTGCCGGCCATACCCAGCACGGTGGCGGGCAACGGCAGGATGAACGTGCCCAGCGACGCCAGCAGCCCGATCACGACGGTGCGCCAGGTCAATTCGAGCCCCGGCATCCGCTCGCCGCGATCCGCGCGGGCGCCGACGAACCGATATACGCAGTAGGCCAACGACATCGGCCACAGCGCCGCGAACACCACCACGCTCGGCAGCGGCACCGAATCGAACATGGGCTGATTGAGCGGATTAGAGGTCGTCCATTCCCACCAGCGCAGCTGCGGGCCGATCTGATCGAAGATCTCGTAGAAGGCGTGGTGGACGAAACCGACGCAGGCGGCGCCGACCAGCGCGCCGTAGGTGCGGAAAACGCCGAGCATCCGGACGATCTCGTAGGCCAGGGTCGCCATGAACGGGTAGATCGCCACGATGTAGAGCGGCAACCGCCCCCACAGGAAGTCCACGGTGAACACATTGTGCGCGAACATGGTGTCCACATGCCCCGAAATCCCGAACGCGGCAGGGAAATACAGGGGCGGCTCGATGACGAACAGGTAGGCGGTCGCGCCGAACCAGAGCGCCAGGTTGGTGGGATCGCCGTGGCGGCGCCACCGCACCACGGCCAGCACCAGCGCCAGCACCGACCCGAGAATCACCGTCGTCTCCAGCACCGGCAGCGTCCAGTTCTCCAGCGCCAGTGGGTTTCTCACCTCCACCAGCCCGCCCGCGGTATCGCAGGAGAATCCCAGCGAATGCGCGAGCTGGTCGAAGGTGGGTGCGCAGTGGTCGGCCATCAGTTCGCCTCCGACCCGGCTGCGGCGGTGTACCAGCGCGTGACGTCGTAGCCGTCGCGGTATCGCCGGAACCACACGTCCGCCAGCGCGGGCGTCTTCTCGTGTGCGGGATTGTGTTTGGGCAATTGGCTGCGCACGATGCCGCGCAGCGCGACGAGCTGCTCACCCAGCGGCAGGTCGTCGAAGGCCCGCGGCATGGGCCCGTGCTCGGGCAGCGCCAACCGCGGCCACCGCTTGCCCAGCCGCTGCCGGTAGCGGTGGGTGGCGAACATCGACATGGCGTCGATCTTCCGATCCTCCAGCGGCACATGCTCATTGAACCCCGCGCAGGCGATGCGGATCATGCGAAGCACGTGGCGGAAGATGGACGGCGCGACCCGCATCCGGTACAGGTCGCTGCCCACCACCGAGTCGAAGATGATCAGCGCCGAGCTGCGGTGCTCGACCTCCTCGACGAAATGCCAGATGAACAGCGACGCGACCCGGTCGTCGCCGGGACGGAACAGCGCCGCCTCGTTGTCGAGCATGAGCTTGAACACCGAGGTGAACGTCGCCTCCAGATCCGCGGTGTAGGCGAGCCGATACTTCAAAGGCGTGTTCGCGGTGAGCTTGTCGAACTCGCCGATCACTTCGTCGAGCGTCGCCTGCAGCCCCGGATAGGCGCGAATCAGCCCGCGCACGTGCTGGCGATGCGCGGTCGAATGCTGCCCCTCCTGCCGCATGAACGCATCGGCCTCCTCGGCCACCTCCGGGTCGGTGATGACCGGCTTCGCCTGCGTGATCATCTGCACGATCATCTTCTCGAAGCCGATGGCCAGGAACGACACCGCGTTGGCCATGCTCGAGAAGGCCGGGTTCTCCGGATTCCACAGGAACGGGACGTCGTACTGCTCGAACGCGAAAGTGAGTTTGCGCACTATCAGGTCTGTCATTCCGTGAACATACAAACATACAGAGCGTCGTTCAAGTGTATGATTTATACGTCCTGGTCAGCGGGCATATCCGATGAGATGGTCCCGGCGTGTTACGGTCGGCGCGTGGCACGCAGACGCGGGTGGGGCGGCAGTCCGCCGGAGAACGACGAGGAGGCGACGCGCCGAATCGTCGCTGCCGCAGTCGAATTGATCGCGCGCACCGGCAAGGAAATCAGCATCGCCGACGTGGCCGATGCGCTCGGCGTCATCCGCCAGACCGTCTACCGCTACTTCCCCAGTGCCGATGCGCTGATGCGGGCCTCGGCCATCGCCTCGGTCGACGGCTTCCTCGACCGGCTCGAGGCTCGGGTGCGCGGGCTGGCCGATCCGGTCGAGGCCATGACCGAGGCTGTCGTCTACACCCTCGCCGAGGTGCGTCGCACCCCGCATCTGGGCATCCTGCTCACCGCCACCTACTCCGGCGCGGACCCGGCCGGCATCACCTCCGAGCAGGCGCAGGCGTTCGGCATCACCATGATCAAACGCTTCGACGTGGACTGGCGGGATTTCGGCTACGACGACGAATCCCTGCGCGAGCTGGTCGAATTCCTGCTGCGGACCATGCAGTCGTTCTTCATCTCCCCGGGTAATCCGCCCCGCACCGATGACGAGTTGCGCCGCTACCTGCGCCGTTGGATGGGGTCGGCGATCATCGCCCAGATGGTTCACTAAGCTCACTATTTGTGTCCGTTTCGCCTGCGATGACGGTTTCTCGCCCCCGTGCAACGCCTTTCGTGCTCGCCGTGAGCGCCGTCGTGGCGGTGACGCTGCTGTTCACGACGGTCGATCCGTGGCTTGACAAGGCCGGGATCCTCGCGGGCGGACTGGACGTGCACATCTACCGCGAGGGCGCCTGGCGTCTGCTGCACGGGCATTCGCTCTACGACGAGGAGACCGTCGGCGGGCTGCTCTACACCTACACGCCGTTCTCGGCGATCGTCTTCCTGCCCGGCCTGGCCGTACCCGCCGTCTGGATCACCGACGCGTTCCTGGTGGTCAATGTGCTGGTGCTGTATGCCTGCGTGCTGCTGTCCGGGCGCATGCTCGGCTACCGCTTGAACGCCGCGTCGGCGAGTATCGCTGCGCTGCTTGCCATTACGTGCCTGTTCCTGGAGCCGGTCCGCACGACCCTGTTCTACGGGCAGATCAACCTGGTGCTCATGCTGCTGGTGCTGTGGGACTTCTCGCGCCCGGAACGTTCCCGCGGCAGAGGTGTCGGCGTCGGCATCGCCGCCGGAATCAAGCTCGTCCCCGGCTTCTTCCTCGTCCAGTTCCTGGCCCTGCGGCAATGGCGGGCAGCCGCGACCGCGGCCCTCGCGGTGGCGGCGACGATCGGCCTCGCGTGGCTCGTATCGCCCGAAGACTCACGGCGATACTGGTTTTCGACCTTCTTCCACGCCGACCGCATCGCCCCCGACACCGACCCGGCCAATCAGTCGATTCGCGGCGTGCTCGCACACCTGACCGGCGGGACCGCCCCGCTGTGGTGCTGGCTGCTCCTCGCCCTCGGAATCGCCGCGCTCGGCCTGTGGCTCAGCGTCGCCCTGTACCGCCGCGGCGAGCGTTTGCTGTCGGTCACGCTGGCCGGCATGACCTCCTGCGCGGTATCCCCGTTCGCCTGGGGACACCACTGGGTATGGTTCGTCCCGCTGCTGGTGCACCTCGTCCACCGCGCCCAATCGAACCCCCGCTGGTGGGCAGCAGCGGCAGCCCTCTTCATCGCAACCGGCGCCTGGACCTACCAGTGGACCCCCGATTTCGCCTCGGTCGGCGTCTTCGTCCTGCCCAAACCATGGCACACCGAACCAATCCTCGAAAACGCCCACGTCCTGGGCTTCGCCTGCGTCCTGCTGTACGCGTGGTCGGTCCTGCGCACCCGCGACCTGGATCACACCACCTCGAACCATAGGATGCTGGACCGTAGCTGTACGTAGTGCTCGAGCCATCTCGAGAGTGTGTGAGAGGTGCTTGTGTCCGCGGACGAGCTGAAACTACCCCTGCCTTCCCTCGCGGATTACGTTCACTTCCACCGTAAGCGGCTGGGATCGACCCGGGAAGCCTTGGGGCAGCGGGCATTTCTGTCGGCCCGAACGATCCAGAAGCTGGAACGAGGCGAGCAGACGGGCCTGAGCCTCCCGACGCAGCAATCCCTCGGCCGAGCGCTGGGCCTCGACCACCCGGACGAATTCCGGCACCTGGACGACCTGACCCGAGTCCATATCCCGCGCCCCTCGATCCCGGAGGTGGTGCGCGCCGAGGTCACCGCCGCGGAGCGCGCCATGCTGGAGGATCTGATGCCCCGCCCGGCCGCCTACTGCAATTGGCGCTGGGATGTCATCGCCGCCAACGATGCCTACGAACAGCTGTTTCCGGGCCGGGTCGCGGCCGGCAACGTCATGCACTGGCTCTTCGGCCCGATCGGTCGCAAGATCATGGCGACCTGGGACGAGGAGACCCCTAACGATGTCGCGCGCATGCGAGGCATCTGCGCGTACTTCGGCAATCCGGAACCGGGTGTCGCGCTGTTGCGTGATCTGCAGGACGATCCGGACTTCGCCCGCCTTTGGCTCACTCGCAAGGTCCGCTTCGATCGCGGCGTCGAAGAGCCGCAGCATGTGCATACCGACGCCGGGCCGGTCAGTGTGACCATGCAGTTGCAGTCCTTTCCCGCGGGCCGCGAATTTCTGCATCTGTGTGTGGCGGTGGTTCGTCCGTACTCCGGCCCGCCGCTACGCACAGACCCTATTTAGGGTCACCGCGTCTCCTTGTCTCCAGAACCCCCGGTCCGCTTTACTCGTTCTCGGCCGCGACCAGGCGGTGCCGTGGCGGGGACGGCGCCGCCTGGGAGTGTTAGGTTTCTCCTGGAGAAGGAGGGCATATGGCCTTGAAAGATGTTGCGGCGCAAGCGACCGGCGTGCTCAATGCCGGTGTGGTCGCGCTGACCAAGTTGCCGGTGATCGGGCCGCTGCTGGGGCGGGGGTTCGTTGTGATCACCTATACCGGCCGCCGGTCGGGTAAGACCTTCAGCACCCCGGTCAACTATGTGCGGCGCGGCGAGGAGATCGTGATCGGGGTGGCGCTGCCGGACCACAAGAACTGGTGGCGCAACTTCCAGGGGGAGGGCGGCCCGATCTCCTTGCGGCTGAACGGGGTCGACCGCACCGGCCATGCGGTCACGCACCGCGACAATGGCCGGGTCACCGTCCGGGTCACCCTCGACGCCGCCTGACGGTCTGCTCGTTGCCAGGCCGCACCGGCCGTGCCAGCCTGGATATCGAGGAGGCAGTCGTGAGTGACGAGGCCGGGGCGCTGCGCGTCACCGTCGATTTCAGCGATACGGGGCATCGGCGCCTGGGCATCGGCTGGGCGGTCGACGCGCCGGTGCCCCGTACCTTCGAATCCGTGCGAATCTTCTTGGTAGCCCAGGCTTCTCGTCCCGCGCGCACGTATCTGGGCCTGGTCGACTGGCAGGACCGCGCCTCCATCCAGCTTCCCGAGTCTCTCCCCGCCGGCCGCTACGCCATCGACATCGATGCCTACGGCAGTGCCAGCTGGGGCGACGGCCGCCTGGACGCTCGCGGCCGCAGCGGCTGGTTCACTGTCGGTGAGTGAGCTGGAACACCCACGCTGCCGCTGCAATTTCAACATATTGTTGAATGTCATCCATGGCGAACGAGATCCGTATCCGCATTACCTGGCCCGCCAATCAGTTGACGGCCACGCTCGAGGACACTCCCACGACGAAAGCGCTGGTGGCGGCGTTGCCGATTGCGGCCAGCGCCAGTACCTGGGGAGAAGAGGTCTACTTCGAGACCGGGGTGAGTGTTCCGCGGGAGTCGGATGCGCGGCAGGTGGTGGAGCCGGGGACCGTCGCCTTCTGGACCGACGGGGATTCGCTGGCGCTGCCGTACGGTCCGACGCCGATTTCACGCGGTGACGAATGCCGTCTGGCCAGTCCGTGCAATGTGCTGGGCACTGTCGATGGTGACCCGCGATTGCTCGCCACCGTGCGTCCCGGTGATCCGATTCGAGTCGAACTCGCCTGACTTCGTTGCGCCGGACCCGTTATGCTGCACGGCGAACAGAGGGGAGCGGCTGCGGGGCGGCCGCACAAACGAAGGGCAAAACAGGATATGCGGGGAGGATGGGCCAAGCGGGGCCTGGTGGGAGCCGCGGTGGCCGCAATGCTGCCGTTCGGGGTGGTGGCCGGTCCGGCCGTGGCGGACACGAATCCGAATGCCTTCGACTTCTACGTCGATTCCAGCATGGGCTCGGTGAAGACCCGGATCGTGCGCGCGGCCGACGGCAACACCGATCGGGTGGTGTATCTGCTGGATGGTGAACGCGCCCAGAACGATTACAACGGCTGGGAGATCCACACCGAGATCCCCGCGGCGCTGGCCAAGTTCAACATCAATGTGGTGATGCCGGTCGGCGGCGAGTCCAGTTTCTACCAGGATTGGGACGCCCCAAGCAGTTTCGGCGGCGTCAACCCCGACGCCAACCTCTTCCCCAGCCGCGATTCCGGTTCCGCCGTCGCGGGCTGGGACGAGACCTCCGGCAAGTCCTACGTCTACCGCTGGGAGTCCTTCCTCACCCACGACCTGCGTGACGCTCTGCGAAATCGCCTGGGCTTCAGCGATTCCCGCAACGGCGTCTTCGGCCTGTCCAGCGGCGGCAGCGCCTCGCTGCTGTTCGCCGCCTACCACCCCGACCAGTTCAGCTACGCGGGTTCGCTGTCGGGCTACCTCTACATGTCCGCGCCCGGCATGCGCGACGCCCTGCGCCTGGCCCTGCTCGCCGCCGGCGGCTACAACATCGACTCGATGGCCGCCGCGGGCAGCGCCAAGTGGCAGCGCATGGACCCGTACGGCTTCGCGGACAAGCTGATCGCCAACAACACCCGCCTCTACATCGCCGCCGGCAGCGCCGTCCCCGCCCAGCAGGACCTGTCCTCCGCCGACGCCGTCATCCAGGGCATGCCGCTGGAAGCCATCGCCCTGGCCAACACCAAGGCCTTCCAGTCGAAACTGCAAGCCCTCGGCTACGACAACGTCAGCTACGACTTCCCGAGTATCGGCGTCCACAACTGGGGCAACTGGGAACAGGTCGCCAACCGCATGCTCCCCGACATCGCCCAGCACATCGGCAAGCCCCTCCCGCCAGGCGCCCAACCCGCCCCACCCGCCGACGGCGCCCCCGGCGGCATGCAGCCGCCCGGCGCGCCCCCGCAGAACTGACCGTCAGGTCAAGCGCGCCCGCTGAATTCGTGCGCCGTCACCCGGCGTATCCGGTCAACTTGTAGACCGTGGCATTTCCCACCTGTTGGGGTGTGAAGGTCGCGGTCACCCAGTTGGTGATGTCGGTGTGCTGGTTGCGTCCGAACCCACCGGCAGGAGGGTTGGCGCCGGGTTCACGGGTGGCGTTCCCGTTGTCGCCCTGGGTATTCCACCGCGACCGTTGTTCTGCAGGATGTAGTAGCCGATCTTTCCAGCCTTCACGTCGGCCTGGAATTCCGCCAGTGTCGGGGTTGGATCGCTGCCGGAGAATCCACCGATGGCCATCACGGCCTTCTCGGTCTGCAACTCCAGTCCCGCAGCCGCCGAGGAGCCATTACCGGAAAACCGTCCACCCTCCCGCTCAACAGCAGGCGGCAGAGGCGGAACCACAGACGCACTGTCCTGAAGTGATGCTGTCACAACCACCATTCAGCACCCCGACCTCCAACAAACCCTGTGAGCCCGCGCGAGCTTCCACTGAGCCGCCCGCCCACCGGCTGGCCCTTTGGTGTTTGTCTTTGAACGTGATCCGTGCAGTCCGTGTGCTGGTAGGCGAGTCACGTCTCCTGTGTCGCGTCAGCGAAGGTCCGGTAGGGCAGGCGACGTAACCACACTTCCGGTGCATTCACCCGGCAGGCATTCCGGTCGCGGGCGTGCCACCCGGGTAGTCTCCGCGACCAACTCCACCGCTCGGTCCGAAAGTTCTTCAGCCGCATCCAGAAGCTCCCCGGCCATGTCCGCGGCTACTTCCAAGCCCCACACACCACCTACGCCTCAACCATTTAGTTTCAGATCAATAATGGGTTCCGTCGGCTGCAAGAATTCCGCCAAATGGAGAAGTGAACTCCTGATATCGATTCCGTATCGTACGGAGCCGGCGATCGGTAGTGGTCGCGAGTCGGGGAGGTGCCGGCCGGGCCCAGATCAGCGTTGACCGTGGTCGAGGCCCTGGATCGTGGCGGTGACCTGACCGGAGACGTCGAGGAACTCGGCGTAGAGGTCCTGGGGGACCGCTTTTCCGTTGCACCACAGCACATTGCAGTTGTCCGAGGCGTAGGGGCCGACGCCGAGCAGGATGTCGGTGACATTCGCGGGATCGGTCCAGAAGGCGAGGTCGTCGAGGTTGGAGACGAGGGGGCCGAAGTTGTCGTTGTAGTGGTAGGGCTCGTCGTAGGGTTCGGCGGGGACGTCGGTGATCGCGGCGGTGACCCGGCGCAGGAACTCCTTGTTGTCCGGGTTGGATTCGGCGGCCAGTGAGGTCTGCACGTTGCCGGGGTCGATGCTGGCGGGGACGCCCAGGCGCACGATGACCATGTCGCGGCTGGGGATGATGGCGACGAACTGGCCGAGTGCGCCGACGAAGGAGTAGAGGTCGCGGGGCGTGCCGGGGAACATCGGGTGGTCGAAGACCTTCGCGCTGGGGACGGTGGCGGTCTTGTAGGAGTCACCGGCGTTGAGCCAGAACAGGAATCCGTAGCCGCCGTTGGCGCTGGTGGGCTGTTGTGCCTGGCGGATGTAGTCCGGGTCGATGAGCCGCCGTTCGCCCCAGCGCCCGTTGCGAAGCATCAGCTGGCCCAGGCGGGCGAGGTCGTCGGCTCGCATGGCGAGGCCGCCGTTGACGGTCGTGTTGCCGCTGCGGTCGCGCAGCCAAACCCAGTGGTCGCGGTCGATGCCCAAGGGGGCCATGAGTTCTCGCTGGACGAAGTCCTGGAAATCGCTGCCGGTGGTGATCTCGACGATCTTGGGCAGCAGCACCAGTGCGGCCTGCGCGTATTGGAATGTGGTGCCCGGTGTGAACGCGAGGGGGTCCCTCAGGGTCTTGGTGACTTCGTCGGTGGCGATTCCGGCGATGTCGGAAGACCAGGTGAAGCGCAGTCCGGTGGTCTGATTCAGTATCTGGCGCACGGTGAGCGCGGCATGGTCCGCATCGGCGGTGGGGAAGAATTTGCCGAGCGGGTCGTCGAGTTCGAAGTAGCCCATGGTGATGGCACGGCCGACGGCGACCGAGGCGACGCCCTTGCTGGCGCTGGCCAACGGCAGCGGCAGGTTGCCGGTGCGGGTGTCGTCGCCGACCAGGCAGCCGTGTCGGTAGATCTGAATGGCATAGGCGCCCTTGCTCTTTCCGAAGTCCATGGCATCGCCCAAAGCGGCGGGATCGATTCCCGCAGCGGCCGGATCGGCACGTTGGAAGCCGTCGGATCCGCTGGGGTCCGAGCACACGCCGGTCGCTGGTTGTGCTGCGGCAGTGCCTGTCTGGGCGAAGACGAGCGACGATGCGAGGAGCACGGCGGCGCCGAGACCGCCGAGCCGGTGGCGACCGTGGGTCGTGCCTGGGGATGCCCCCGATTTACTCGTCATCGAGGTGTTCCTCCAGCGGTGATCCGACCGGCGTATGCGATACCGGGTGGTCCTAGAGTCACGCTACTTGTCGGCCTTTCGCGACTCGGCGGGCACGATGACGAGCTCCGGATCTCCGTCTTGTGCGTGTGCAGGGCCGCTTCGGCGCTAACGGCGTGCCATGGCTCGAAACTCATCGGTCAACTCTGGGTGAGGAATGCGGCGATGTAGCTGCTGGCGGGTTCGGGCAGGCCGTTCTGTTTCTCCGCGGCGGTGACCACGTCGTAGTGGCGGTAGCCCGCAAGGTACTTCGCGTTGTAGGGCGCGAGTCCCGCCAGCGCGACGTTCTGGACGGGTGAGTCGCCCGCGAACAACGTGAGGTTGCGTTTGCCCGCCGGGGTGCTCTGCCAGCGGTCGCCGTGCAGCAGGAAGTTGAGGATGCCGCCGGAGCGGTACTGCAGCTTGGCGAGGTCGCCGTCGCGGCCCAGGCCGAGGGCGAAGGCGGTGTCGGTGACCAGCCGGATCGGGGTGTACTCCTCGAAGTAGTTCACCGGCTGCCAGCCGGGATTCATGGCGTGTGCGAACTGACGGATGTCGGTGGGCTCGTGGTCCTGGTCGGTTTCGGGGCCGTGACCGAGGACGGGACCGTCGATGCTCGACGGCGCGACCCGATCGTAGTTGCGCCAGCCGCAGAGCTGGTCGTGCGAGGCCGGAGTGTAGTTCTGGCCGTAGCCGACCCGCAGCGGGATGACGAACAGGGTGGGACCCAGGATCGGCGCCGAGGCCAGGCCGTTGGGGATCGGGTAGGTCTTGCCCGCGACCGGGCAGTCGTAGAACCCGAGTCCGGCCTGCATGACGTACTCGGCGGAGTTCTGGTCGAAGTACATGCCCAGCAGCGCGCGGTTGGTGATGCGGTAGTCGGTGGGCAGGTTGGCTCCGGTGAAGAAGTCCAGGTAGTCCTTGTCGTACATGGCGCGCATCCATGTCTCGGTGCGCAGCTCGCGCGGCACCAGATTCTTCAGATCGCTTTCGGCGTCGGGATTCTGGTCGGCGGCCACGGCGGCGAGGTTGTAGGTGTGCAGGAGCTCCGAGGCGGATATGACCGGCAGCTGAGCCACGCTGAGGCCGTTGTGGGCGAGATAGTCGACGGCGTTCTTGACCGCGCCGCCGGCGGCCGACATGAGCTGGTCGAGGAGTCCGGTGCCCGAGAACCCGGCCGGGTCGGTCATGGCCAGCCCGTCCTCGGGGATGGTGCCGCCGCCGCAGAGGTTGAATCCGGCGTAGTCGGTCGCGTTCGCGTCGCCCGCGAAGTTCCACGCCATCATCGGCCCGGTCAGGAACGCGCCCAGCGAGTGCCCGCCGCAGAAGCTCTTGGTGCGCTGCGCCGGATCCGGCAGCACGTGCTCGATGACCGCGCGCCAGTCGTCGAGGGTCAGGGCCAGACCGTAGTCACCGAGGAAGGCCAGATCCTGGGGCGTCTGATAGTGGTAGGTCTGCCCGTTGATCGACGCGCCGCGGAAGTAGTAGTCGGCGGCCACGTGATAGTCCCCGGCCTGCTGTGCCGCCTCCCAGCCGGTGCGGTCCTCCATGCAGCTCGAACGCCGTTGCAGCGAAATGTATTCGACGTGCTTGCCCATCGCGGCAGCCTTGCGCACCACTTGCGGGCCTGGATGTCGAGATTGCCGGGGCCGGAGAAGGTTCCGGGCTGCATGGTGAGCACCGCGTCGGCGTCGGCGGTGTCGGCGGGTCCCGTCTTGGAGCGATAGCGGATGTAGCCGATCCAGTCGCAGGCTTCCGGGTGCGCCGTCGTCGCGTACGGGCTCGGATAGTGCAGGCGGACATAGGTCGCCTCGACGTCGTCACCGAGGCCGGGGTCGCCGGTGATCGGGGTGACGATCTCGCGGTCGGGCACCGGCAGCGGCGCGGTGTCGGCGTGCGCGAAGGCCGGGACCGCGGCGAAACCCAGTGCGGCACACAGAATCAGTGGGGCAAGGCGGATCATCCGAGACTCCTCACGAAGCGGGCGAGGGTCTCGCCGCTGTAATCGGGGTTGCCATCGTTCTGCACGGCCGCGGCACCGATGGTGTCGATGTGGTTGTAGCCGGGCAGGGTGACGATCTGCGCGGAGGCGGGGACGGGGAAGAGGGTGCCGACCCCGTACTGCACGACGCTGTCGGCGGCCCAGGCGACGTAGTTGGGTTTGGTGCGGTTCGCGCCGTGGTAGCGCAGCCCGGCCATCTCGCCACTGCGGGCTCCGCCGTAGCCTGCGCCGAGGTCGATCACGACCCGCAGCGGGAAGTAGCTCTCCCAGTACGCACCGGGCTGTCCGGTCGCCAATTGCCTTGCGGTGTCGCGGATGTCGGCCACTTCGTGGCCGGGTGAGGTGTACGGCACGCCGGTGACGTCGTTGTAATTGCGCCACGTATAGAGGACGGTGGGGTCGGTCGGCGCGACCCGCTGCTGTGGGCCCGCGCTCATCCGCAGATAGTTGCCGAGCAGAGGCAGTTGCGCGACCGCTCCGGGGGTGGGGAAGGTCTTCTCCTGCACCGGACCTCCGCTCAACGCGCCCACACCCTGTTGGAACAGTGCGAAGTTCGTCGAGTTGTTGTCGATGAGCACACCCAGCAGCGCGGTGTTGGTGAAACGGAAATCGCGGATGCCGCCGCCCGATCCGCCCTTGGCGGCGAAATCCGACCAGGAGGGCGCGAACAGGAAGTTCAGTGTCGCGTCGATGTCGGGATCGTGGGGGAGATGAGCGAGCAGCCGGCTCTCGCCGTCGGGATCGAGGTGGGCGGCCAGGCCCGCCAGCCGCATGATCATCAGGGCCTTGGTGCCCAGTACGGGCATGTCGCCCATCACGCGCGGCATGACGTCGGCGCGGAATCCGGCCTGCACCACCGAATCCGTCGGCCCGACAATGGCATTGGTGAGATCGTGCAGGAGCGGAGTGTTCTGGATCGCCACCGGATCCGAGTTGATCATCGAGTCCTGCGATGCGAATGCCGCGCACTGGTCCGCGCCGGAGTGGCCGTCGAAGTCCCAGTCGGCGAAGAATCCGGTCACCAAGCCGCCCAACGAGATTCCGGTGCACACGTACTTGCGTTGCCGCTGCGCGAGGTCGGGCACCTCGGCCGCCATCACCTCGTACTGGTCGCGGACGATCCGCTCGAGGCCCATCTGGTCCAGTACCGGAAGGTCCGCCGAGGACTTGAAGCCGGGGAAGCGCACCCCGTCGATGGGCGCGCCGTTGAAGTAGTAGTCGACCGCGTCGAGGTAGTCGCCGGTGCGGGCCGCGTAGTCGAATCCGGTGTTCTCGTCCAGGCACGAACTGCGCCGGGCCAGTGCCCAGAACTCGAGATGCTGCCCCATCGCCCGCGCCGAGTGCACGGTGTTGAAGGCGACGCTGTCGGAATTCGCGGTCCCGCCGAACATGCCCTGCTGCTGCACGATGATGTGGTCGGCGTCCGCCGCGGTGGCCGGGCCGTCGACCGAGCGGTAGCGCACGTACCCGACTCGGTCACACGCCGCCGGATGCGCCGCGGCGGACGCGGGCAGCGGCAACGCGAAGCTGACATGCGACACGGCGACGCCGTCCCGGGTCGACAGCGGCTGTTCCTGGCGGTCGCCGGCCGCGCTGACCGGCTCGGAATCGGCTGTCGCGGTCCCTATTTGGATGCAGGAGGCGGCCAGAACGATCGCGGCGACCCACGCGCCGGACCCACACCGGCGGAGCGCCGAAGGAACCACATTGTTCATGCGACGAAGTCTCCATGTTGTGAGACCGACCGGTCTACCTAAGATTTGACAGAAACCGACCTGCCCGATTTGGGCATCTGCCAAAACGGGCAGCGTTCGGTGTCCATAACGGGTGTGTGTCCCACCAGTGGGCGACGGCTGTGGCTATCGTCCGTCGATTGAGGGTTGCGATGGTCGCGTCGTCATTCAGGTCTCCTGTTTCAGATCGACGGCCGGTTGCCTACGGGCGATGAAGTCGCTGGTCACGACGGCGGATTTTGGCATCAAATTTGGCATCACGACAGGATGCGAACCATTGGACACAGCGGGACCAGACGAACACTGCGGACCGCTGATATTCCGATGACCTGCACAGATGGGATGTGGTGATGGCGGATGCCACGCCCGGGACTGTCTCCTGTTGGCTCATAACCCAGAGGTCGCAGGTTCAAATCCTGTCCCCGCTACTACGAAAGGCCCTGGAGATCTCTCCAGGGCCTTTCTCTATGTCTTCGAAGCAGCCTTACAGACCCAGGTATCGGACGATTCGAATGCGCAGGCCGTCGTTGACCGGGGTTCGGTGCGCGAGGCTGTTGCGCAGGTCCCGGAAGGCATAGAGGCGTTCTCGGTCCTCGGTTCGGAGGCTGACGCGCCCAGTGCTGACAAGCCATGCCAGGGAACCAATCTCGATGATGTCGTCGGAGCGGCGGTCCAGACCGTCGAGGGCACGTTGGGGGGCCCGCTTGCGGATGAGCGAGTCGTAGTGTGAGCGCTCTTCGTCGATGTAAGCGGTCAGGGCCCGGTTGTGGGCCAGCCAGAGTCGCCGGCGGATAGCAGCGTGATCGAGGATCCGGGGGCCGGCATTCGTGCTGTAGCCCCACTGATCGAGCAGCCCGGCGCGCCACGCCTGTTCCTGTCGGGCGGGCGGGGCGTCGGTCGGGCGGCGATCGGTGCTGTCGATGGCCGTGTGGCAGGCGGCCGGTGCGTGTTGCTGGTAGGCGCGGACCGCGACCGGCAGCCCCTCACTTGTACGGTCCCAGTTCTCCACCAGGTAATCGACGCAGCCCAGATCCCAGACCGCCAGTTCGGTGATGACGGCGGCGTCGAGGGGATTGAGTCTGCGGTCGGCGACCGCAGCCAGCCGGGTCTGAGTGTCGAGGTGATCGAGGACTCCCCACCACCAGCGCACCTTGATATGGGTGCGGTCGATGCGATCGACCGCCGCCCGCGCGATGTCGCTCAGGCGGAGGCCGATGACCAGTTTCGGGCAGTCGGCTGGCGTCAGCCCACTGCCGTGCACCTGTGCGGGCCAGCGGGCCAGGATGTCGGCGGTGTCGGGGTGGTCCCACGACGGCACGAAGACCCACGACCCGTGCCAGGCCTCCCATCGGATGATGGATTGCCAATCGTCGAAGTCGCGGTCCGCGACGGGGTCCAAACTGAATGTTTCGATGATGCGGGCGTGGAAGGGTTTTCCGGGATCGACGACGCAATACTCTCTGACACTGCCCGCGCTGTGGATCTCGTCCAGGACGGCCTCCGCCACCCCACTGTCGACGACGGTGTCGGGGAAGACGATGACCACCGTCTTGCCCTCCTCGAGATCCGCGACGACAGTGGCGATGAAACGGGCCGGGCCGGGCAATTGGGGATAGCTCTTCGGCTCCGGTCCGTAATCACCCATGCAGTACGCCGAGCGCTCGCGCCACGACCGGATCGAGACGGTACTGGTCGTCGTGCTCGTCGACGATTCCGAACATCTCCAACTCGGCCAGGACGGCCTGGACGCGGTCTGGATCGCGTTCGAGGACGGCCGCGATGTCAGCGGCCGTTTCGTAGTCGAGGTCGTATCCGGCCCACTCCGTCATCATCCCGCGAATCGGTTCCGCGACGCCGACTCGATCGAGGAACTCGGCCGCTTTCGACGGGCTCGAGGGGAAGGCGGACAGCTTGTCCCATTCTTCGGATGGGCTGATGCCGCGGTCGACATCCGCGACGGCCTTCTCGACCAGCTCCGGCCAGCCGCCGGACCGAATGAGCAGGTCGCGTCTCTCAGCCGGACTGCTGAAGGGGTTGTCGTGCCAGGAGCGGATCCCGTCGCCGGACCATTTCTTCAACTTCACGATCGTGGCCGGTGTGGACGAGGGCCTGGCGATGAGGGACTTGACGGCCTCGATGCCGCTGGTGCCGTAGTTGATGATGAGGTGCCCCTGGGTCCGCTTCCGCAGGGAGAGAACCGATTCCGCGATCTGGGCCGCGCGCTGGGCCTCGACGTGGACGGCGTCGATCAACAGCAGCGTCGCCTTCTTTCCGCCACCACCGGGTGAGAACCTGAACGAGTCCAGTTTCTGGCGCAGGTCGCGGTCCTCCCCGTCGAGAACCGTGACCGCGACATACCTGTCTGCCCCGACCGCTTGCAGGATGGGAGCGACCGTCGCGATGCCGAGCGCTTCGCTGCCGATGATGACGATGTTCGCCGGACTGTGTCGATCCCGGCGTGGAACGAGTTCCGACAGGTCGTGTTCGCTGAGCGGACTGCGCACGGTTCGCCCGCCGATCTTCAGCCGGCGGCGGGTCGAGCGTGGGTTGTACTCGGTGGCCAGTTCGAATTCCGCCTCCTCGAGTTCGGCGAGCAACTCGTCGCGGGTGCCGAGCATGGTGACGATGTTCGGCGAACGCACCGAGTACTGCTTCTCGACGTCCTTGGTGAGGACACCCAGGCCGATGAGTTCGTCGAGATAGACCACGAACTCGGCACTGTTGAGGTCGGAAAACCCTTCCGGCCAATACAATTCGCACAGCGCGCGGATATCGCCGGCAGCGTATCGTTCGCGGAAACCGTCTTCCATGCTCTGGATCGCGATGGCCAGCGCGATGACCTTGTACCGGACGTCGAGCTGGATGGTCAGTCCCAGCCGGCTCGCGACCTTCTCCCGGGTGGTCGGGTTCGTGGTGACCGCGTCGATGTCGGCGTCGGTGATCAGGATCGGTGGTTCGGTTTTTCGGACCGGCCTGGACTGAAGCAGCTCGATCAGGTCGTTGCACATCACCTGGATGAGTCCGGGCTGCATATTGGTGAACGCCAGCAGCCGCCATACCGCGTCGGGATTCGAGAACTTGTAGCCGAGCGCCTCGAGCGGTTTGACGACCAGGTCGTGCGCGGGCTTCGCGCCGAGTGGGCCGATCAGCACATCGCGACCGCCGTGGGCGAGCGGCGTGTTGGCGACGTTCTGCAGTCGCTGCACCTTGTGCAGACCCGCGAACACCGGCTTGAACCGGCCGGCGGTGCTCTCGAAGAGCTGCTTGAGCGGACCGACGTTCTTGAACCCGTCCGCGCCGGGGATGGATTCCTTCTCCAGGAACGCATCCGCCTCATCGAGCAGCAGCAGTAGGCGGCGGCTCGCCTTGCCTTCGAGCCACTTGGTGATGGCTTTGATGACGGGCTCGTGGTTGCGCACGTTCGGTTGCGGCTTGAGACCCACGCTGCCGATCGAGGCAAGCTCGTTGTACAGCACCGTCCATAGTTGATTCGATTCCGACCAACCGCCGATGCCGTGGGTGCTGAGGTCGATGTAGATCGCGTGCTGGTCTTCGACGCCGTTGAACTGCCGCTCGATTCGGCGCAGGAGTGCGGACTTGCCGAGTTGCCTTCCGCCGTAGACGAATTGGCTGCCGGCGGGATCGGTGAGCAGCGCCTGTTCCTCGGCGCGCCCGACGAAGACCTCGTCGGGCACCTGGCCGGCGACCATCGTGTAGTGGGTGAAGACGGAGAAGGGCAGGGTGAGCTGCTGAACCGTTTTGAACGAGCGTGGATGATGCGCCGCGATGTAGGCCGCGACGGCGTGGTCGACGACGATTGCGGTGATTTTCTTGGCTCTGCATTCCAGCAGGCATTGGCGCCGTTGATCCTCGGACAACACGCCGGCGAAGAGAACGATGTTCGCACCGGCGCCGGACGGAAACGCCGAGGACAGCGTCTGTTTCAGCAATTTCGCGTCCGCGGTGACCGCCACCAGGTAGTGGCTGGCGCGCGATCCGAGTCCGGCCACCAGGGAACCGTCGACCGGCGTGGCGATCACTCGGAACAGGTCGTACTGTTTGGCCGACCCGTTTTGCGAACTGAATTCACGCATGTCCAGCCCGAGAGCGCGAAGCACCGACGACAACGTGGCCTGGCGCTGGCGTTGTCCCGCGCCCTTCTTGTTGAGCAGGTTGTCCCAGTTGAGGAGCCGCGACAACTCGTCGTTGCGAATCTCGGCGTTGTCCTGGCCGGAGACGTTCGTCAGCTGGGAAACGACATTCCTTATCGACGAGGCGTTGTCGATTCTCAATGCCCGCAGCATGCCGAGGAAGGTCTCGAATATGTGTGCGCCAGTGTTGGATTCACCGTCGAGGGTCATGTCGGGCAGCGGGCCGTTGACCGACAACGACAGTAGCTCGTTGGCTCCGACGAAGTCGTCGGCGGCGATACGGGCGAAGATCTTGTCCCGGTCCTTGGGGTCGGCGACTTCCGCGGCAACCTTGTTCCGCAGCGCGGCTGCCGTCTTTTGCCGATGGCGGAGCAAGTCCGCTCGCAAGCCTTCGATGACGGCCATTTGGATGTCGAAACGATCACCCACGTAGCTGTCCGGCCCGACGAGTCTGGACTCGGCGTCGGTGTGCACGCCTTCGGTGAAGTTGTCGGCGAAGGTGCGGCCGATCTCGGCGCGTACCGCCGCGGACTCGTTGCTCAGCTTTCGCGCCCATCGTGCGCGTTCGGAGTCGATGCGCTCGAGGAGTGCCGGGTCGCCCAGCGCGACCGCGGCTGCTTGCTGGAGGTCGCCCCGCTCGGCGTACAGGTCGAAAAGCTCGGTCGGCGTCGGCGGGTTTCTCAGCGCTCGAGCTACCCGACCTGCCATGCCCGTGACGTTGGCGGGCAGTCCGTCGTCGTCGCGATCGACGAAGCTGACCGGCAGTGATTCGGTGACGAGGATCTGCTGTTCGCCGCCGGGCCATCGATGCGGCGGCCGCGGATCCAGAATCCACGAGGCCAGGTTGCGCAGCGCCACATTGCCCGGACCGTCGGGCTCGGCCGTCGCGGTGTGCACTGCCTTCGCCGCGTCGACCAAGTCGTGGTGGGTGGCGGCGGCCACGGTCACGTTCGCATCCGCGGTTGCCGTGGCCGCTGCGGAAAGGGCGTTGGCGACGCAGTCCCGCACCAGGTCGATCGCCTTGATCAACGCGGAACGCGCATGCGCCACAATCGGTTCGCGGCTCCGGACGACCGAACTCATCGCGGCGTCCGCTGCCGAGATCAAATGATCCGGATCGTCGAGAGTCGCGAGAGCCGCGGTCAACATATCCCGTCGCGCGGTTCCGTTCGTCTCCGCCTCGACGGCCGCCAACGCCGATCCGAGCGCCTGCTGGTTGCGCATCAGGTACCGCAGGGCCTTGTTGGCGCGGGTGAAGTTGATGTACGTCTGGTCGAGCTGTTGATGCAACTCGCGAGCTTGCTCGCGTACCTCCTCGACCGATGGTCCGTGTCGACCGCCGAAATCCTGCAGGTGCTGATAGTTCCGTTCGCAGGCGATCACGGCGGCGGCTACCAGGCCGCGTGTCGGATCGTCGAGGGTCGCTTGGCGGGCGATCTTGTCCACCTCGGAGCGTGGCATCCATCCGGCGGTCAATCCTGCGCGCAGGCTCGCCGCCAAAGCGACTCGCGCGGACTCGAAGGACCCGTACTCGGGGTCGCCGGCACTGGTGAACTGGACCAGCACCCCGGACGAGTCGACAGCTCCGGGACCGGAATTGAATGCCGCCGACGCCAAGCGGTACGCCGCGACATCGCTGTCGGGCAACCCTGCGGCCGAGGCGACGAGCCACGCCGCGCCGTAGCGGCCGGCGCGCAGGTGCTCGGCAAGGTCGCTGGCCACGTCGAAGCCCTCTTCGAGGCCCGGGTCACCGCTGTGGAGCGCGCCCAGCCCGACGAGATCAGCGCGCGCCGTCTCCTGCTCGACGGGGTCAGGCGGCAGATCGGCGGTTGCCGGCTGGGGTGTGGGGATTCGAGTCGCTTGCTGCGTTGATTCCTCGTCGAACTCCGTGGCGCTGAGTTCTCTTGGCGCGACCGTGGATTCGTCAGCGTCCACGACCTCGCTGACATCAGCCGCCGTGGTCGAGACGGTGAAATCATCTGTGCCCGAGAGAGTCTCGATGTCTTCGTCCGCGACGCTGTCGAGTGTCGCCTCTGGTGGCTCGTGAAGCGGCAGGTCGGCTGTGATGAGACCCGTCAGCCGGCGCTCGATCGCTTCGGCGTCGTCGATTGCCTTGTCGCGCACGGCGCGATACAACTCGTCGTCAGCGGCCAGCGTGCCGAGGTTCTCGATCGTGACGCGGAGTTGCCCGAGTTTCTTGCGCAGCGTCTCGGTCTCGAGGCGACGCTCCGCTTCCGCTCTCTCCCGGTCGGCTTCCTCGGCGACGAGCCTGTCGAGGATCTGGCGCAGGTCCTCGGCGCCGGCCGAGGGAGGAGGTCCGGGCACGCCCGCCCGCTCCCAGGCCAGGTGCCGGGACGCATGCCAGTCACCGATCGCCTCCGGTAGGCCGCCATCCAATTCTTGTCCAGCTCGGGCGGCCGCGGCGGCGGTCGACAGTAGATCGGCCAGGTGCGCACCGGTCTCTACGAGATTCGCGTGCAGTTGCCGCACGGTCTCCGAGTTCGGAAGGGCGGTGAACTCGGAGGTTCCACTCGAATTGTCGGATTCGCTTGCGGAAGCGCGGATATTCGCGAGCACTTCCGCGAACTGCTCGGCCCGGTCGATGTGATCGGTGTCGAGCGCCAGTACGGCGCGGACGCCGGTGGTCGAACCGACCTTCGCGCCGCCGTCGGCGTGGCTTCGGAGGTGGGCTCGATAGATATCCGGCAATTCCCCGACCCTGCCATCGGAGGCGCTGGGTATGCGTAACCAAGTACTGAAGAGGGACGCGTCCACCCGGGTGGTCTTCGGCTTCTTCATCGCCACCCGTACCAGTTCGCGTACAGCGCCGCAAGAAGCCAGAAATTCATCGATTTCACTGGTGGTCAACAGTGAAAGACACTTGCGCACTAGAGAATCCTTCACCCATGACAATATGCCACAGGTCGGTATGCCTCTACGTACGAATGATCGATGCGCTACCGTCGACCGAATTCGGTTGCGTCGGCACGTATCTCATACCGGTCGGGTGATTAGTTAGGTGGGTCGGTGGTCGAATGGTGAACCACTCCTGCGCCCCCATACGTCGAATGAATTGTCGCAACCGCGCCGGCCGGTCAGCGAGAGCGGGCGTATTCGGGTTCCGCGCTTGGGTGTTGGCGCGATCGCAGTGCGTTCACCAGTGCCAGGAGTACGCCGATGCCGACCAGTATCAAACCGCGTAGCCAGACCTGGCCGTCGATGCGGGTCGCCAGGAACAGGCAGGACGCCAATCCGAGCCACGGGACGACGGTGGGGATGCGGAAGTGGCCGGGTTCGCCGGGCTCGCGGCGCAGGATGAGGACCGAGCAGTTCACTGCGGCGAAGACGACCAGGAGCAGGAGGACCAGCGTTTCCGCCAGGGCGGCGACCTCGCCAGTGAGGGCCAGCAGCAGCGAGATCGACGAGGTGACCAGGGCCGCGACCCATGGGGTGCGGCGAACGGGCAGCACGCGGGACAGGACGGCGGGCAGCAATCCGTCGCGGGCCATGCCGTAGGTCAGTCGGGAGGCCATGATTCCGGTCAGTAGCGCGCCGTTGGCGACGGCGACCAGCGCGATCACACTGAACAGCCAGTCGGGTACCCCGCCGGCGATGCGCACCACCTCGAGCAGCGGTCCGCTGGATCGGGACAGTTCGTCGGTGGGCACGGCCACGCTGGCGACGACACCGATGAGGATGTAGACGACGCCGGCGGTGCCGAGCGCACCGAACAAAGCTGTCGGATACGACCGGCGGGGATGGCGGACTTCCTCGGCCAGGTTCACCGAGGTCTCGAAGCCCACGAAGGAATAGAAGGCCAACACCGTGCCCGCGAGCACTGCGGACACCACGCCCCGGTCGGCGGTGCCCACCTCCGTCAACCGGCTGGGGTCCGAGTCGCCGCGGATCATGATCCATGCGCCCAGCACGATGATCAGCACCAGGCCGCCGAGTTCGACCAAGGTCGCGAAGACGTTGGCGCGCAACGATTCCTTGATGCCGCGGATGTTGAGCGCCGCCAGGGCGGCGAGGAAGACGACCACCACCAGCGGTATCGGCACCCTGACCAGCGCCTGCAGATAGTCGCCCGCGAACGCCCGGGCCAGCGCTCCCACCGATACGACGCCGCCGGCGAGCATGCAGAACCCCACCAGCGACCCGGCCGCTGGCCCCAGCGCTCGGGTGGCGTAGTGCGCCGATCCGCCCGCGCGCGGGTACTTCGTCGCCAGCTCGGCGTAGGAACCCGCACTGAGTGTCGCCAGGACGAGGGCGATCAGCAGCGGCAGCCAGATCGCGCCCCCGGACACCTGCGCGACAGAACCGACCAGCACGTATACCCCCGCCCCCAGGACGTCGCCCAGGATGAAGAAGTACAGCAGCCGGGTGCTCACGGCACGATTCAGTGGAGTGGACATACCGAACAGATACCCGTCCGATCCGTGCCGAACCGATCGCGAGCAACCACCCCGCTCAGCCGTGCAGACCACCGTGTCCCGCACGGACCCGGCGCGCCCGTGACCCAATCGGTGCCGACTCCACAGCAAGCACACAGGCAATTCGGGAGTGCCGCTCGGGTTTCGGTCGTTGACTCGGTAGTGCTGGTTGGCAGCACCCCGTGAGGGCGAGCCCAGGAGGTCGGGCCATTGCATACCGAAGCCATCGATATCGCGGCGATCGAGCCGATCGTGGAGGAAGAGGTCCGGCTGGGGTGGGTGGCGGGGTCGGCCGTGAGTCTGCCGGGACGGCGCCGGCTCAATGCCGACGCGGTTGCCACGTACACCGATCGTGGCGTCGGCCGTAGCGCTTTCGTGGTCGCCGACGGCGTCGGTGATCATCTGGCGGCCGCGCGTGCGGCGCGGCTGGTGGCCCGGACCGCGGCGCGAGTAGCGGTCCGTCACGGAGCGCACGCGGGAATCGTTGCGGCCCAACAGGATCTGCTGCGCGAACTCCCCGAGGAGAGCGCCGACGCGGTGCTGGTCGTGGCCGTGCTGCCCGCCGGCGGCAACCCGGATGCGCCGTGCGACATCGCCTGGGTGGGCGACTGTCGCGCCTACCGCTTCAATGGCCGTGTGCTGCACCGCATCACCACCGACCACACCGTCGCCGAATACTTCCGCGCCCGCGGCCACGACCCCCTACCCGGCCTCGCCCACCTCGTCACCACCTCGGCCCGCACCGCCCGCCCGGAAGACATCGGCCACGCCACCACCGGCTCCAGCACCGGCCGCTTCCTGCTGTGCACCGACGGCGTCGGCAAACGCCTCCGCATGCCCGCCATCAAATCGATTCTGGCCCAGGACACCTCGACCACCGAAACCGCCCAAACCCTCGTCGACGACGCCCTGGCAACCGGCGGCACCGACAACACCACCGCCCTAGTCATCGACGCCCGCCCCCTGCCCTGACCCCGAAAACCACCCCTGACCACCCGATTAGGTTCCTACTCCCACACGTGTGTAATGTTGTCTTCACCGACGCGGGGTGGAGCAGCTCGGTAGCTCGCTGGGCTCATAACCCAGAGGTCGCAGGTTCAAATCCTGTCCCCGCTACTAGGGGAAACGGCCCGGAACCAGTAGGTTCCGGGCCGTTTTCGCGTTCATTTGGCATCACGTTTGGCATCATTAGCCAAACTCAGTTTCATGGGTTCGGTGCCGTCGCAGGGGTTTCGCGGCGTCCCAGCATGTAGCTGGCGGCGCGAGCGGCGGCGTCCTCGTCCATGCCGGGCAGAACGTGCTGGTAGGTCTTCATGGTGAAGGCGGCGTCGGCGTGCCCGGCGCGCTGGCTGACCACCTTCGGGCTGACCCCGGCCATCAGGGATGCGGTGATGTAGGTGTGGCGGAGGTCGTAGAAGCGGATCTCGGGTAGCCCGGCGCGGGCGGCGAGGCGCTTGAATCGTTCCCGGATCGAATCGGGGTGTACGGGGCGGCCGTCTTCGTAGGTGAAGACCAGGTCGGTGTCGCGGAAGTCGTCACCGTAGAGCGCGCGTTCGGCATCCTGGATGGCCTTCCAGGTGCGCAGTTCGTACACGGTTTCCGGGTCGAGAGCGATCAGACGGACCGAGTCTTCGGATTTGACCTCGGCATCCTGGGCGTGTCCGGCCACGACGACTCGGCCCTGGTGCACCGACAGCACCCCGGCGTCGAGATCCAGGGAGGGCCAGCGGATTCCGCAGATTTCCGCGCGCCGCAGTCCGGTGGTCAACTCCAGCCGGAACAGTGCGTAGAAGCGGTCGAAGCAGATGCTGTTCATGAACTGGGTGGCCTGCTCGGGCGTCCACACCGGACGGCGTGTGCGGGGGACGCGGGGTGGTTTCGCGTTGTCGGCGGGGTTGTCGACGAGGTGTTTCCAGGCGACGGCGTCGACGAGGGCGCGGTGGATGGCGAGATGGATGTTGCGGACGGTTTTCGGTTCCAGCCCAGCCGGTTTCGGTTTCGGGATCCGCCCGGATTTGAAACGACGCACGGCCGCTCGGGCTGCGTGGATGGTCACTCCGCAGGCTTGCTCGATCTGGCGGGGTGTCGGCTGCTGGCCGCGCTTGGTCGCCTTGAGCCAGTACTCGTACATGCGAATGTTGTTGTCGGGCTTGATGCGTCCGTCGGTGAGCAGCTGGGTGTAGAACTTCACCAGCATCGGAGCGGTCAGTTTCTGCAGATCACCCGCGCCGAGGCGGGGTACGACGTAGGCGTGGACGAACGCCTGCCAGTTGTCGTAGGTGGTGGCGTCGACGACCATCTTGATCGCGGGCAGCCATTCATCGATGAAGAACGCGCGCACGGTGAGCTTCGAGCGTTTCACCCGCTTGTTCTGCTCGACCGCTTGGATCGCCTCACGGCAGGCCGCCCAGGCTTCCTTCTCGGTGGCGAACCCGCCCTTGGAGTCGAAGACGGGTTTGCCGTCGGGCCCCTTCTCCGGGAGCCGGAACTGGTAGTACCAGGTCTTGCCGCGCTTGCGGACGTGCCCCTGCCTCATGCGGCCGCCTCCCCGAGACCGTCGTCTTCAAGCATCGCGTGCAGTCGGGCGGTGATGACGTAGACGCGTCCGCCCATCCGTCTTGTCGGGAGCTCGCCGGATTCGACGAGTCGATAGCCCGCCGAGCGGCTGATCCCGAGTAGCGCTGCGGCTCTGGGAATGGACAGCAGTAGCGGAAGGCCGTCCCAGCGGTTGCGGTAGGTGGGGTCCGGTTCGGGATCGGGCATGGTCGGATCCTTTGGTCGGGTGCATCGTCGGCTAGGTACCGGTGCGGTACGACGGGATATGGACCCTCCGGTGCGTTCGTTGGGTCAAGCGCCTCGTGCACGGCACGGGTTCCTCGGCCTGGGCACCCTGTACTGGCCGCAAAGCACCCGAAAATCCACCTCGGGGGTGGTCACGGTTGGATATCCGGCGTATCGCCACGCGAAGTCGCCGCAGCGAATGGGCAGTCCATGCCACTGGCTAAACCACGCGTGCCGAGATCACACCCCGGCGAGATCGCCGGTATCGCGCACAGGCCCGAAGATCAGCGCATGCAGACCAATCCGATCACGAACTGTTGCTCGGGTGAAGACGTGTCTGCTTGTAGGTGTCCCACTCGTCGCAGGTGCGCGCCATCGGCGGGGCGCCATATAGTGAGATGCTCAGCGGTCAGCGGTAGCGGTTCGCGCCGAAGCCGATTCAGCAATGCGGCGCGGCACCCTTGAACTTTGCCACGCGCAGAAGCGAGGCTTCGACTTGGGCTGTGGACAGCCGCCCGCTCTTGACGTCGTTTTCCAGCCGGTCCAACACCTTCGCTGCCGTGGCTACGCCGACGCCACCGCATCATCGGCCCCGGCTTCGAGTGCTTCCGCGGCTGCGTCCTCGACGCTCGGTGGTGAGCTGCCCGCGGCGAGCTCGGATAGGTCGTCGGTCAGGATCGGTCCAGTGAACGGGGCCGCCCCATAGCCCGTGCCTTGCCTCAGTAGCGCCATGACCTGGGGGCTGATACTAGCTGGAATGCCCGAGCTGGTAAGTCCGGGCACATCCAGATGCCCAACCATTACCGCCGCGCCCGAGTCGACGAGCTGACGGAACGGCACCAGGTCGGTAACCTGCATCTGATTCAAGGGGGGTGCCTGTGCCGCCCCGGTCTGCGAATTTCCCGAGCTCGAACCGCGGCCGGGGAAGTGCTTCATGACACTGCCCACGCCGGCGTCGTTCAATGCCCGGATGAACGCGCCCGCGTACTGCACCACCGTGTTCGGGTCGCCGGAGAAGGAACGGTCGCCGATCACTGAATCATCGGGCTGCACGCTGACGTCCACGTCGGGTGCGAGGTCGACCGTCACGCCCAGCGCCTTCAGCTTCTTCGCGCGATCCAGGCTGAAGGTGTAGAACTGGTCCGGCGTCATGGTCTGGGCGATGACCCGCGCCGAGGGCGCGACCCCAATCAGATCCTTGGCCCACGAATCCCGCCCGCCCTCCTCGCCGACGGCCACCATGAGCGGAATACGCGAGGCTGCCTGCACCGCGTCTACCTGATGCTGGGCTAACAGGGCCTTGTCGGTCCCGCCGCCGATGAAGATGCCGCCGACCTGCTCGGTCTTCACAACCTGCAACGCGTCCTCGCTATTGCCAACGGTGACTGTCAGCAGCTGCGCAAGCTTCTGACGAAGCGTGAACTGTGAGAGATAACCTGCGCTGCAATCTTGAGCACTGCCCACCGATGTGGCACCGGTCGGCACCGTCGAACCGCCTATGGCCGAAGCAGAGTGAGAGTGCCCGAGTCCCCACGCGCTGACGCTAACGGCGGTCGTCACCGCCACTGTCACAGCGAGCGCGAGGATCAGCACCCGTCGACTCGGTCGCGAAGGTCGTCGGGAACCTATACGTGGTGGTGCGATTCCCTTGCTTGGGTCGGCAGGTTCGGTTTCGCTGCCGTGTTCGGTCGCGGTCGTCGTCGGCGCCTTCGCGTCGCGATCCGTCGATATGTCAGGTTCGAGCTCCTCGTAAGGCGTTGGTTCTGCGTGGGCACGGGTTCGGTTGGCCTCGGTGTTCGAGTGCTGCTGTGCGGCTTTCGTGATCCGTTGCTGAGGGAGGCTTTGCTTATCGGGTAGGTCGTGGGCTGTATTTGGTTGAGATGTATTGGATTTGAAGATCGCGAGTAGTCCGGCTGTGTTGACGGCCCTGCGTTGCGGTCGTGGATAGCCACGTGAGTGAAGAAGTTGGTCGATATTGGTAAACAGATCGTCGAGAGTGAGGTCGCGGGTGGTGTCGGCAGCGACGGTCAGCAGGGCGTCGGTGAAGGCGGTGTAGGTCTGTCCGGGTGGGGCGTAGCCGGGCTGGTTGGCTGCGGTGGAGGTGATTACGTAGGTGCCGTCGATGTCGATCTGTCCGGTGAGCACGGTGGACTGGGGGGCCATGGCATTGATGGCGCGGCCGGAGAAGCAGCAGTCCAGCAGGATTATCCGTGCCGTGGCGTGGCTGTTGGCGAGTTCTTCGCGGAGGGTTTCGTAGGGAAGCGAGGTCCAGCGGATACGAGAGGGGTCAGTGGTAGGGAGCGCGAGGTGCAGCCGCCCACGGTCATCGAGCAGTCCGTGTCCGGCGTAGTAGACCAGCAGAACATCGGAGGCTTCGCTGCTAGCACGGCCGATCGCGTCACCGATCGTGTCCAGTGTGGGATTGACAAGGGGCCATGTGTGCTCTGGAGAAAGGGTGCCGGTGCCTCGGTCGGTTAGGGCGGCGAGTAGGCCATTGAGATTGCGTTCCGCCGCGGCGATCTCAGCTAGCTCGGCGTCACGGTGGTACTGGCTGATGCCGATGAGCACCGCTCGCGAGGAGTGCTTGTCCGGGATGCGGGTCATGCTGTGAGTACCGATCCCATCGCGAGGCTAAGCGAACTTGTGACAGCAGGACTCCCCATGTGGGTCATCTTGCCCCACGAATCCGATGGGTGCGTGAGCTTCCAGAGTCATCCTGTGGCTAGTTGCGGCATGATGGCCCTATGCCAGGATCGAACGGTCAGTTAACGATTCGCGCCAGTGGCGGACCGGATGTATTGCTGCAGTTGCTGGATTGGTTTCGCCACGACGATGCGCTGCGAGGGCAGGTGACGGTCGTGCCACCGCAGATCCCTGCGTGTCAGGCTGAGTTGAGACCGCCACTTCACAGCAACTCGACCTGACGCGGGGCGAGAGACGGACCGATTTCTGTTGAGAACTTCCACCACCACATCGATCACGGACAATGGTCGGATGGAACTGCGACGCACCAGCGGCGATGTGCGCTGCCCACCACGTCGTCGATTGGGCCAAAGGCGGGCCCACCGACCTCGACAACCTGGCATTGGTGTGCGATCACCACCACGCGATGGTCAACGACAGCGAGTACGGGTGGACCACGGTCATGATGGGCAGCGATTCCCCGCATCGCGGGCGGGTCGGCTGGATCGCGCCAGCGGTCATCGATCCGACGCGCACGCCTCGGGTGAACGAGAAACATCACGCGGGCGAGCGGGTCGCCACTAGCATCGCCGCACGCTGCCACCAGTGGGGCCCACAAGCCGCATGAACCCGGGCCGCTGTTCCACCCCGGGCGTACGCAAAGCAAACAGAACAGTGTGGTGGCGTCGCCTGCCCTGCCGGACCGGGGCTGACGCCCAGTCGCGAGCCGCAGCCAGCCGATTCCGGCCCACGGACTGCACGCATCACCTACTCGAGACAACCCCACCAACTGCATCCCGCGAAGCCCCTCACACCCGAGGACTTCCCCCAAAGCGCAAGCGCTGCAAGTTCTTTGACAACTCCACAGAGACAGATTCACGGCCGGTGGGCGAGTGTGCTGGAAGGTGAGCGAGGTTGGCGGGTGAGTGTGCTGGGAGGCGCGAGCTGTTCCCGGTGTGCGCTGGTGGGTGAGGGGCCTCGCAAGCTCGGCCACCCTCTCTCCCTCCTCCAGGCCGTCTTTTATCTTTTCTTCTTTTGGGTTTTCGTCTTTGGGTTTCGGGGGCATAGATTCGTTCTATGTATCCATTGATTTGCGGTCTCTACCGGGGCGTCCTCGAGTGAACGAGGGTTGAGGCATGACCACAGTGACCTTTCGCCGGAACGAGAAAGCCGTTTCTACCGCCTGGCAGCCGTCGACGGCGGCGCGGGAGGTTCGGGAGCCGCTGCGGTATTTGGCGCCTAACTGGTTCGCGGTGGTTATGGGGACTGGGATTGTTGGGAATGCTGCGGCTACTCTTCCGGGTCGGTTTCCTGGGTTGCGTGGGGGCGCGACTGTGGTGTGGGGGCTGGCTTCGCTGCTGCTGATCGTGTTGGTGGGGGCCTGGGTGCTGCATTGGCGGCGATATCCGGAAGAGGCTCGGGGGCATGGGCGGAATCCGGTGATGATGCAGTTCTACGGCGCGCTGCCGATGGCGTTGATGACCGTCGGTGCGGGCACTCTGTTGTTGGGGAAGGATGTGATCGGAACCCCTGCCGCCCTGACCGTCGACTGGATCTTGTGGTCGGCCGGAACGGTGATCGGGTTGCTGACCGCGGCCAGCATTCCCTACCGGATGATCACCCGGCACCACTTCGACCCCGACTCCGCGTTCGGCGGTTGGCTGATGCCGGTGGTGCCGCCCATGGTTTCGGCCGCATTGGGTGCGCTGCTGGTCCCCTACACCCCGGCCGGGCAGCTTCGCCTGACCTTGTTCGTGGCTTGTCTGGCGATGTTCGGGTTGAGTCTGATCGCCGCCTTCGTCACCACCACCTTGATCTGGTCGCGACTGTTGCATCATGGGCTGCCTCCGGTGGGGATGGTGGCGACTGTCTGGCTGGTGCTGGGTCCGCTGGGGCAGGGGGTGACTGCGGCCGGTGCCCTGGCCAATGTTTCGCCCTCCGTACTGGAGTCGAACGATGCCAACGGGTTTCAGATGTTCTCGCTGCTGTTCGGCATTCCCACTTGGGGATTCGCGATGCTGTGGCTGGCGCTGGCCGTCGCGGTCACCTGGCACGCTCGTAAGTCGATGCCGTTCAACCTGACCTGGTGGGGGTTCACCTTCCCGGTCGGGTGCTGTGTCACCGGCAGCACCGCGCTGTTCCAGCACACCGGGGCCGATCTGTTCGCCGTCACCGCCGTGGGCCTGTACGCCCTGCTGGTCGCCGCCTGGGCGGTGGTCGCGGTCAAGACCCTGCGGGGCGTGCTGCGCGGCGAGCTGCTGGGCGCCGCCCGGTGACGACGATCTGTGCCGAAAGCGCTCAAATCCGCCCGCTGTAACCCCTGCCGCTATCTACTGAGAGACGTGAACGCGCGTCGAAGTATTCGGTTCATCCGGTGGGTACAGGAAGCGGCGGTTCATGGTGCGACGGGTCGAATCCGAGCGCCAAGCGCAGCCGGTCCCGAGTTCGGGCTCGGGTCGGGAGTTGCGGCTGGTGTCCGGTGACAGCTACGCCAGCTGGGAAGCGGTGTACAAGGACAATGTCACCTGGGTGTACGCGTTGATGTTCGGCAAGGTCGGCAACAAGCCCGACGCCGAGGATCTCACCGCCGAGGTGTTCATGGCCGCCCTCAAACCGCTGCGCATCACCGCCAGCGCCCCCGAGGTGCGCGCCTACCTCCGCGCCACCGCCCGCACCGTGCTGGCCGCGCACTGGAAGGCGCGCATGGGCCGCGAGATCACCACGATCGAGGGCGATATCGCGGATGATCCACCGGAGGAACTGCCCGATTCCGGGGCCGAGGCCCGCGCCAAGGCGGTACTGGACGAACTCCCGGACCGCTATCGGAGCATTTTGGAACTACGGTTCCTGCAAGGTCTTTCGGTGAAAGAGGCGGCGCAGAGCCTGGGCGTGACGGTGGCCAATGCGAAGGTGATGCAGCATCGGGCGTTGCAGATGGCGTCCCAGCTGAACGAGCGAGGTGTGCGGTGAGCGGGCGGGAAGTGCGGCGTTTCGTCGACGAGCTGTTGGCCGGGAAGAAGTCCAGCGGCTTCCGGCCCGACGAGACCGAGGCCGAGGAGATGCGCACGGCCATCGAGCTGCGTTCGGCGCGGCTGGGCAGTGACGCACCCAGCGAGGAATTCCTGAGCAGCCTGCACCGCCGGCTCGCCGCCGAGATCGAGGACGAGCCGCAGGAAACGCGGCCCGCCAACGGATATCGGCGTCGCAACCTGCTGATCGGCACCTCCGCCGCCGCGGCCGCCGCGACGGTCGGCGCGGTCGTGGACCGTTCCCTGATCGGTCACGGCCAGCCCGGCGCCCCGCCGGCCGCACAGCAGACTCCGCTGGCCCCGAACACCGGTTCGTGGCTGCCGATCGCGCGGTCCACGGATCTGCCGGAGGGTTCGACGATCGCCTTCGACGTCGGCACCGTCAACGGCTTCGTCCGCCGCGACCGGGGCAATCCGGTCGCGGTGTCGGGCGTGTGCACCCATCAGGGCTGCAAACTCTGGCTCGACGCCCCGGCCGAGCGGTTGCGCTGCCCCTGCCACTCGACCTCGTTCTCGATCGAGGGTCAGGTGGTGACGCATCAACTGCCGATCGCGCCCGCGCCCCTGCCGACCGTCCAAGTCCGCGAGAACAACGGCACCATCGAGGTTTTCGCCCCGACCGAGCCCGCGTAACCGTCAACATCTCTCGGGCACAACAGGACTCGTGTAACCCGCGCCCCTATCTACAGATGACCGGTTCGCAGCAGCGAACGGACTCATCCCGGATGGAGGCCCGGACACCATGAGACCCACCCCTAGCCGGCGGCGCACCGCGGTCGCCGTCAGCGTCGCCGCGGCAGCCCTGCTGACGGCGAGCGCGTGCAGTTCCGGCGGTGGCGGCAAAGCCGGCGACACCGCCGCCCCCGGATTCACCTTCGCTTCCGGCACCGCAACGCCCGGCATGGTGCCGGACGGCAGCGGGCCGACCGGTATGCCCGGCATGTCGATGCCGAGCACCTCCGCCGCCGCGGCGGCGCCGGCCGGCCCGAATGCCGTCACCATCGACAATTTCGCCTTCGGCCCCAACTCCCTGACCGTGAAGGCCGGGACCACGGTGACCTGGACCAACAAGGACGAGGAACCGCACACCGTGGTCGCCAACGACGGCAGCTTCCGCTCGCCGACCCTCGGCGCGGGCGCGACGTACACCTTCACCTTCGCCAAGGCGGGCTCGTTCGCCTACGTCTGCTCGATCCACCCGTTCATGCACGCGACCGTGGTGGTGACGCAATGAACGAGGAACGCGATCCGCAGCAGATGACCCGCCGCCAGCTCATGCGGCACAGCGCCTGGTTCGGGGCCGCGGTGGGCCTGGCGGTGGTCGGCGGCGAGGTGGTCTCGCACGTGGCCGGTTCCGCACTGGCCGCACCGGCCCGTCCGACGCTGCGTTTCGCGCAGGTCAGCGACAGCCACATCGGGTTCACCGGGACCGCCAACACGAGCGTGACCGACACCTTCACCGAGGCCATCTCCCAGGTGAATTCGCTGGGCTACGAACCCGATTTCGTCATTCACACCGGCGATCTCACGCATTTGGCGACCGCCGAACAGTTCGATCAGGTGCACCAGATGATGCAGGGCTTCAAGACCCCGCACGTGTTCACCGTTCCGGGAGAACACGATTCGAGCGATGACGGCGGCTCACGATACCGGTCGGTCTTCGGTACCGGAACGCGCGGCGACGGCTGGTACAGCTTCGACATCGCCGGCGTGCACCTGATCGGTCTGGTCAACACCCTGAACCTCAAGAATCTCGGACATCTCGGACAGGATCAGCTGGACTTCGTCCAGAAGGACGTGGCCGGATTGTCCAGTGACACACCGATCGTCGTATTCAGCCACATTCCGCTGTTCGCCATGTATCCCCAATGGGGCTGGGGCACAGACGATGCCACCCAGGCGCTCAGCTATCTGAAGCGGTTCTCGTCGGTGACCTGCCTCAACGGCCATGTGCACCAACTGTTCACCAAGACCGAGGGCAACGTCACCTTCTACAGCGGCACCACCACCGCCTACCCCCTGCCCAAACCCGGCGACGGCCCCGCACCCAAGCCGGTGACGCTGCCCGCGGGCAAGCTGCACGAGGCGCTGGGCATCCGCGAGGTCACCTACCAGAAGGGTCAACAGCAGCTCGCTATCAAGGAACAAACGCTGAAATGACCACGGCCGATCGGCATGTCGCGCGTGTGTCTCACATCGTTGTCATTTCGACAGCATGACCTGGCGCTGGAAGATCGAAAACGCAGGGTAATCTACTACGCTGGGCAGTTACAAGATGCTGTGCAGCAGTGCGGCGCACGGCGATTACAGGAGGGAAGCCATGCCACCCCGCCGTTTTCGGACGAACGCCGCAGCGAGCGTGTTGCTCGCGCTTGTCATGGTATTGGCGGCGTGCTCGTCCAATCTCCCGAGCGGGAAGGTCGGGCCGCGGACGGCGGCGGCACAGTCCATCGCCATCACGCCGGCGCAGGGCTCCGACAAGGTGGACCCGTCGGCGAAGGTCGAGGTGAGCACCTCCAGCGGTGTGCTGACGGATGTGTCGCTGACCAACGAGGACGGCAAGGTCATCGACGGCACCTTCACCCCGGACAAGACGGCGTGGAAGCCCAACGAGCAACTCGGCTACTCGCGCACCTACACGCTCAAGGCCACCGGCGAGGACGTGACCGGCATCACCGGACCGGTCACCTCCACGTTCACCACCATCGCGCCGAAGAACCAGACCAAGGTGTATCTGAACACCACGGGCGGTCAATCCATCGTGGACGGCAACAGCTACGGCGTGGGCATGGTCATCGTCGCGCACTTCGACGAGGACATTCCGGACCGCGCCGCCGCGCAGAAGCGTCTGGTCGTCACCTCCGACCCGCCGGTCGAGGGCGCCTGGTACTGGCTGGACAACCGCAACGCGCACTGGCGGCCCAAGGAGTACTGGAAGACCGGCACCAAGGTGAGCGTGGCGGCCAATCTCTACGGTGTCGAGGTCGGCAACGGCCTGTTCGGCCAGGAGGACACCAAGGCCAACTTCGTGATCGGGCCCTCGCACGTGTCCATCGCCGATGACAACACCCATCAGGTGCAGGTCTTCGAGAACGGTCAGCTGGTGCGCACCATGCCCACCTCCATGGGCCGCGGTGGCAGCGAGACCATCGCCGGCAAGACGTTCACCTTCTGGACCATGCCCGGCGTCTACACGGTGATGGACAAGGCGAATCCGGTCATCATGGACTCCTCCACCTATGGTCTGCCGGTGAATTCGCGGCTGGGCTACAAGGAGGCCATCGGCTGGGCCACCCGCATCAGCACCGACGGCATCTATCTGCATCAGCTGGATTCCACGGTGTGGGCGCAGGGTAATACCGACACCTCGCACGGCTGTCTCAACCTCAATCAGGAGAACGCGCAGTGGTTCTTCAACTTCGCGCAACCCGGTGATGTGGTGGAGGTGCGCAATACCGGCGGCGCCCCGCTCGAGGTGTGGCAGAACGGCGACTGGACCTTGAGCTGGGATCAGTGGCTGGCCGGTAGCGCCCGCTGAGGTCGCTCGCGCGCGGCGAGCCGCCCGCTGCGCGCGAGATACCAAGCCGCGACACAGAATTCGGCGGCCACCGTGCCCCACACCAGCGTCCACACCGAATGCGTGCGCAGGGTGAGCAGCAGGGCGGTGGCCGCGACCGCGGTCCCGATGACCGCGCCGATCATGACGCCGACGGTGTCCTGGCGCACCGGTAGCAGCGCGGTGGTGACGAACGAGGTGGTCGCGGTGGCGACCAGAATGCACACCTCCACCCGCAGGATCGGCACCACGCCGCGGAAGTCGTCGTCGTAGACGATGCGCACCGCCAGCGGCGCGGCGAGCCAAATCCCCGCCGCCGCAACGGCTGCCACGATCACACACGCGCCCAGCGCCCGCATCTCGTGCCGCCAGAAGTTGGCGTCCTCGCGTTCGCGCGCCATCCGCGGCAGCAGCGCCAGCCCGACCGGATCCAGCAGCGACTGCACCGCCCGCACGAGTTTGTCACTGGCCGAATACAATCCGAGCGACGCCGCGTCCAGGACCGACGAGTACACCGTCGCGGTCCCCTGCCCGTAACTGGTCACCAGCAGCCGCGACGCCACGATCGGCGCGCCCTTGCGCAGAATCATCGCCACCTTGCTCGGGCGGCCCGGCCGGCCGTACCGCGAGCGTGCGTCCCACCAGGTCAATGCCACCGTCACCGTGGACGACAGCAGCAGGCACAGCAGCACGATCTCCGCGTGCGGCAGTCCCGGCAGGATCGCCACCAGCAGCACGAGATACACGATGCGCCCGGCGATCTGATACGTCATGGACGCCCCGAATCGCGCCTGCCCCACCAGCAGCCAATCCTCCGACATCGACAGGAAGCCGCCGACGAACAACCCCAGCAGGATCATTCGCACATGCGCCCCGGCCCCGAACGCCAGTCCGGCGACCAGCGCCACCCCGATCACTCCGAGCCCCGCCGCCCGCACCGCGAGATAACTGCCCCGCAGCTCGGCCAGGCCCTCCTCGTCGATCAGCGCGGCCAGAAACGTATTGATCCCCAGATCCACCACCAGCGACCCGAGGAAATACGCCGACATCCCGATGGCGAGCAACCCGACCCCGCTGACCCCCAGCGTCCGCGCGGTGAGCGGCACGGTCACCGCGGTCACCAGGAACTGCCCGTACTTGCCGAGGCTCACGAAACCGATGTCGCGCAACACCGACAGCAGCCCGTCCTCGGCCACCCGCGCCCGCACCCTGCCGAGCAGCCCCGCGCGCCCCACCTGCTGTCCGGCCATGGCGGTCCTCTTCCTCCCCGACCGCATATCCCCGGCCGACCCCGAAATTCTCGCTCCCCGGCTCGGCCCCCGCCACTCCACGGCCCCAACACTTTTCGTTCCCGCGCCGCCTCGCCGTCCCGGGCGACGGAACTCGCCTGACACCGCGGTGCAGAATATCCAGAATGTAAGGGTTGTCCATCGAAAGGTTCCGACGATGAAGTCCACCCGGATAGTCCTGGCCTCCCGGCCGGTCGGCAGGCCCGAGCAGGAGAATTTCCGCACCGAGACGGTCGAGTTGGAGGCACCGAAACCGGGCGAGGCGCTGCTGCAGACGCTGTACCTGTCCCTGGATCCCTACATGCGCGGCCGCATGAGCGACGCGCCCTCGTACGCGCCGCCGGTGGAGATCGGCCAGACCATGTGCGGGGCCACCGTCTCGCGCGTGCTCGAATCCGACGATCCCGCACTACGTCCCGGCGATGTGGTGCTCGGCTACGGCGGCTGGCAGACCCATTCGGTCGAGCGGGCCGCCACCTTGCGGAAGCTGGATCCGGCGCTGGCCCCGCTGACCACCGCGCTCGGCGTGCTGGGCATGCCGGGCATCACCGCCTATTCGGGCCTGATGACCATCGGCCGGCCCGAGCCGGGCGAGACCGTGGTGGTCGCCGCCGCCACCGGCCCGGTCGGGGCGACCGTCGGCCAGATCGCGAGGATCAAGGGCGCGCGGGCGGTCGGCATCGCGGGCGGTCCCGAGAAGGTGGCGCTGTTGCGCGATCACTTCGGCTTCGATGCCGCGATCGACCATCGCGCCCCCGATTTCGCCGAGCAGCTGGCCGCCGCCACCCCCGACGGCATCGACGTGTACTTCGAGAACGTCGGCGGCGCGGTCTTCGATGCGGTGCTGCCGCGGCTCAACCAGTACGCGCGAATCCCGGTATGCGGCTTGGTCGCCAACTACAACGACACCGATCTGCCGCCCGGCCCGGACCGGCTGCCCCTGCTGATGTCGAACATTCTGCGCAAGAGCCTCACCGTGCGCGGCTTCATCGTCTCCGAATTCATGAGCCAGGCCGCCGAATACATTCCCGCCGCCGCACAGTGGATCGCCGAGGGCAAGCTCAGCTACCTCGAGGATGTCGTCGAGGGCCTCGATCATGCCGTGGAAGCCTTCCAGGGCCTGCTGACCGGGAAGAACCGCGGCAAGCTGGTGGTCGAGGTATCGGCTATTTCATGACCGCGACGTAGGGCCGCAGGCCCAGCGTGATGTCGACGCACGCGCCCAGCAGCACATCCCGTTCCACCGGATCGGGTGCGTGTTTCAGCCACAGCCGGGTGCCGAGAATGGGGACGGGCAGGGGCTGGCCCGCCCGGTCCCACCAGATCGATTCGTTGTAGAGGTCCTCGACCAACCGGCGCACGGTCCAGCCGCCGACGGTGCGGATCACGTCGAGCCGGGCGGTTTCGGCGCCCATGCGGTCGAGCACCAGCAGGCGAAACAGTTCCGGGGTGCGCGGTTCCTCCGGATCGGGCACGAAGTGGAAAAGCGTTCCGGCCGTGGACCCCACCGCGGTGGAGGTGTCGGCGCGCTGGATGGTGCCCAGCGCGGTGCCGTCCCCGCGGCTCAATATCGTCGGCGCGGAATCCCGCGACTGCACCCACACCACCGACCCGTCGCGGTAGGTGAGCCGATGCGTGCCGGTGCCGCCGTTCTTGAAGCCGAACAGGATCGCGGTCTTGGCGCCGAACCCGTTGCCCGCCCCCTGCACCCCGACGGCGAGCGGATCACCGGGCCCCGCGTGGAAGGTGATCTGCAAGGCGTTGCTCACCTTGTGCACAACCCGGCCCTCGATCATCGTCGAGCCGTCCTGCGGCGCTGACATCGTTCGATGGTAGGCCCGGCGGGACCGGCGGCGAGGGGCTTTGCGCCTGCTAGCTGGGGAAGCCGACCTTGGCGAGCGCGGTGGTCCAGTCGGTGGCGATGGCGGACTGGGCGTCGGCGAGCGCCACCTTGCCGCCGCACACCAGGGTGTGCAGTTTGCCCTCGACGCCGTCCTTGGGATTGTTCGGTCCTGCGCCGGCCTGATGGCCCGGTGACGGCGGCTCCACCCACAGGTTGCGCGGATCGTCGGGGTCGCCGCCGAGTTCCAGCGAGATCAGGTGGTCGTACTCCGCGTCCTTCAGGTCGCCGGTGTAGTCGTAGGACTTGGCGTTGGCGACCTTCTCGGTATTGGTGACCGAGGTGCCGGGCCGAATCGTGGCGGTGTAGCCGGATTTACAGATGGTCTCGGCCAGGTTCGCCGCTGTCACTTTGGGATTGGTCGCGCCGGGTGTACAGGCCGGATCCGGGAGCGGCTGCCCGTCGGAGGTCTTGCGATAGTGGCAGCTGCCGGGGGCGGGCTGGGCCTGCACGGAATAGTTCGACTGCGGTCCCGGTCCGACGGGGACGGCGCCGTCCTTCACATGCGCCGTGGGCTGCGGAACCTCCTGTGCCGGAGCGTTGCCCGGATGTTTGGCCGACTCCTTGGAACATCCCGTGATCAGTCCGATCACCAGCAGGGCCACCGCAAGCCCTTTGTGCGCCTTCATAACTTCCCCTGCTCGAGCCGGACAGCAGCCTAATTGTGCGTTACCGCTTCGCGATCGGCTACCCGCGACGCCGACACACCGGGAGGAAACGCGGAAGGCCATGGCCAAACGGTCAATACATACCGACCAGTTATGCTCCAGCGATGGCAGACACCTCCGGCAGCGCGGTCCGCACTCGAGCCCTGGCCCTCTCGGGCCTCCTGCTCGGCATGGGCGCCCTGCATTTCGTGGCCCCCAAGCCCTTCGACACCCTCATCCCGCCCCAGCTGCCCGGCAAACCCCGCACCTACACCCACGTCTCGGGCGCGGCCGAGCTGACCGCCGGCGCGCTGCTGGCGGTCCCCCGCACCCGCGGTCTGGGCGCCCGGCTGGCCGCGCTGATCTTCATCGGCGTCTTCCCCGGCAACCTGTACATGGCCGCCGACTGGTGGCGCAGCGACAAGCCGACGCCGCTGAAAGTCGGTGCGCTGCTGCGTCTCCCGCTGCAGGTCCCGATGGTGATCACCGCACGCAAGGTGTACCGCGGCGCGCGGTGATCGACCGCGTCAGTCCCGGGTCACGAACTCCTCGAACACCGGATCCGGCAGCTTGAGCTGGGCGTGAATATCGCCGCCCAGCCCGAAGTGCCCGATCGCGCCGCCATAGTTCTGCTGATAGCTCTGCCAGAGCACCACCACGCTGATGATCCGATTGGCCCCCGGCAGCGCCGGATCCGGGAACGGATTGGGCAGCACCGCACGATAGGCGGCGGCCCCGTGCTCATCGGTGACGAAGACGTTCGGAACACCCAGCGGCCCCGGCCGAGTCGGCGCGTCCCGGTCGAGATCCTTGGCGCGCAGCGACATCACCGTGTACAGCGAATCCGGGATCAGGCCGCTGAACTGGAACCGGAACTCGCCGTGACGGGCCGCGTCGTCGACGGTGACCTCCAGCGTGCCGCGGGCGCCCAGCCAGTCCCCCAGAGTGACCGGCGTGGTGAGTTTGCGTCCGTCCTCGGGCCGCAGATCCGGGATCGGCGTCCGATGGAACGGGTAGCTGGGCCGCCGCACGGTGTCCGCGTCGGGGAGCTGATCGGGGGCGAACACCATCGGATAGTTGTTGGCGGGCAACGGCAGTGGCAGGGTGTGCAGCACACTGCCCGCGTCCGCCGCCGACAGCCGTGCGGGCAGTTCCCGCACGATCGTGTAGGCCGCCAGGTCGCCGAACTTCGGCACGGGCGTGTCCGCGGCGACGATGGCACGGCCCCACCGGCGGATCGGTTTCCCGTCCGGGCCGGGCACCACCAGATAGCCCTCGACGATGAAATTGCCGTCGGCGTCGAGCACTTCGCTCGGCGGATACAGCGGCCCCTGGGTGGTCGGGGTCAGGTCGTAGCTCTTGCTCACGCTCTTGTTCACCATACGGCCAGCGCTTCCTGGTCGGAGAGAAGGCGGCCCGGATCATCGACGCTGTCGCCGACCCGGTCGCCGAGATGGGTCCACGCGAAGCCGTGGGCGGCGAGCACGGCGTCGTCTCCGCGATAGCCCGGATGCCCGACGGCCCGCAGGAACGGCAGATCGCTGGCGTGATCGCCGTAGCCGTAACTGTTCTCGCGTGCGATGGCGTGCCGGTGCAGAAACTCGGTGACGGCCGCGGCCTTGGCGGCGCCGATCATGGGTTGATCGACCTCACCGGTGAGCACGCCCGCCGCGTCGACCAGCGGGGTGGTGGCGATGAGGTGATCCGCCCCGACCGCGGCGGCGATTGGGGCGATGGCCGCCGCGAACGACCCGGACAGCAGCACCGTGACGTGGCCCGAATCCCGATGTGCGCGCAGGGTTTTCACAGCTTCCGAGTAATAGGCCCCACCGCCCGCGGTGAACTGCTCGAACCATCGCCTGCCCGCGGCGGCCAGTGCGTCGGCCCGCACCCCGCGATAGGCCCGGTAGTAGTGCCGGTTGACCTCCTCCCGCGGCGCCCCCGCCGCGGCGCGCTGTTTGATCTCGTCGATCAGTCGCGCGTATTCACTGCCGTCGTCGCCGTTCTCGGCCAGCCAGAAGCGCTGGAAGGCGAACATGCTCTTGACGGTGATCAGGGTTTCGTCGACGTCGAAGAACGCCGCGCCGCGCTCGCCGGTCATGCCACCGCGCCCAGGTAGGCCGCGATCGCCTTGGCCGCCTTGTGCCGTTCGATCTGCGAGATGCGCTCGTTGGGCAGGGCCGCGTAGGTGATGCGCGTGGTGGCGACACTGCGGTCGAGCTGGCGCACGTCCACCTCGATGGCGAACTCCAGTTTCGCCGGATCGGTGACGGCCACCGGGGTGAGCACCGCGTGCAGGCTGGCGGGCAGCGGGAACAGGAAGGACTTGAACTCCAATTCGATGCTGTTCCAGACGATGTAGAAATGCTGTTCGGGCCAGCGCCGGCCGTATTCGAGTTCGAACGCGCCCAAAAACAGCTGGCGCACCGCCTCCACGATGACGATGCCCTGCACGTGTTCGCCGGTCTGATGGTCCAGCAGCAGTTCGTTGTCGCCGTGAATGCGCAGATCGGCCCGGAACTCGGTCTCCGATTCGCGAATCAGATTGGCCAGCAGCACATTCGAGTGCTGATACTTGTGCACCTGATGGCGTGGGGCCGGTTCGTCGACCGGCCCGCTGACCCGCAGCCCGGCCGGGGCGTGCACGAGCGCCACATGTTCGACGTAGTCGAGGTCGTGGCGCGTCACCCCCTGCCCGAGCCGTACGGTCAGCGGCCGGTCCGACTCCCGCCATCGGCCGCCCCGCAGCGCGGCCACCAGCCCCGAGACCGTGAAGGCCCGGTCGTCCGCGGTGATGCCACGGAAGCGGTCGGCCACCAGCAGCACGTCGCCGAGGGCCACCTCCTCGATCACCGCGGTCGCCGAATCGAGCTGGGCTACAGACATTTTTCCTCCGAGAGCAAGACGCTTATGGCGACGCTCGCCGCCATCCGGTCGTCACCCGGAGCACCCCGCCGTCGTGGAGGGTTGCCGCCCAGTCAGCCGGGGCTTGACACTGGAACTCATGACCGTGATCGAAAGGTTATGTGCCGCAGTGTTATTCACGAACAGTTTCGACCACGCCGATCGAAACCGGAACTCGCGCGCGGGACGCCGCCCGCGCCAGCGCCGCGCCGACCGCCGCCGCCGCTGCCATCGACAGTGCGACAGCCGAATAGCCCACGCGGGCAGCCAGATTGGCGAGCTGCGGTCCAGCGCTGGCCCCGACGAACAAGGCGAAGGTGTACAGCGCCGTGGCAGTGCCGCGCGCCGCGCCCGCGGACACGGCGATCGCCTGCACCGCCGCCGGCGCGGCGACCGCGACGGCGGTCACGAACACGAACAACCACACCGCGACCCAGACGCCGCCCCAGGGAATCGTGGTGACCGCCACCGCCACCGCCGCCGCGGCCAAGGCGGTGACCAATCGGGTCGCCGGTGCGATCGAACCCAGACGCCCGGCGAGCAGCGGGACCGCGACCATGGCCGGAATCGCGCTGGCGCGCAATGCCAGCAGGGCCGTATTGCCGGAACCGATGCCCGCGGGCGGGGCGAGTTGGATGCCGGTGTAGATGCCCACGAACGAGCCCAGGATGGCCAGGCAGCTCAGGTAGAGCAGCGCCAGGCGCGACTGCCGCAGCAGAAACACGTAGGGCGCTAACGCCCCTCGCACCCCTGATCCCTCGTGCGTCGAATCATCTTTCGCCGCAGTCTCGTTCGTATCTCCCGAACCGGCCGGCGCTTGCAGCACCACCCGTAGCAGCACCGCCGACAGCACGAACACGATCGCGCCCGCCACGAAGATGGCATGCCAGCCCAGTGCGTTGCCGATGAGCTGGGCCAGCACCTGCGCCACCACCCCCGCCCCGAGGAAGGAACTGGTCAGGCAGGTGAGCGCGAAGACGCGACGCTCCGGCGCGATGCGTTCCGAGAGATAGGCGAACGCGGCCGGGGCGAAGAAGGACGCGGTGAGCCCTTGCAGGATGCGCGCCGCCAGTCCGCTGACCAAGCCGGGCGCGGCAGCCACCAGCAACGAGCTCACGACGGTGGCCAGCAGTCCGCCGACGATGACCGGCCGCCGCCCCCACCGGTCCGACAGCGGCCCGGTCACCAGGAATCCCACGCCGTAGGCCAGCCCGAAGGCGGTGGTGGTCCACGTCGCCGCGGACTTGGACGTATCCCAGTCCGCCGCAAGCTTGTTCAGCACCGGCAGCACCACGTACAGCTGCCCGACCACCAGGATCCCGACCGCGCACACGGCCGCGACGGTGCGCCCGGTCGGGGCCCAGCCGGGCTCAGTAGCCGAGGGCGAGCTCACGCGCACGCTCCTGGGCCGCGGCGAAGCCCGCTTCGGGATTCTCGGTGAGCACGGTCGGCGCGAAGCGGATCTCCGAAATGTCCTTGATGCCGACGAAATTCAGCCAGTCGGCGACGAACGGGGTCGCGAAATCGGAGCCGAACTCCACCGGCACGCCCGGCTGGTGTACGCCGCTGGTGTACACGGTCACCGCCCGCTTCTGCCCGAGCAGTCCCGAGTAGCCGGTCTGCGGGTCGAAGTTGAACGCCCAGCCGGGCTGGGTCACGATGTCGACCCACTGCTTGAAGATGTAGGGCACGCCCGCGTTCCAGATCGGGATATTGAGGACGTACAGATCCGCGGCGGCGAAGCGGTCGAACACGGTGCGCGCCTGCTCCCAGGCCGCGAGCTGTTCGGGCGTCTGATCGCGCCCGGTGAACAGCGCCAGCTTGGCCTCGGCCGCATGGGTGCCGAAATCGGGGAGCTTGGCGTCGAACAGATCGAGGGTGTCGACGGTGAGCTCCGGATCGCGGGCGGTCAAGCCGTCGATGAAGGTCCGCGCCAGCGCCCGGGACTGGCTGTGGGCGCCACGGGCGGAGGCATTGATATGCAGCAGGGTGGTCATCGAATTCCTTTCGTGGACAACGGAGTCCACGTCTATCAAGCCGAGACCACCCGGCACGACGGTTACGTGCGCACTGATCCGAAGGCCCGGCCGCGCGCTACCGCAGTGCGGACGCGACCGCGGCGGGGATCGGGATGCCGCGCCGGAGCACCTCCGCGACGAAACGGCTCACGAGGACATCCCCGGGAATTCCGATCAGGCACACCAGGTCCCGCTCGACGGCGGGCCGCAGGCGGCGCAGTGTCATCGCGGTCCCACCGACCAGCGCCGTGGTCGGAACCAGCGCCACCCCAAGACCCGCCGACGCCAATCGCGCCGCCGTCACCGCCTGGCGGGTACGCACGCCGGCCGTGAGCGCGACCCCGTGGCGCGCCGCCTCGGCGTCCAGCCATCCGGCCAGCCCGTTGTCGGGATGATAGTGAACCAGCGGCTCGTCGCGCAGATGCTCGAAATCGACGAACGCGCGCTCCCCGAGCGGATGTCCCGGCGGCAGCACCGCCACGATCTCCTCCACGCCGATAACCTCCACGCTGCCGCTCCAGCGGGTCGGGCGTGGACCGATCGCCACATCCGCCTCCCCCGCTTCCACCAACCGGGCCAGTTCGTCGGCACTGGTCGCCTCAGTGAGTCCCAAGCCCACCAGCGGGTTTCGCCGCAGCCAGGTACGCAGCACCGGGGCGAGCAGACCCGCGGTCATGGACTCCGCGCACGCCACCCGCAGGTGTCCGCCCGCGCCGCGCGCAGTGGCGCGGCCCGTGGTGACCACCCGCTGTGCCGCGGACAGCGCCGCGCGCGCATCGGCGGCTACGGCCCGCCCGACGACGGTGGCGCGCACACCGCGCGGCAGCCGTTCCAGCACCGGCGCGCCGATCTCCCGCTCCAGCGCGGCCAGCTGATGCGACAGCGCGGGCTGCGACATGTGCAGCGCCGCCGCGGCTTCGGTGATGGACCCGGCATCGAGCACGGCGACCAGGCATTCCAGCGCGCGCAGAGTTGGCATTCGGCAATTCTATGGGAGGCATCGAAAACCTTCAGATCGCGATGGGATGATCGGGCGGTCGCGCGACGCTCCCCTTGGCATGACGACATTGCAGAACAAGACGATGGTGATCATCGGCGGCGGTTCCGGTATCGCGCGACAGCTCGCCGCCGATGCCAAAGCGGCAGGCGCGCAGGTCATCTCGGTAGGGCGGCCCGAGGTGGAGCTGTCCGACGAGGCGACGATCGAGGCGCTGGCCGCTCGTGTCGGGGAACTGGACTACCTGGTCACGCTGGCCTCCGATCCCGCCAATGGTCCGGTCACCGGACTCGATCGTGACGCGGTGCAGCGCGCGTTCGACGCCAAAGTGGTCGGGCCGCTGCTGTTGGCCAAGCAATTCGCGTCCCGATTCCGGCCCGGCGGGGCGATGCTGCTGTTCTCCGGCGTCGCCGCCTGGCGGCCCGCGGCGGGGCGCACGGTCATGGCCGCGACCAATGCCGCGGCGGCGACACTAGCGGCCGCGCTTGCGGTGGAGCTGGGTCCCGTACGCGTGAACGCGCTTTCGCCCGGCATCGTGGATTCCGGGGCGTGGGACGGGCCGGGCAAGGAGAAATTCCTCGCCGGGGTCGCCGCCGCGAATCCGGCCCGCCGCGTGGGCAGTCCGGCGGATATCTCGGCGGCCGCGCTGCTGGCGCTGACCAATCCCTTTCTGACCGGCGCCACCCTGCACGTCGACGGCGGCGGTCGCTGGGCGTGAAAATAGCCGGGCGGCAGCGGAACACGCGACATCGCCGCCCGGCCATCCACGAGCGCAACGGCTTCGGTGCGCTCAGGCCAGGATGAAGCTCAGCTGCAGGGCGTATCCGCCGCCCTGCCGCATCCACGAGTAGCCGAACCAGACGCCGGGCGCGACCTCGCGGATCTCGTCGTAGAGCTGCGGGATCGGCGACGGCGCGTAGTCGAGGACCCAGGTCGGGCCGCCGTCCACCACCGAGGGCCCGGTGTAGACATTGGCCTGGATGGCCTCGATGCCCGCGCCGGTGAGCCGGTTGAACAGATACCCGCCGCCGGGGCCGGTGTAGAAGTCCTTGCCGATCCAGAACAGCGGCGCCCAGGACTGCATTTCGCGCGGCGAGGCCACCCAGCCGTCCTTCGCACCGGTAGGCACATTGCCGCGCGGGGCGTCGCGGTAGATCGCGTCCTGTTGCGCGGGACTACATCTGAAGCGTAGAGAGTCCACAGTTGCTGATGTGTTGTCGGAGAACACAACACATCCATTGCCGTAGTCGCCGTCGGCATGCGCGACCACCGGCACGGCCATGACCAGCGCCCCGAATCCGATCAGGGCGAGGCTCTTCACGAGGGCATTTCGGAGAAACTCACGACTTGTACCCATTGTTGTCTCCACCGGGAGGAATCCCGACCCGGTAGTGATCTTAGTTCGCGAGGAATTAGCTGTTCAGAACTGTCGCCGAACCGAGATCAGATCGATCCGCAGTTAACAGGAAATTGACAGCCTTCCGCTGGAAATGTCTCGAGGTTCGTGTCGATGTAATGGTCTATGACCTCGATTCAGGCCCGCTCACCGCACGCTCGGTGGACTTGGATCGCGGCCGGCAGTTTCGTCGCCGTGATCTCCTTGGCATCGCTGGGCGCCCCGCGCGCCCTGGCCGTCTCCCGCGACCAGATAGGCCTGGATCAGGTCCCCGAGACCCCGGCGCCCGGCACGACGCTGATCGTTCCGCATCCCATCTCGGTCACCGCCATCGCCCAGCAGATGCAGGCCGCCATTCAGGCCGCCTCACCCGGTACCAGCGTCGGCATCGACGTGGTGGACACCACCACCGGCACGCCCATCGCCAGCCTCAATGCCGATCAGCAGTTCTACACCGCCTCGGTGGTGAAACTGCTCATCACCCTGGACGCGTTGAAAAGCCGGGACTGGCAACCGGATTCGGATACCGCCGACCAGCTCGCCCAGATGCTGTCGACCAGCGACGACGACATCGCCGACATGCTGTGGGACACCGGCGGCAACGACGCCATCATCGACCGGATGGTCGCCGCCATCGGCCTGACCAGCACCACCGCGCCCGAGGACACCGCGCAGTGGGGTGAAACCCTCACCACCCCACGCGATGTCGTGACCGTCTTCCACTACATCGACAGCAAGATCCCGGACTCCGCGCGGGATCTGATCCTGGGCGCCCTGCACAACACCTCCCAGACCGCCGCCGACGGCACCGATCAGTACTTCGGCATCCCCGACGCCCTCACCGGCGCCGGCTGGGCGGTCAAGCAGGGCTGGATGGATCTGGGCACCTCGACGACCCTCGACACCACCGGCCTGGTCAGCCCCTCCCCCGATCAGCCGTACCGCTACGCGGTGGTGGTGCTCTCACAGCAGCCCGCCGGCACCAGCTGGGCGGCGGCGGGCAACGCGCTCACCGCGGGAGTGCAACTGCTGCATACCGTGTTGAAATAGGGGGCCGCCTACAAGGTGATGCCGAGGGCGCCGGCCACCGCCCGGGTGAGATGGTCGGTGACCTCGGCGGTGGTCCAGTGCCGATGCTCGATGAGGTCGTAGACGACGCGTTCGTCGAAGATGGTGATCCAGAGCAGCACCGCGTAGGTGAGATCGGGTTCGGGCGTTCTGCCTTGGCGCGCCAGGGATTTCAGGATCTCGGTGAGAATGTCGTGCAGGGCGGTGATCGATTCGTCGCCGGCGGCGAGACGTTCGATGAAACCCTTGGAGCTGCGGATGTAGCGGACCGCCGGTCCCCACTGCGCGGCCTGCTCGACCCAGGTGTGGCAGCAGCGGTGAAACCGGTCGACCGGATCGGCTCCGGCGTCCACGGCGGCCAGGGCCTCGACCAATTGCTCGATGGCACGGCGGTGGAACGCCTGCAACGCGTCCTGCGGGGTAGGGAAATGCCGGTAGGCGGTGGCCACGCCGACCCCGGCCGCGGCGGCGAGTTCGGGGATGGAGAAGCCGATCCGGCCGGTCCGCAACAGGCTCTGGACCGCGTCGACCAGCAGCACGCGGCTGCGCTGGGCGTCACTGCGGGTGTTCACGGGCACGCCTCCATCCTGCGCGAATCCCGGCGCGGAGCGTCGCGCGGCACTCGAGTAGAGAAGTTCTTCTCAGTTTCGTATTCTTTAACAGAGAAGATCTCCTCACTTAGGAGGCCGGGATGCGGGCAGCCGCACCGGGCGCGCTACTGGTGCTGATCATGGCGCAGCCGAACATGGCGACCGGGATGATGCCGTACTACCGGCACGCCTGGGCGCTGGCTCCCCTGCTCATCACCGCCATCTTCGCCGCCTACCTGTTCGCGCTGACCCCGACGCTGGCGCTGCTGGGCACCCCGTCCGGACGACGGGCGTGGTGGTGGCGCATCGGGGTGGGCTGCGGGTTCGGTCTCGCCGCGGATCTGGCCATGGCGCTGGCGCATTCGCCGTGGCCGGTGGTCGCGGCGCGGATCTGCGCGGGGCTGTCGGTCGGGCTCGTGACCGGATCGCTGGCGGGGTTGATCCTGGAGCGCACCGGCGAGCGCGGACGCACCGCCATGGCCGTGGCCACCGTCCTGGGTTCCGCGCTGGGAACCATCGCGGCCGCGACCATCGCGCAGTATCTGCCCGCGCCCGGCGTGAGCGTGTATCTCGCGCACGCGGCCTTGCTCGCCGCGGTGACGCCGGCGGTACTCGGCGATCGGGCCGTGCGTCCCGCCGCGCCGACGCGTTCCGCCATTGCCGCATCGGTGACGCCCGAGCCACGAATCGCCGGATATCTCAGCGGAATCGCCGCCTGGGTGTCGGCGGGACTGGTCGTCGCGCTGCTGCCCAGTTACGGCGCGGAATTGCTGGGCACCACAAATCTCGCGGTGCTGGCACTGCCGGTGACGCTGTATTTGGTGGCCGCGTGGCTGGCGCAGCGTGCGCTGCCGCCGGATCGGATTCGCGCCGAGCCCGTGGTGGCGCAGGGCGTCATCATCGCCGGAATCGCGGTGGCGGCGGCGGTTTCGTGGATGCCGAGTCTGGCGTTGCTGCTGTGCGGCGCCGTGGTCGCCGGGTGCGGGCAGGGCCTCGCCTATCGCTGCGGGCTCCGGATCGTCAGTGCCGCAACGGCTCCCGACCAGCATGCGCGAGCCGCTGCCGGGTTCGCGAGCGTGGCCTACGCGTGTGCGGCGGTGTCGACGATCGGGTTCGGTGCGATCGCGACCGTCGCGTCCCTGCGGGATGCGATACCGGCTGCCGCGGCCGTCTTGTTCCTGGTGGCCGCGGCCACCGCAGTCGTCCGCCGGCGCGCAATGGCGCGTGCCGCGGACTCCCTACCGGCCCAGCAGTTCTCGACGACGGCATAAACGAAAACAATCCGATACCTCGAATTGCCGCGCGATATTTCCGATCGCGCGCAATTGCATATGCCTACATCAAAGTACTTTTGTTCCCCGCGCCATATTCACCGAAACGCAGTCGTTACGAGAGTTCACCGGCACATAAGATCCGGCGGTTTCACTGGAATGCATCATCCTCAAAAGCATTCTCGCCGAATGGATTCCAGAAATGGCAGCACCAACTCTCACCCGCAGTCTCGGCCGCCTCGACCTGATCGCCATGGGCGTCGGCACCATTGTCGGCGCGGGCATCTTCGTCACCTCCGGCATTGCCGCCGCGACCAAGGCGGGCCCGGCCATCGTCCTGTCGTTCGTGCTGGCCGGGGCCATTTGCGCGCTGGTGGCGCTGTGCTACAGCGAACTCGCGTCCATGACCCCGCTGTCCGGCAGCGCCTACACCTACACGCGCGGCACGCTGGGCGAGGCGCCGGCATTTCTCGTCGGCTGGAATCTGCTGCTCGAATACGCGGTGGCGGCCTCGGCCATCGCCATCGGCGGGTCCGGATTGTTCGGCGCCGCCTTGAATTCACTGTTCGGGATGCCCTTGGCGACACCGATTCTCACCGCTCCGTTCGGTGGTGACGCGCTGTTCCACCCGGATGGGCATCCCGCGGTGGCGCGGGCCGCGCAGGCGCGGGGAGCGCTGTCCGTCGTGCCGGAGGCGGGCAGTTTCTCCTATCAGCGGGTGCGGGCGGCCGCGCCGCAGGCCGCCCGCATCGCGCAGGTGCATCCCTTCGGACATGCCGCGCTGGTGGCCGAGCGGGTGGCGCGGCTGGGTTACGAGGCGCTGTGCGTCACCCTGGACTGTCCGGTCGGCGGATTCCGGACCCGCAATATGGCCAATCGCTTCGACCCGGATCAACGGCACTTCGCGGGGAATCTCACCGGCGCGGACGGTGCGCCCGGGGTGGCGGAGGTGTTCGGTCAGCTGCTCAAACGCGGTGGCCTGGTGTGGGATTGGGCCGAGCTGGCCGCAGCCGCCGCCGGATTCGGGTTGCCGTGGATCGCCAAGGGGGTGCTCACCCCCGCCGCGGCCGAACGGGCACTGGACATCGGAGCCGCCGCGCTGGTGGTGTCCAATCACGGTGGGCGGCAGGTGGATCCGGCGCCGGCCAGCCTCGACATGCTGCCGCGTATCCGGGCGGCGGTCGGGCCGGAGGTGCCCATTCTGCTCGACAGCGGGATCCGCACCGGCGCAGATGTGTACCTGGCGCTGGCGCTCGGCGCGGACGCGGTGATCATCGGCCGCGCCGCCATCTATGGGCTGGCCGCAGCGGGGGAAGCCGGAGTCGATCGGGTGCTGGAGCTTCTCACCGAGGAGCTGCGCACCCTGATGATCCTCTCGGGCGCCCGCACCCTCGTCGATATCGACACCGGCCGCGTCATTAGGGCGGCGACATGAGTGCTTTTCCCTTGGCGCGCAGCGCGTCCGGCCTGGTATTCACCTCGGGGCTGGCCGCCGTCGACCCGGACACCCTCACCGTCACCACCGCCGACTTCGAAGGCCAGGCCACCGAGGTGTTCCGCCAACTCGACACCGCACTCGCCGCGGCGGGCAGCGGCCGCGACCGGATCCTGCGACTGGAGTGCTACCTCGCCGAGCGCCGCTGGTTCCCGGCCTGGAACACCGTGTTCCGCACCTACTTCCCGACGGCCGCACCGGCGCGGATCACCACCGTCACCACCCTGCCCATCGACGGGCTGCTCATCGAAATCCAGGCGATCGCCGTCGCCACCGCTCAGGAAGATCGATCATGACCGCAGTCACTCCGCTCGTCCATTCTCCTTCCCATATCGGCGATTTCACCATTCGCGACGTCATCGAGGGTCAGACCGCCGGGCAGCTCATCGCGGCCGCCGACGACTGGGGGTGGTGGGTCACCCTGCTGGGCGGCGACACCACCGCGCCCACCACCGGCATTCAGCACACCGTGGCCGAGGGGCTGGTGCGCGGCTGGGAGCCCACCTTCCGGCAGTTGTCCGACAGTCCGCATCTCGAATTCATTCCCGCCGCAACCGAACCCGGTGAGGTGGCGCGCGGCTGCACCGATATCGCGCGGCGGCGGCCGGAGATCTTCGAAGCCATCGGCCACGCCATCGCGGCCGGAACCCCGGGCACCACCATCGATCTCGGGTGCGCCGACGCCGGACGGGTGCTGGCACTGGCCGGGATCGCGGCCTCGGAGCGGTTCCTGGGCGTCGATATCGAAGACGGCGTGATCGAAGCGGCACGCACCGAAGTCGCCGAACGCGGCCTCGCCGACCGCATCACCCTGCTGGCCGGGTCCGTACAACCCGAATCCGATCCGCCCGCCTGGCTGGCCGCCGTCGACCGGCAGCGGGTCACCACCGCCATGTCGTTCTTCCTGCTGCATCAGCTGGCCAGCGACGGCGACGGCATCGCCGCGGTGCTGCGCGGCTGGATGACCTGGTTTCCCAATCTGACCCGGCTGGTGATCGGTGACGGATACCTGCTGGAGGCGCCGTACTGGACTCAGCAGCCGTGGTTCTCGCCCACCTACGAGATCTATCACGCGGTCACCGGGGTGCGGCTGTGGACGCGGCAGGAGTACGAGCGGGCGTTCGCCGAACTCGGGTGGACGGTGCGGCGGCGGCTCGAGGACCACACCATGCTGGTGACCACCATTCTCGAAAGAGGCTGAGCCGCTCCGCGACGGGCTCTCACCGCATCGATTCGTTGAGCGTGATCGGACGGATCGGTACGGTGAGAGTCGAGGAGTGCCCGATGGATGTGTCTCGAATGCTCGATACCGCGGGCCGCGTGGTCGTGGTGTCGCCGCATTTCGATGACGCGGTGTTGTCGGTCGGCGGGCTGATCGCGGGGTGCGCCGGGCGGGGGCAGCCGGTCGAGGTGCTGACCGTGTTCTCCGCGGCGGGGGCCGCTTCCGGCGGGGGACGGATGCGGGCGTTCTCGGACTACGAGACCAGAGTCCGGGAGGACGACCGGGCGCTGGCGCTGCTGGGGGCCCGGCCGGAGCGACTCGGATTGTCGGAGCGGCTGTTTCGAGATCCGCCGCCACGGGGGCCGTTGCCGTTGTTTCGCACCAGCCCTGATTTGGCGCGAGGTGAGTATCCCGCGACCGTGCAGCGCGCGATCCGCGACGTGCTGGCGACGCCGGACACGATTGTGCTGGCGCCCTTGGGGATCGGCAATCACGTGGATCATGTGATCGTCGCGGTCGGCGCGCTGCTCGCCATGCCGGAGCGGGCGTCGCGGCTGCTGTTCTACGAGGATTTCAACGCGCTGTCCGAGCGCAATCGCCGACGGCATCCGGTGTCTCGGCTGCGGCCGTTTCCCATTCGCGGTGCGCCCGCATGGGCCAGTCCGCGTGCGGGATTCGAGCTGGAGGCCACCTCGGCGCTGGCGCGCGGGCCGGATCCGGTCGCTCTCGCAGGGCATTCGGCGCGGGACGGACAATGGCACATGACCGCGTCTCCCGTCGACGCCGCCGCCGAATCCGCGAAGCTGGACGCGGTCAGCGAATACCGCACGCAGACAGCGGCTTTGGGGGGAGAATCGGCGCTGCACAGCCTGCTCCGTCGAGCCCACACGGTCCGTGGCGGCGAGCTGATCTGGCAGTTTCGGCCGGAAGGACAGCAATGAGATGGCTCGCGGTGCTGGCGGTACTGCTCGGCGCGGTGGTCGCACCGGCGACGGCACGGGCCGAGACCATCGCGCGTATCGATCACGTGGTCGCCGTGACCGACCGCTGGCTGCAGGTCTTCGTGGACTCGCCCGCTATGGGCGGCACGGTGCAGGTCGATGTGCTGCTGCCACCGCACCCTTCGGTGCCCCGCCCCACCGTGTACCTGCTGGAGGGCATCGACTCCGCCCGCCCGGATCAGAACGACTGGACCTTCCAAGGCGGCGCGGTCGACTTCTTCACCGACAAGGACGTGAACGTGGTGCTGCCGGTCGGCGGCGCGGGCAGCTACTACACCGACTGGCAGCGCGACGACTCCGTGCGCGGACACCAGAAATGGGAGACGCTGCTGACCCAGGAGCTGCCGCCGCTGCTGGACGACCGCTTCGACGGCAACGGGCGCAATGCGATCGTCGGCATCTCCATGGGCGCACAGGCCGCCATGATGCTGGCCGAGCGCTCCGGCGCCCTGTATCGGGCGGTCGCGGCATTGAGCGGCTGCTACAACACCGCCGATGCGGTCGGGCAGGCTGAACTGCGCTACATCATCGGCACCGGCGGCTCCGACCCGCAGAACATGTGGGGCGCCGCGGACGATCCCGACTGGGCCGCACACGATGTGCTCGCCCACGCCGACCGCCTGCGCGGCAAATCGCTCTACGTCTACGCGGCCTCCGGACTGCCCGGCGAGCACGAGAACGCCGGCACTCCCGACCTGCCCGATGTCGTATTCGAGGGCGGGGCAATCGAATTCGGTACTCGCCTGTGCACCGCGGTCCTGCAGCGCGAACTCGGCGACCTCGGTATCCCCGCCACCTACGACCTGACCCCGGCCGGCACCCACAGCTGGCCCTACTGGCACGATCACCTGGCCGCCGGGTGGCCGGTGCTGGCCGCCGCGCTCGGAGTGTGAAACGACACCATGCGAGTCCTGTTCATCGCCACCCCGCTGATCGGCCACGCCTTTCCGATGCTGCCGCTGGCCTTGCACCTGCGCGCGGCCGGGCACGAGGTGATGCTGGGCTCGGGTGACGACGTGGTGGCTGTCCTGCGTGAGCGGCTGCCCACGGTGACCGTCGCGGATCCCATGAGCGTGCGGGTTCCCCTCCGCGCCTTGGCGTTGCATCCGATCGCGGCCCGCAATGCCATTGTGGGGTCGGCGGATCCGGCGGTGGCGGCGCGGGTGTTCGCACCGGTGAACGAGGGGATGCGGAGTCGGGTGCGTGCGCTGACCGAGCATTTCGCGCCGGATCTGATCGTGCACGAACCCTTCGCCGCCGTGGCCGCGATCGCAGCCGCGGAGTCGAAAACGCCTGCGGTGCTGCACAATGTCGGGCTCGATCATGGGGAGCGAGTCTGCGCGGGACTGCTGGAACGACTGTCCGCGCCACAGGTCCGGGATGCGACCGCATTGAGTATCGCGCCCCCGAGCATCGTGTCCATCCCCGGTCGGCCGATGCAGTATGTTCCGTTCTCCACCAACGGCCCGCCCATGCCCGACTGGCTCACCGGCCGGGCCGACCGCCCGCGCATCCTGGTCACCCGCAGCACCATGCTCGGTGATCGCGCGACCCCGTTCCTCCGCTCGGTCGTCCGCGCGGCCCCGGCCGTGGACGCCGAATTCGTCATCGTGCGACCCGATGACGGCGTCACCCGCCGCGCGACGCTGCCGCCGAACATTCGCACGATCGGCTGGACAGTGCTCAGCGACGCCCTGCGAACCTGCGACGCCATGATCAACCACGGTGGCGCGGGCTCGGTTTACGCCGCGCTGCGCGCCGGACTGCCGCAGATCCTCGCCCCCGACACCGGCGATCGCGGCTGGAACGCCAAGCTCGTTCAGGAGCGGGGCTGTGGCCTGTCCGTCCCGCCGCGCCGCATCACCGTTGCCCGCATCACCCGCCTGATCACCGACCCGGCCCTGGCCACCGCTGCCCGCGAGGTCGCCGCCGAAATGGCCGCCATGCCAACCCTCGACGAGATCGCCGCCGACCTGGAGACCCTGGCGCACTTCCCGCGTACCTAGCTCGGGCACGCGGTAGGCTCGCCGGGTTCGTTCGATGTTGAAGGAGAGTTCGTGGGTAAAAAGAGCCGTCTCGCTTCGGGTTTCGGAGTGATGGCTGCCGGGGTTGCACTGCTGGTCGGGGCGGCGACGGGGGTGGCCGGAGCGGAGCGGGCCCTCACGGCGCAGGAGCAGGTGTTCGTGAGTTATCTGCAGGCGCACGGTGAGCTGCTCAACGATCTGGATCAGCAGCTGGCGGCCGTCGATGTCGGCAAGGCCGATTGCTCGGCGCTGGCGTCGGGGGTGACCAGGGAGCAGCTGTCGGAAGGTCTTCCGGGTGGAGCGGCCGAGAAGGAGGAGGCCGTGCTGTTCCTGGACGCGGCCACCGCTCCGGGAAGCCTGTGCGGCTGAGCCGTCGATGCTCGAGGGCGCTGTCGGTTCGGCAGCGCCCTTTCGCATACCCACCGGAATTCTTCGGCAAATGCCTGCCGCCCCGATCCGACGGGCGTAGCGTCACCGCGCGATGACCGTCAGCGTGGGAGAGGAAACTCCATGGCGGAGTTGGATATTGCCCTGAAAGACATGATGATGCTCGACGGCGCGATCGGCGCCGCCGTCGTCGATTACGGCAGCGGGATGGCGTTGGGGGTGCTGGGCGGCACCAAGAGCCTGAGTATCGAGACGGCCGCGGCCGGGCTCACCGAGGTGGTGCGGGCCAAGCTCCGGACCATCGAGCAGCTCGGGCTCAGTGAGCAGATCGAAGACATTCTCATCAGCCTGAGCAGCCAGTATCACCTGGTGCGGCCGTTGCATGGTCGGCGGTCGAATGGGTTGTTTCTGTATGTCGCCCTGGACCGTTCGCGTGGCAACCTCGCGCTTGCCCGCCATCGGCTTCGGGACATCGAGGAGACCCTCGAAGTCTGAAAGCCTCAAAGACGAAAAGCCAAAAGAAGAAAAGATAAAAGACGGCCTGGAGGAGGGAGAGAGGGTGGCCGAGCCTGCGAGGCCCTCTCACCCACCAGCCGCCACCGGGAACAGCTCGCGCCTCCCAGCACACTCACCCACCATCCTCGCTCACCTTCCAGCACACTCGCCCACCGGGCCGTGGATCTGTCTCTGTGGAGTTGTCAAAGAACTTGCAGCGCTCGGTTTCTCGGAGATGTAGTTGTTCGGTTGTCTCGAGAAGGTGATGCGTGCAGTCCGTGGGCCGGGATCGCTGGCTACGGCTCGCGACTGGGCGTCAGCCCCGGTCCGGCAGGGCAGGCGACGCCACCACACTGTTCTGTTTGCTCTGCGCACGCCCGGGGTGGAACAGCGGCCCCGGGGTTCATGCGGCCCGTGGACCCCACTGGTGGCAGCTCGCGGCGATGCTAGTGGCGACCCGCTCACCCGCGTGATGTTTCTCGTTCACCCGAGGCGTACGCGACGGATCGACCGCTGCTGGCGCGATCCAGCCCACCCGCCCACGATGCGGGGAATCGCTGCCCATCATGACCGTGGTCCACCCGTACTCGCTGTCGTTGACCATCGCGTGGTGGTGATCGCACACCAACGCCAGATTGTCGAGGTCGGTGGGCCCGCCTTTGGCCCAATCGACGACGTGGTGGGCAGCGCACATCGCTGCTGGTGCGTCGCAGTCGGGATGCGTGCAGCCTTTGTCGCGGGCGATCAACGCCAGCCGTTGCCCGGGGGTGGCGAGCCGTTCGCGGCTACGCCCCAGGTAGAGCGGAATCCCGTCCCCGTCGAGCACGGCCAGCACCGGCTTGCTGCCGGCAGCCATTTTGAGTGCTTCGTTGATGGAGATGTGGCCGCCGGTGGCGGTGGTCGCGATCCCGGCACCGCGTTCCAGATCGGCCAGGCTCATGGTGAGGGTGATCTGCACGGGCAGTCCGCGATGGGTGCGTCGATGCGTCCGTGACTACGAACGACTGCCCGAACACCACGAAGCCATGGTCACCTGGTCGATGATCATCCTCATGTCCCGCCGCCTCGCCCGCCAACGGAAATGATCAGTTGGCGGACAGGCACTGAGGGATACCGCTGCCCCGGCCTGAGGGATGTTGATCACAAACGGGTTTGACCGCTGTTGAGCGCGGGTGCCGGCGCACCGGCGCGGATGCCGGGTGTTTGCGGATCGTGAGCCTGGGTATCGAACTTGTTCATGCGAGTTTCATCGGAGTCGGACAGGATCGGATTTCCCTTGCGGCGCTCGGTCGCGGCGAGCGCGATGGGAAATGCCACCGAATGGTTCGACTACGGCGTGTACGCCGCCACCGCCAGTTATCTGACCGCCGCGTTCTTTCCCGGCGAATTGGGGACGCTGGGAACCATGCTGGGGTTCGCGGTGTCGTTCGTGCTGCGGCCACTGGGCGGCATGGTGTGGGGGCCGCTCGGGGATCGGATCGGCCGGAAAGCGGTGCTGGCGACCACGATTCTGTTGATGGCGGCGGCGACCGGGGCCATCGGAATCCTGCCGACCCATGCGACCGCCGGGGTGCTCGCGCCGATTCTGCTGATCACCTTGCGTGTGGTGCAGGGATTCTCGACCGGCGGCGAATACGGCGGCGCGGCTACCTATCTCGCCGAATGCGCGCAGGACCGCAAACGCGGTTTTCTGGGTAGTTTTCTCGAATTCGGCACGATGGCCGGGTTCGTCGGCGGGTCGGCGGTGGTGCTGACCTGTCAGGTGGCGCTCGGGTCGGATGCCATGTACGCGGGCGGATGGCGAATTCCGTTCCTGCTGGCCGTGCCGCTCGGCCTGACCGGCTGGTATCTGCGGGCCAAGCTGGACGAATCGCCGGTGTTCACCGAACTGGCGGAGCAGCCGGAGCAGGACGCCCCGCGCAGCGGACTGCGCGAGGTGCTCACCACCTACCGGCGTGAGGTGCTCACCTTGATCGGGCTGGTGGTCGCGCTGAACGTGGTCAACTACACGCTGCTGACCTATCAGCCGACCTATCTGCAGCGCACCCTCGGCCTGGACGAATCCACCACTACCGCAATGATGTTGATCGGACAGGTGGCGATGATGGTGGCGCTGCCGTTCTTCGGACGGCTGTCCGACCGGGTCGGGCGGCGGCCGGTGTGGCTGGTGTCGCTGATCGGGCTGTCGGTGCTCGCGGTGCCGATGTACTGGCTGATGGGACGCGGAATCGCTTGGGCGGTCCTGGGATTCATCGTGGTGGGACTGCTGTACGTCCCGCAGTTGGCCACCATCAGCGCGACCTTCCCGGCCATCTTCCCCACCCACGTGCGCTACGCGGGATTCGCGTTGGGCTACAACGTGTCCACGGCGCTGTTCGGCGGGACCGCGCCGCTGGTGAACGAGGCGGTGATCGAGCGGACCGGCTGGACGCTGTTTCCGGCCGTGTACCTGGTGGCGGCGTCGCTGATCGGGCTGATCGCGTGGGCCTTCCTGCGGGAGACGGCGGGAACCTCGTTGCACGGCACCGAGATTCCCGAGGCCGAGACGATCGAGCCCGCGCCCGTCAGGGCTACCGGCGGTCAGGACGCGGTGGGTTCGCTCGCCGCCGGATAGCCGAAAGTGACCGTGCGCGTGGCGGGATCGGCGGTGGTCAACCGGACCCGGATGTCCTGCCCCTCCGGCGGGTCGCCCGTGCATTTCGCCAGCACCGGCGGGTCGGCGACGAAGATCTCGGCCGCGCGGGTGCCATTGGCCTCGCGCAGCACGACCGCGTCGAAGTCGCTGCCCACCTTGGGTGACAGCACGGTGGCCTCGGTGAGATCCACGCAGGCGCGCTCGACCTTGCCGGCCAGCGCGTCGGTGCGGCGCATGGTGTCGGCGACCGGGGCCAGGCCGTCGCCGACCCATTGCGGCACATCGGTTTTCGCGCAGTACGCCAGGCAGATCTCGGTGGCGTAGCGGTCGGCCAGGCGGCGCAGCGGGGCGGTCACGTGCGCGTAGGGTGCGCCGATCGCGCTGTGCTGCACGGTATCCGGGGCCTGGCCGTCGAGGATGGTGTACGACGCGCCGCGCAGTAGGCCGGTCGCCTCGGACATGAGCACCAGGGCGGCGGGCGTATTGCAGTCCAGGGTGGCCAGCATGCGGGCCGCCGATTCCTGCGCCGGCCAGGCGACGCCCAGGGCCGCGGCGGTGCGGCGCATGGACTCGAGGGCGGCGGGGGCGGGCGAGGGCATGGTGCGCAGCAAACCCGTCCGATGCGGGTTGCCGGAGCCGTTGGAGTTATTCCCGTCGAGCATGATTCGGGCCGCGCACATGCCGGTCAGCAACGAGACCTGTTCGTTCCAATCGTCGGCCGCGGTGCGCGGTTCGATGGCCAATTGCCAATGGTCGATTCCGGTTTGCTCGTCATCGCGGACCACGGTTTGGGCGGGCAGGCGCAATGTGATCGCGCCGCGCCGAATTCCGGCCTCGATGCGCAGGCGGCCGAATTCCGGCAGGGCCGCGATCGACGGGTGCGGGCGGCCGGCGTCGGCGTCGGCCTGCACGCCGGCGTAGTCCAGGCGGGCGCGGGAGCGGACCAGGGCGCGCGTCACCGACCAGCGCAGCGGCGCGGCGTTCGCATCGCATTCGATGGTCCACAGCGCGGCGGGGCGGTCCACGCCGGGCAGCAGGCTGGCCCGGTCCTCCGCGAGCACCGGCGGGTGCAGCGGGACCGTGCCGTCGGGAAAGTAGAAGGTCTGACCGCGGGTCAGCGATTCACGCGCCAGCGGGCCGTCGGGCGCGACCAGCGCGGCCACATCGGCGATGGCGTAGTAGAGCAGAAATCCGCTCCCGGTGCGCTCCAGGTACAGCGCCTGGTCCAGATCCATGGCGCCCGGGGGATCGATGGTGACCAGCGGAATCTCCCGCCGATCGGCTCGGGCGCCCGCGAACGCGTCGACCGCGTCGCGGGCCTCCGAGACAGCCGCGGCAGGGTAGTCCGCGGCCAATCCGAATTCGGTTCGGACGGCACCGAAATCCACCGGTGCCGACACGATCCTTTGATGCAGTTCCACTGCGGAGGCGGACCCTACTGGAGGGCCAGCATGGTGCCGTTCAGCTCGTTGAACGGACCGTAGACGGTGAACACCACGCGGCCGTCCGGGTACTGCGACGACAGCGCCGCCGCCGAATCCAGCGCCTCCCCGAAGGAAGCGGCCGAGGGGTGCGGCAGGCCCGCGATCACCTGCCCGAAGTGATTCTGCGCGACCCACTGCGTGTCCGCGGGAGTGAGGTCGACCTGGACCCCACCCGGCAGCGGAGTCACGGAGACCGCTGAGGCAGACCCGGAACCCAGCACAACCGAAACGGAAGCGGCAGCGGCAAGAAGTGCACCCACTGCCAGTTTGCGAGCAATTCGCATTTAGACGAGACCTGCTTTCCGACGTTTGTCGAGCCCTTCGCCCGTTGCGGACCGCAACGGAACTTTCCAACGCGCAACACTTTATGACGCCGATCACGTTCGGTGCTAGTTCGGAGGGGATAACCCGCCCGACACGCCGAGCCGCGCCGAGTACGACGGTGTCACAGCGCAGTAGTGACCTTGCAACGCGGGGCGCTCACACCTGCCCCACCCCAAAGTAGCCCGCGAACAAGACGGCGTGAACAACACCTCGGCATTGCTCACGCCGCTCTCCCGGTCGGGTCGGTACTCGTGTGGAGCCTTACTTGCGTAGCCCTTCGGGGAACTTCGCGCTGAAGAGCTTGAATCCGTACGCGATACCGAACAGCACCACGATGGCCAACGGCTGAATCACACCCGCCATGACTTTCTTCCTCATCCTCATATCGCCGCACGCGCCCGGGCCCGGTACCCGGACTGCGCCGACTCCTAACCCGCGCCGAGTTCCCCCGACGCGTTCGTCTTTCCTTGCGCGCCAGGGCGTTCCAGGGCCGCCAGGGCTTCGGCGACGCCGGGGCGACCGAGGGCGGCCATCAGCTGGGTGACGGGGGTGGGGTCCAGAGCCGCCGGTTCGGAGGTCGGCTCGGGTTCCGGCGCGGTGAGCTCTCCTTGCTGTTGCGGCGCTGCGGGCTCCCCTTGCTGTTGCGGCGCTGCGGGCTGCCGTTGCTGTTCCGGCTCGGCGAGCTCGCTGTGCTGTTCCGGTGCGGCGGCGTGCGGTGTGGAGCGCTCCAGAAATCGGAGTAGCTCCACCGGGAACGGCAGCACCAGGGTCGAATTCTTCTCCGCCGCCACCTGAACCACGGTTTCCAGGAAACGCAGTTGCAGCGCGGCGGGGGCCTTGCCCATATTGGCGGCGGCCTGGGCCAGTTTCTCCGACGCCTGCAACTCGCCCTCGGCGGAAATGACGCGGGCGCGGCGTTCGCGTTCGGCCTCGGCTTGGCGAGACATGGAGCGTTTCAACGCATCCGGCAGCGCGACGTCCTTGATCTCCACCCGGTCGATGTGCACGCCCCAGTTCAGGGCCGGCGAATCGATCATCAATTCGAGGCCCTTGTTGAGCTGCTCGCGATTGGACAGCAGATCGTCCAGCTCGCTCTTGCCGATGATGGACCGCAGCGACGTCTGCGCGACCTGCGCGACCGCGAACAGATAATCCTGCACCTCGATCGTCGCCCGCACCGGATCGATCACCCGGAAATACACGACCGCGTCCACCCGAACCGTCACATTGTCGCGAGTGATCCCCTCCTGCGCGGGCACCGGCATGGTCACCACCCGCATCGACACCTTCTGCATCTTGTCCACCCCCGGAATCAGCAGCCGCATCCCCGGCTCCTTCACCGCCCGCACCCGCCCCAACCTGAGCAGCACCCCCCGCTCATACTGCGCCACCACCCGAACCCCCGCCCCCAGCGCGATCCCGGCAACCACAACGATGGCGGCCAACCACCCAATCAACAGATACAGAACATCCATTGTCCGCTCCGCGAAACGATTTCCGCGCCACCGGAACCCCGATGGTGTCCCCCCATCATCCCACCCAAAGATCGCCCTGGCGAAGAGATAACACCCCCGCAACATCCCATCCCACCCGTCGAAACGGTTTCACGGACCGCGCCACACCATTGGACTCCACCAACGTGCGACCCCCCGCCTTCGACGTTCGGGCGCTGCCCCGGAGACCCCGCGCTTTCCACGGTTCAGAGAGCCTTGCCCCTCGCTTTCCCGCCCTGGGGGTTTCAGGGGGCCTCGCCCCCCCGGGCTTCTTGCTGTTGGGGTTTCAGGGGCTCGCCCCTGAGAGTTTCGAGAGTTGAGCCAACTCTCGGGAGTTCTGGGCGGACGAGTCGGTCTGTAAGCCGGATCCTGTCCCCGGCGTCGAGACGCCGGGTGGCGACCATCCATCTGGACACACCGTTGCCGGGTGCCTCGAGCGGTCCACCCGCAGGCTCGGGCGAGCAGCCCTCGAACACCTGCGCAGCCGCACTCTCGCGAGTGCGGCCTTCGACCTTGCTCCGGGCGGGGTTTACCTAGCCGCGCCGATCACTCGGCGCGCTGGTGCGCTCTTACCGCACCGTTTCACCCTTACCGGCGGTGCACTTCTGGCGAAGTGCGGCCCACCGGCGGTCTTTTTTCTGTGGCACTGTCCCGCGGGTCACCCCGGGTTGCCGTTAGCAACCGCCCTGCTCTCCGGAGTCCGGACTTTCCTCGGCGACTGGCAGCAGCACACAGGTGCCCGTTCCTTTCGCCGCGGCCGCCCGACCGACTCGTCCGCGGCCACCAGGGTACGGTAGGCCCCTATGGAGCGTGTGGAGGTGGGGTTCCCTTCGGGTGGCGAGCAGTGCGCGGCATGGCTGTATCTCCCGGATGGACCGCCCAAGCCGCGCCCGCTGGTGGTCATGGGTCACGGGCTGGGGGCGGACCGGGAAATGGGGCTGGACCGGTATGCGCGACGCTTCGCGTCGGCGGGAATCGCGGGGCTGGCCTTCGACTATCGGCATTTCGGGGCGAGCGGCGGGGAGCCGCGGCAGGTCATCAATATCGCCCGGCAGCGGGAGGACTGGCATGCGGCGATCGCGTTCGCCCGCACCATCCGCGGCATCGACGCGACCCGAATCGCGCTGTGGGGCAGCTCCTTCGGCGGCGGGCACGTGCTGGCGGTGGCGCCGGAGGATCATTACATCGCGGCCGTGGTGGCGCAGTGCCCGTTCACCAGCGGCCGGGCCTCGGCTTTCGCCAAAGGTCCGCTGAGCCTGTTCAAGACCGGCACGGTCGCGGTCACCGATCAGGTGCTGGGCCCGATCATCCGCCGCCCGATCAATGTTCGGCTGGCCGGCAAGAAGCATTCCGCGGCGTTGATGAGCGCCGCCGACGTGCCCGCCGGCTACGGCCGCCTCGCTGAGGAGAGCGCCCAGTACCGCCCGAAGGTGCCCGCCCGCGTCGGCCTGTCGACCCTGTTCGACAATCCGGTGCGGCACGTCAAGGACATCAAAGCGCCTGTGCTGTACGCGATCTGCGACAACGATTCGGTCGCTCCGGCCGGTCCGACGCTGAAGGCCGCCGAGCGCACCAAGCACGCCACCGTGAAGCGCTACCCGATCGGCCACTTCGACATCTACTTCGACGACTGGTTCGAGAAGGCCGTCTACGACCAGACGGAATTCCTGATGGCGACGCTCCGCCCCTGATCGCCTGGGGCGCAGGCGGTTCCGGCCGCCGCGCCTCAGCGTTCTCAGAGATACGAGGTGTCGTTGACCAGTCGCACCGACGAGCCGCCGTCCGGGTAGAACTCGGCGATCGACAGCGACGCCAGATCCAGGTGCAGCCGGTACAGCAGCGACGGCCCCACCCCCAGCGCCAGTTGCAGCAACGTCTTGATCGGCGTGACATGGCTGACCACAAGCACATTCGCGCCCGGATACAACGCCACCAGATCGCGCCGCACCCCCTCGACGCGTTCCCGCACCTGATCGAAACTCTCACCACCGGGCGCGGGCACCGAGGGATCGCCCAGCCATCGCGCATGCAACTCCGGATCGCGCTCGCGCGCTTCCTGGAACGTCATCCCTTCCCACGCACCGAAATCCGTCTCGATCAGCCCCGGCAACTCCCGCACCGGCAGCCCGAGCGCCCGCCCCGCCGCCTCCGCCGTCTCCTTCGCGCGACCGAGCGGCGAACACACGATCGCCTCGATCCCGCCCTTGCCCGCGAGCATGTCCGCGGCCGCGGCCACCTGCCCGCGCCCCAACTCGGTAAGCGCCGGATTCCCCAGCCCCGAATACCGCCGCTGCACAGAAAGTTCCGTCTGCCCATGCCGTAACAACAACAACCGCGTCGGCCGCCCCACGGCCCCCGTCCACCCGGGCGCAGGCGAAACCGCCTCCGCCGCAACCGACTCGGTAGGTTCGGCAGCGGCCCCGGCCTCCTCGGCGGCCCGTACTGGTTCGCCGGCCTCTTCCGGCCGATCCGACGCGATCGCGACCCCCGGGCCCGTCGCGTCGCGATCGGCGGGGATCGTGACGGCGTCCACCGCGACGCGGGATTCTTCGGCGTCGTGATCGGCGGGGATGGCTACAGCGTCCACTGCGACGCGGGATTCTTCGGCGGCGCGATCGGCGGGCGAAGCTTCGCGGGCGAGTGCGTCGCGGACCTCGTCCACGGTGCCCGCGTCGTCCATGGCCTCGTTGGCGAGTTTGTCGGCGTGCTTGTTCTCGTTGCGGGGAATCCAGGTGAACGAAACGCGGTCGAAGCCGGCGACCAGCCGCCGGGCCCGATCGGCCAGCGGGATCATGCTCTCGTGCTTGACCTTCCACCGGCCGGACATCTGCTCGACGACCAGCTTGGAATCCATCCGCACGGTCACTTCACGCGCGCCGAGTTCGGCCGCCGCCTCCAAACCGGCGATCAGTCCGCGGTATTCGGCGACATTGTTGGTGGTGATCCCGAGGTACTCACGCCGCTCGGCCAGCGGACCCGCATGGTCGGCGTCCCACACCACCGCGCCGTACCCGGCGGGGCCAGGATTCCCGCGCGATCCGCCGTCGGCCTCCACGATCACCTTGTCCACCAACGCTGTTCACCTTCCGTACGAGTCTGGAAATTCAGCGCCAACGCGCCTGGCTAACCGTGCCGGGCCAACCGAGACTGGGCCCACCACTCCCGCTCACCGCGCCAAGCCAACCGAGACTGGCCCACCATGCCGGTCACCGCGCCAGGCCAACCGCGCCCGGCCAATTACACCCGGCGAATTACACCCAGCCAATCACGCTCGGTCGATCGCGCCGCCGCAGCCACCCATGTCTTCGCCCTCCATCCGCGTTGATCTACTCGCAGCGGACTGTAGGCGGCACTCGGGTCAGATCCCGGAGCGCTTGGTGCGCACCAGGATCGCGCTGCATTCCGGGCAGCGGACCACGACGTCCGGGGCGGTCTGGGCGATGCGGGAGATCTCGCCGCGGTCGAGTTCGATGCGGCAGGCGCCGCAGCGGCGGGCCTGCAGCAGGGCCGCGCCGACACCGTACTGGGTGCGCTGCTTGTCGTAGGCGGCGAGCAGCTCGGCGGGGAACGCCTTGGACAGGGCGGCGCGATCGGATTCGCAGCGCTGCTGGGCGACGTTCAGATCGGCGAGCGCCTCGTCGCGGCGGCGTTCGGCGTCGACCAGGTCGGCCTCGGCCTTGTCCAGGTTGGCGCCGGCGTGGGAGTGGTTGTCGGCGGCGGCCTCCCGGCGCTCCATCACCTCGAGCAGGTCGTCCTCGAGCACCTTGCGGCGGCGTTCCAGGCTGCCCAGTTCGTGCTGGAGTTCGGAGAGCTGCTTGGCGCCGACCGAACCGGCGGTGAGCATGCCGCGGTCACGTTCCTCGCGCTTGCGGACGGCCTCGATCTCGCCTTCCAGTTTGCGGATGTCGCGGTCCAGGTCGTCCATCTGGATCTCGACCTTCACCGCCGCGTCCTTGCGGGTGGTGCGCTCGCTCTCCAGCCGCGCCACCTCCTGCTGCTCGGGCAGCACCTTGCGGCGATGCTCGATCCGTGTCAGCTCGGCGTCGACGGCGGCGAGGTCGAGCAGCTTGGCCTGGATCGATGGTTCGGCATTCAACGCGGAGGTCTCCTGGACGCTATGGATGAGTCAACTCTCGAAACTCTCAGGGGCAAGCCCCGGAAACCCCAGCGGACGAAGTCTCGCGGCGCGGGACCCTGAGACCCTCGGGGTAGGGAGAGCTCGAGGCTCCCACCGTACCCGCAACCCGGGGGCCGAATTGCCAACCCGGCGTCGAGCTGGACATTCGATCCCGCTGGGCTCGCGAACGGTGTGGCGGCGGGCACCGGGTCAGCAGTTGTCGGCGGCGCCGAGGGTCCAGGGGTCGGTGCGGAGGGTGGAGACTCGGGTTTCGAGGGTGGGGAGGGCGGTGCGGACGACAGTCTCGGCTTGAGCGCACCAGGGGAACTCGGTGGCCCAGTGGGCGGCGTCGACGAGGGCGGGGCCGCCGGTGCGGAGGTGTTCGTCGGCGGGATGGTGGCGCAGGTCGGAGGTGAGGTAGGCGTCGACGCCGAGGCGGGAGACCTTGCCCAGGAAGGAATCTCCCGCGCCGCCGCAGACCGCGACGGTGCGGATGACGCGATCGGGATCGCCGGCGGCGCGCACGCCCCAGGTGGTGGCGGGCAGGGCGGCGCGGACCCGGGCGGTGAACTCGCGCAGGGTCTCGGGGGCAGGTAGGTCGCCGATGCGTCCGATGCCCAGGCTCGAGGGCAGGTCGGCGCGCTCGGTGACGTGGTAGGCGGGCTCCTCGTACGGGTGCGCGGCGCGCAGGGCGGCCAGCACGGCGGCACGTCGCGACGGCGGGGCCACCACTTCGAGGCGGTCCTCGGTGACCTCGTGCAGTTCACCGATCGCGCCCAGCGCCGGGTTCGCGCCCGCGAGCGGCCGGAACTGCGCGGTGCCTGTGCTCGACCAGGCGGCATCCGAGTAATTGCCCACGGTCCCGGCACCGGCCGCGAACAGCGCCTCCAGTACCTCGGCGGTATGGGTGAGCGGCACCGTCACCACCCATTTGTCCAGCGCGGCTTCGGGTTTGGCGTCCAACGGACCGGTCACGCGCAACCCGATGGCGTGTGCCAGCGCATCCGAGACCCCCGGGTCGGCCGAATCGGCATTGGTGTGCGCGGTGAACAGCGCGCAGCCGGAACGGATGAGCCGATGCAGCAGCGCCCCTTTCGGCGTGCTGGCCGCGACCGTGTCCACCCCGCGTAACAGCAGCGGGTGATGCACGACCAGCGCCTGCGCGCCCCATTCGATGGCCTCGTCGACCACCGCCGCGGTGGCGTCGACCGCGAACAGCACCCGTGACACCCGCTCGTCGGGGTCACCGGCCACCAATCCCACCGAATCCCAGGATTCGGCCAGTCGCGGCGGGTACGCGGTATCCAGCGCCGCGATGACCTCCGCCAGTCGCACCGTCGTCACAACCGAACCTCCCAACTCTCGAAGGCCGCCGGAGCCGCTGAAACCCCGCGCGCGGCCACGCTCACAAGCCGACTTCGCGAATGGCCGCGACCAGCCGCCCGACCTCAGCCGCGGGCCGCACCGCGACCCGCAGGAATCCCGTGTCCAGCCCCGGGAACGTATCACCGCGCCGCACCGCGATTCCCTTGTCGGCGAGCTGCTTTCGCAACAATTCCGCATCCGGTACCCGGATCAGCAGGAACGGGCCCGCGGCCGGCTCGTGCACCTCGATCCCGAGTTCCCGCAGCCGCGGAATCATGGCCGCGCGGTCGGCCGCGATCGACTCCGCTTTGCGTCGCGCCTCCGCCACCGCCGCCGGTTCGCTCACCGCCGCAATGGCTTCCAGCTGCAACGTCCCCAGCGGCCAGTGCGCCCGGCCGTGGTTCAACCGCGCCAGCAGCTCGGGCGCACCTAGCACGTACCCGCAGCGCAGTCCCGCCAGCGCCCATGTCTTGGTGAGGCTCCGGAACACCAGCACATCCGGAAGGCTCTCTCCAGCAAGAGATTCCGGCTCCCCCGGCACGGCGTCCGCGAACGCCTCGTCCACCACCAGCACCCGCCCCGGCCGCCGCAACGCCCGAATGCTCGCCGCCGCATGCAGCACCGACGTCGGATTGGTGGGATTGCCGATCACCACCAGATCGGCGTCCTCCGGCACCCCGGCCCCGTCCAGCGTGTACGGCGACTCCAGAATCACCCGAGTCACCGGCACCCCGCCCTCCCGCAACGCCAGTTCCGGCTCGGTGAAGGACGGATGAATCACCGCCGCCAACGCCGACCCCAGCCGCGGCAACATCGCGAACCCCTCCGCGACCCCACCCAGCAACAACACCTCGTCCTCCGCCCGCCCGTGCCGCGCCGCCACCCCCGCCCGCGCCGCCCGCACATCCGCCTCCCCCGGATACCGCCCCAACTCCCCCAACCGCCCCGCCAACCGCCCCCGCAACCACTCCGGCGGCGCTCCCCCCTGCACATTCACCGCAAAATCCACCATCCCCGGCCGCACCTCCACGTCCCCGTGATGGCGCAACCGAGCCTGGTCAAACACCTCGGTCTCATCCGGCACAGCCAACCACCCTACGTGCCCCCCACCCACCCGCCGGAACGGCTGTCGCAGAAATCCCGCACCCGAGCCCCCAGCGACCCGACCACCCGGACCGCTCTAAAAGCCCCATCATCCTCAGCGGGCCGAAGATCCCCAAGCGGCGCCATAGGCCAGCGAACGTAGAACTCCTCTGGGTTCACGGTGATCACATCGAGCTGCTGCACCAAGGCCCCGGGTATCTCCCCGCCCTCGAAATGCTCAGGACCAGGAACTATGACCGCTTCAGCATCCAACCGGGTAGCTTGCGCCTTCAGCCGAGCCAACGGAGGCCGCCCGAACTTGGGGTCATAGATCACCATGTCCGTGAAGTCATAGCCGAGACGCGCTGCGAGCTTGCGAATCTGGCTCTGGTCCCACAGCTGACCCACCCCAGATACGTCGGTTCGGAGATATCCCAAACATGTTGGTTTCCAACGCATGACAACCCCTTGGTCTTCATGTCCGTCGAGAGCGATGTGCCTGTTGATCTCCATGCACCAGCCCTAGGGCCTGACTTGACGCTACGAAGGGGACATCAGTTCAGGCCATCGGTTTGCAGAGACTTGCAGAAGTCCATTCATTCAGGCGCAGAACCGGATACATTGCGGGACCATGGAGGGGCAGCGTTGCAAGGACCTGCACAGCCATCAGCAAGGATCACGATCATGACTTTGCGTTTTCTCGGCAAAATCGGTTCGAACAAAGATGAGTGCCCGCAACTTTTCGCCGCCGACAACGGCTATGTAGTCATCGCTTGGAAGACTGACCGAACCGAAATCGTGGAGATCCCACACGCTCTGCTGGGGTTCCTGGAGAAGAACACCTACCTGGATACACCGCTGACCGACACCGGCCGGGGTACCTTCACCCTGACCGGGAAGCTGGTGACGGACCAGAAGACCTTGTCGCAGATCAAGATTGAGCCGTACGAGACTGCTGTCGAGGTGCCCAGGGCAGAGAGGGACTATTTCGGTGGACTTCCGTCCCACGATTGAGCTACTCCGGGAAGCTCGGCACGACGCCTTCCACCTGGAGGTACGAGACGAATACGGCGTGGCTGGTGAGGACGAACCGTTTCAGCGATTTCTGAACGGTGAGCCGTTCGACTACCGGGAGTGGTTCCGGGACTGGTCTCAATTCGTCCAAGACCTCACCGCACATCGGGTATCCGTCAGTCGCCTCAGGGTGCTCAGCGTCCCGCACAGCGATTATCAGAGGTGGTCGCTCACCATCGCCCCGATGAATGTCGAGGCCGGGGAGGATGTGCGCTACCTTCCCCGCCACCTCGCGGGGACAGTGCCACCGGATGACTTCTGGGTGATCGACAACAAGGTCGTCGTGTTCGGCCTTGCCGACAAGGAAGGTCGCTCACCGGGCGGAGCGGCCGTAAGCACCGATCCTGAATTGGTGGCCTACTGCCAGCGGACCAGAGAACGCCTCTGGAATCTCGCTACGCCGTTGGCGGAATACGTACAGCTGACTCGACAGTGACCAACTCGGTTCAGGAGCAGCGGGAGGCTCTCGGTAAACGACTCCGCGAGATACGTCGAAGGGCGGGGGTCACCGGCCGGGAGCTTGCCCGCGTCAAGGGCTGGCACGAATCGAAGATTTCGAAACTGGAGTATGGCGTCACCCGTCCATCGGACTCCGACATCCGCGCCTACTGCCGACACTGCAACGCTGACGATCAGCTGGACGACCTGCTGGCGACTCTGCACAACATCGACACCGCGTATGTGGAGTGGAGGCAACAGCTCCGCACCGGGATGGCGAATCGTCAACGGGAATCCAACAAGGCCGCTTCCCGGGCAACGTTCATTCGCAATTGGGAGCCGGCGATGGTCTCGGGCCTACTCCAGACGGCCGACTACGCGGCCGCAGTCATGAGCAATGTGATTGCGTTCTACCAGATTCCGAACGATCTCGATGAGGCTGTCACCGCGCGGATGGAACGGCAGCGCATCCTGTACCAGCGCAACAAGCGATTTCATTTCCTGCTGGGTGAGCAAGCGCTCTACACGACGTTCGGCGACGACCAAGTGATGATCGGGCAACTCGACAGGCTGCATTCGATCATCGGCATGCCTCGCGTGACCCTGGGCATCGTGCCACGAGAAGCCGAGGGGCTGGTCGTGGTGGAGAACTTCTTCATGTTCGACGACCGCCTGGTGAAGGTCGAGGGTCATTCAGCGGGCATAACCATCACCCAGCCTCGGGAGATCACCCTGTACGGACACGCCTTCAATGTTCTTGCCGGACAGTCCGTGACCGGAGACCAGGCCCGCGCCCTGATCCACCGGGCACGAGCCACTCGAATGGCGTAGGTGCGGTGTCGCTGTCAGTGAGTTCGCGCGAGGACCAGGGTGATCGCCGCGACGAAGTCGAAGGTCGCCTCTCAATCGGCGTGCGACCACGACTACCGCGGGGTGAGTTCGGCCGGCGCTGCTGGTCCGGTGGGTCGGCCGGTGTAGGCGGCGTGGGGGTGGCTCGTATGCTCGGGCGGAAGGAGTTGTCGGGACCTTGGCATGGTCGATGAAGAGCTAGCGGAGGTGGCGTGGGAACCATGGTTGAGCAGGGCATCGATGGGTGAGTTGCACGTCACTTTCATTTGCACGGGCAATATTTGCCGGTCGCCTATGGCTGAGAAGATTTTTGCTGCGCATCTCGAGCGGGCGGGGTTGGCGGATCGGGTGCGGGTGAGCAGTGCTGGGACCGGGGGGTGGCATGTGGGGGATGAGGCTGATGAGCGGACTAATGCGGAGTTGCGGGCGCATGGGTATCCGACGGGGCATGCGGCGGCGGTGATCGGGGCGGATCATCGGGGGGCCGATTTGGTGGTGGCGCTCGATACGGGGCATGAGCGGGAGTTGGCTCGGATGGGGGTGGGGTCGGATCGGCGGCGGTTGCTGCGGAGCTTCGATCCGCTGGCCGACGGGCGGTCGGTGCCGGACCCGTATTACGGCACGCAGTCGGATTTCGTGCTGGTGCGCGAGCAGATCGAGGCGGCGATGCCTGGGCTGCTGGAGTGGGTGCGCGAACAGCTCGGGGAAGCGGACAGTCGCCATCAGGCCGGAGACGGTCGATATCAGGCCGGAGGCAGGCACGCATGAGTTCGAAAACCGCGCTGCTGCGGCGTCTCACGTTCCTGTTGCGGCCCAGCTGGCTGATTCTCGCGGTGGTGGTCGCCGGGTTCGCCTACCTGTGCTTCACCGTGCTGGCACCCTGGCAGCTGGGCAAGAACACCCGCACCTCCGAACGCAATGACCGCATCGCCAATTCGGTGCACGCCGACCCCGTCGACATCACCACCGTGCTGTCGGGCGACGGCAAGAACACCGAATGGCGGCGCGTCACCGCGACCGGCAGCTACGTTCCGGAGTCGACCGTGCTGGTGCGGTTGCGCCATCTGGACGGCCAGCCCGCCTACACCGTGCTCGCCGCGTTCCGGCTCGACGACGGTCGCACCCTGCTGGTCGATCGCGGTCAGCTCGCGGCGGCCGCGGGCGGCACCCGGCCGCCCGCCAGCATCGCCGCGCCGCCCGCCGGCACCCAGCATCTCGAGGCCCGCGTCCGCGCCTCCGAGGGCGTGATCGAGAAGAAGCCGCCCACCACGGAAGACGGCTTCCGCCAGGTCTATACGACCGACACCCAGCAGGAGGCCGCCGTCCTCGGCCTCCCGCTGACCCCCATCCCCACCGACGGCCTCGGCGGCTATCTCCAGCTCGAACCCGACCAGCCCGGCGCCTTCACCCCCGACCCCCTCCCCCAGCTCGACGCCGGGCCCTACCTGTCCTACGGCCTGCAATGGCTCGCCTTCGGCGTCATGGCGCCCCTGGGTCTCGGCTACTTCGTCTGGGCCGAGATCCGCGCCCGCCGCCGCGAAAAAGCCGAAGCCACAACCCAATCGGCCACCACCGACGACACGCCCCCCACCGGCGAGCCGACCACAACCATCGCCACAGAGCCGACCGCCTCCGACACCCCGGCCACCCCCACGCGCAAACCCAACGACCCACCCCGCGCCGAACCCAAACCCACCACGAACCAGGCCCGCCTCGCCGACCGCTACGGCGGCACCCGCCGCTGATCCACGCCGCGACTCGATTGGGGCGCCGGCTCTTGCGTCGCAGGAACTGTCGCTGGTGGTCCAGGGCGCGCTAGGAGCGGTTTGCGCCGTGAGTCGGAGTGGCGAGAGCCGCCTTCCGCGGACGCGTCGCTCAGTTCGGGTGGGCGACGCAGCCGCGGACGACGCTCGGATAACCTCGGCGAGTGCGTAGAGGGATGGCGTCGGCGGCAGGGATTCTGCTCGGGTTCGCGATGGATCGCGTACTCGGCGATCCGCGGCGCGGGCATCCGGTGGCAGGATTCGGGACTGCCGCGATGCGGTTAGAGACGGTCACCTACCGCGACAGCCGGGCAGCCGGCCTAGTGCACGAGGTCGTATTGGTCGGCGCGGCCGCGGGATTGGGGATCGGGCTGCGCCGGATGAACGCCGTGCGCGGAATCCGCCGGCATCACCTGGGCCCGGCGCGGGCGGGCAGCGCCAACCACGGCCCGACAATCCGCACGCTGGGCGAGATCTTGTTGACGGCCGCCGCCACCTGGACCGTGCTCGGCGGCACGACCTTGGCGAAGACCGGGCGTGCGATGGCGGACCGGCTCGAGGCCGGGGACGTCGATGCGGCGCGGGCGCTGCTGCCGTCGCTGTGCGGGCGGGATCCGGAGGCGCTCGATGCTGATGGGCTGGCGCGGGCCGCGCTGGAGTCGATCGCGGAGAACACCTCGGATGCGACTGTCGCGCCGCTGTTCTGGGGTGCGATCGCGGGAGTGCCGGGGCTGCTGGCGTATCGGGCGATCAATACGCTCGACGCCATGGTCGGGTATCGCAACGAGCGGTACGAACGGTTCGGCTGGGCGGCGGCGCGCACCGACGATGTGGCGAATCTGGGTCCGGCGCGGGTCAGCGGAATCATCACGGCCGCATTGGCTCCGGTGGTCGGTGGTCGTCCCGCTGACGCCTGGCGGGCGTGGCGGCGGGATGCCCGCAAGCATCCGAGCCCCAATGCCGGTGTCGCCGAAGCGTCCATGGCGGGTGCGCTCGGGGTGACGCTCGGCGGCAAGACCGAATACCGCCACGGTGTCGAGATGCGGCCCACGCTGGGTGACGGACCGGTCCCCCGCATTCACGATCTGCGCCGCGCGGTCCGCTTGTCGGAGGCCGTTCAGGTGGCCGCGGCACTGGCGGCCGCAGCCACCGCCGCCTTCCTTCGCCGCCGCTGACGACCACCGCCGATTCGCCGTCACCACCAATTTCGCCCTCACCCCCAATTCGCCCTCCCCCCGATTCGCCCTCACCACCAAATTTCGCCCTCACCACCAAATTTCGCCCTCACCGCCGACTTCGCCTCACCGCGGATACCGCCGTCACAAGGTTGCGCGGCCACCGCTCCAACTTCGCGACAGAACGGTCTATTTGGATAGATTCAGCGCGGGAATGTCACAGTCCGGCGCGCTCTGTCGTCGACCGGTGAGACGGCTCGCCACACCGGCGGGACCGATGAGCAGCGAGGGTGCGATGAGTGGTGGCGAGCGACCCGACCAGGCCGACCTGGCTCGGCAATTCGAGGAGCACCGAGGGTATCTGCGGCGCGTCGCCTACAGCACCCTCGGCAGCCTCAGCGACGCCGACGATGTGGTGCAAGAGGCTTGGCTGCGCCTGGTCCGGTACTACGACACCAGCCCCGAGGGCGCGGAGATCGAGAACCTGCGCGCCTGGCTGACCACGGTGACCGGCCGGCTGGCGCTCGACCATCTCGGCTCGGCGCGGGCGCGACGCGAACAGTATGTGGGCGAATGGCTTCCGGAGCCGGAGATCACCACCTGGGACGATCCGGCCGACCGCGTCTCCCAGGACGAGCGGGTCACCACGGCCCTGCTGGTGGTGCTGGAATCGCTGTCGCCCGCCGAGCGCACCGCCTTCGTCCTGCAGGACGTGTTCGGCATGTCCGGCCCCGAAGTCGCCGAGGTGGTCGGGCGCACCCCGGCGGCCGTGCGCCAATTGGCTTCGCGCGCCCGCAAACACGTGGAGAACGGCACCCCGCGCTTCCCGGCCAGCGCCGACGAGCACCAGAAGGTGGTCTCCGCGTTCGCCGTGGCCTGGCGTTCGGGTGATCTGAGCGCCCTGCTCGGCCTGCTGGACGCCGATGTCACCTTCACCTCCGACGGCGGCGGCAAGGTGCAGGCCTTCCTGCACCCGATGCACGGCGCCGACCAGGTGGCCCGGACCCTGCTCGGCTTCCTCGGCTTCGCGTCGAAGACCGGTGGCGCGTGGGGCCGTTCGGTGCTGGTCAACGGACGCCCGGGGCTGGTGGTGTTCGACGGCAAGCACACCGGCGTCTTCTCCTTCACCATCGACGACGGCCGCATCACCAAGATCGACGTAGTCCGCAACCCCGACAAGATCCACCTGCCCGACGAGCGCGAGCCCGACTGGCCGCTGGGCGAACAGGCAGACGGCACCGACGCCTGACTCCGCCGGAGCCGAAACGGCGGGCCCGCAACCGGATTCGATTGCCGGCCCGCCGCAGCCCGTCAACCGGCGACGCGGGTCACCGGCCCCAAACCATGCGCGGCGGCCACTTCCGCCGAATACAACCGCCCCGCATCCGCCGTGAGCCCTTGCGCCAGTCCGGGATCCGCCGCACAGGCCCCGGCCCAGCCGAGATCCGCGATGGCGCGGGCATACGGCAGCGTGACATTGGTGAGCGCCACGGTGGAGGTGTGCGGCACCGCACCCGGCATATTGGCTACGCAGTAGAACAGCGAATCCGCCACGCGGAAGGTCGGATTCGCGTGCGTGGTGGGATGCGACCCCCGAAAACACCCACCCTGATCGATGGCGATGTCGACCAGCACCGAGCCCGGCCGCATGTGCGCGACCAGCGCGTCGGACACCAGTTTCGGCGCCCGAGCGCCCGGCACCAGCACCGACCCGATCACCAGATCCGCCGCCAGCACCGCCTTCTCGACCTCGGCGGTATTGGAGCCCAGCGTGATGACGCGCCCGCCGAACCGTTCGTCGAGCGCGCGCAGCCGCGCGATATTGGTGTCCAGCACGGTGACTCGCGCCCCCATGCCCACCGCCACCGCTGCCGCGTTGGCGCCCGCCACCCCGCCGCCGAGCACCACCACATCGGCTGGCCGCACCCCCGGCACCCCGCCCAGCAACACTCCGGCACCACCCTGCGGCGACATCAGGTGATACGCCCCGACCTGACTGCCGAGCTTGCCCGCGACCTCGCTCATGGGCGCGAGCAACGGCAGCGACCCGTCGGCGGCGCGAACCGTCTCGTAGGCGATGGCGGTGATCCCGGATCCGAGGATGGCGTCGGTGCAGGCGCGCGAGGCGGCCAGATGCAGGAACGTGAACAGCACCTGCCCCGCCCGCATGCGCGAATACTCCTCGGCGATGGGCTCTTTCACCTTCAACACCAGCTCGGCGGCCGCCCACACCTCCTCCTCCGTGGCGGCGATCCGCGCCCCGGCCGCGACATAGTCGGCGTCGGCGAACCCGGACCCGATCCCCGCCCCCACCTCGACGAGCACCTCGTGCCCGTGCCGCGCCAGCTCCCCGGCGCCGGCCGGCGTGAGCGCGACGCGATACTCCTGCTCTTTGACCTCCCGCGGAACCCCGATTCTCATACCGCCATCGTCGCCCCACGCACCCCGCGCCGCCACGACCGCCACGTCCCGATTTCGCACACGGCTACCCCGGGGCAATCCGAGCCAGACCCGCCGTGCCCTCGGTGCCCCGCTCGGATGTCCGGGGCCGCAGGTCTATGTTCGGGGCATGAGGATTCAGCTGGGTGAGCATGCGCCGCAGGTCGATGAGAACGCGTGGATCGCGCCGAATGCCACCGTGGTCGGCCGGGTGCGGCTGGCCGCCGAAGTGAGCGTCTGGTACTCGGCGGTGCTGCGCGGGGACATGGACCAGATCACCGTGGGCGAGCGCAGCAATATTCAGGACGGCTGCGTGCTGCACGCCGATCCGGGCTTCCCGTGCACGGTCGGCACCGGAGTCTCGGTGGGCCACAACGCGATTCTGCACGGCTGCACCATCGGCGACGATGTGCTGATCGGGATGGGCGCGACCGTGCTGAACGGCGCGGTGATCGGCGCGGGCAGCCTGATCGCGGCGAACGCGCTGATTCCGGAGGGCGCGCAGATTCCGCCCGGCTCCTTGGTAGCGGGCGTCCCGGGCAAGGTGCGCCGGGAGTTGAGCGAGGCCGAGCGTGATCACATTCGCCTGAATGCCGCTGCGTACCTGCACAACACGTCGCTGCACAAGCAGGGTCAAGAGGCGTGACTGAAGGGGGCGTGTGAGAAGCCCCACACTGAACAAGCGACCATAACGACCGCTGCTAGCATCGTGCGAAGCGTCCCCGGCGGCCCGGGCTCTGCCGCCGCTCACCGGGGTGCGCGCTCGGGGCTAGCAGGAGGTTTCACGGTGTTGTACGAGCACGACAGTATGCACCGCCAGCGCATCAGCGTCGCCGATATCGCGGCCCAACCCGGGGGAATCGAGGCGCTGCAGCGCCGGGTTCACGAGTTACGTTCCAACAGCCAGGATTTCGCGGCCAATGCCATCGAATGGGAAATGGCGGCCCTGAACGTCCGCTGACCGGATACCGCGCTCGCTGAGTGGATACGGCGCTCGCCGCCCGGACGGTCTCTGCGATAATGCGGCTCGGCCTTGGCCGTTCGCCGCAATGTCGCGGTCGCCCACTCGATCGACTGGAGACTCGATGCCGTCCGTGCCCACCATCCTGCAACGCATTCTGGAAAAGCCGCGGGCCGAGGGCGAACAGCTGCTCGAGAGCGCGCTGTCGGCGTTTCTCGACTTCGGGATCAAGCGCACCAGCATGGGCGAGATCGCGCGGCGCGCCGGTATCAGCCCGGCCACCCTGTACCGGCGCTTCGAATCCAAGAACGATCTGGTGGCCGCGGTCGGCGTGCGCGAGGCGCAGCTGTTCATCGCCCAGATCGACGAGCGGGTGCGCGCGGCCAACGGCACGCCGGGCAACGAGCAGATGGTCGAGATCTTCGTCGCGTTCATCATCCAGCTGGCCAACAACAAACTGCTACAACGACTGTTGCGCACCGAACCCGACACCGTGCTGCCGCGCCTGACCACCGAGGCCGGGCCGATTCTCGCGGTCGGCCGCACGTATCTCGCCGAGAAGCTGCGCGAACTGCAGGCCGCCGGTGACGTGCCCGCCTTCGACGCCGATCTGGTCGCGGAAGTGCTTGCCCGGCTGGGCCAGTCGCTGGTGCTGACCCCGGACGGCCTGATCCCCCTCACCGACGAGACCGCCGCGCGCGAGTTCGCCCGTCGCACCGTGCTGCCCATGATCGGCGTGCAGCCGGTCTGAGCCGCGGAAAGTCGCTCGGACAATGCGCGGGTATCCGGCAGACTGACGCGCATGCGGTTCCGTTCGACCCTTCGCTCCGCCCGGCAACGGGCCCTCACCCGGTTTCCGGCCCGCCGTGTCGCGAAGCTCTGCCTCGCGGGGGTCGCCCTGGTCCTGGTGGTGCTCATCGGTTCGGATCGGTGGATCCGGATGGCGCACCGAAAGTACGAGTACAGCGTGGATTCCGCGCCGCCGGCCGATGTCGCCCTCGTGTTCGGCGCGGAGGTGAATTCCGACGGCTCGCCCTCGGGCTACCTGGCCGCCCGCCTCGACCTGGGCCGCGCTCTGCTGGCGGCGGGCAAGGTGAAGGCGCTGCTGCTCACCGGCGACAACAGCCGCCCGAACTACGACGAGCCGACGGCCATGCGCGCCTACCTGATCGCGCACGGCGTCCCCGCCGCCAAGATCGCCTTGGACTACGCGGGATTCAGCACCTACGAGTCCTGTGTGCGCGCCCACGACATCTTCGGCGTCACCTCCGCCATCGCCGTCACCCAGGATTTCAGCCTGCCGCGCACGGTCGCCCTGTGCCGCGCCGCGGGCATCGACGCCACCGGGGTCGGCGACGCCACCCAGCCGCACACCACGATCTACCGTAAGAACTGGCTGCGCGATCAATTGGCCGACACCAAGGCCGTCTACTCCATGCTCTTCCATCCGGAACCGAAATTCCGTGGCCGGCACGAGAATTCGGTGCGCGACGCGATGGCCGCCGACCCGAACGGGTAGTCCGGAAGCGAGCGAACCCCCTGCGCCCGCAGGGGGTTCCGTGGCCGTATCCGGGCGGCCGCCCGCTCTCTCGCGCCTACATGTTCCCGGCGAAGGCGCCGCCACTACCGGCGCGCCCGCGGCCACGGCGCTACCCGCCATCAGACCCACCGCGGCGAGGACGAGAGCCCACATATCGCAACACCTTTCCACTGCATTCTTCGAAGACGAAACGAAAAGTACTGCCACTCAACATCCTTCAGCGAGACCCGCAGAAGAATTCAGGGCGGACTGTACGAAGACGCCCAGCACCTTCACAGTTCAGGATCAGCGGCCGATGTGGTAACTCGCGATCTACGCGGAAACCTCGCTGCGGTCACCGCTCCACAGCGTGTGGTACTTGCCCTCGGCGTCGATGCGCTCGTAGGTGTGCGCGCCGAAGAAGTCGCGCTGGCCCTGGGTCAGCGCCGCCGGCAGCCGCTCGGCGCGCAGGCCGTCGTAGTACGACAGCGAGGACGCGAACGCCGGCACCGGGATGCCCAGCTGGGTGGCGACCACGACCACGCGCCGCCAGGAGTCGATGGCCTGCTCGATGGCCTCGCGGAAGTACGGGGCCAGGATCAGCGACGGCAGCGTCGGATCGGCCTCGTACGCCTCCTTGATGCGGTTGAGGAAGCGGGCGCGGATGATGCAGCCGCCACGCCAGATGGTGGCCAGGTCGCCGGGGTGCAGATCCCAGTCGTACTCGGCGGAACCGGCGGCGATCTGGTCGAAGCCCTGCGCGTAGGCGACGATCTTGGAGGCGTACAGCGCCTGCCGGATGGCCTCGGTGAATTCCGCGACGTCCGTGGGCTTTTCGCCGAGGACGCCCGACGCCAGGCCCTTGGCCGCGGCGCGCTGGGTGCGCGAGCCCGACAGCGCCCGAGCGAACACGGCCTCGGCGATCCCGGTGACCGGAATGCCCAGATCCAGCGCGGACTTGACCGTCCAGCGGCCGGTGCCCTTCTGCTCGGCGGCGTCCACGATCACGTCGACCAGCGGCTTGCCGGTCTTGGCGTCGACCTGATTGAGCACCTCGGCGGTGATCTCGACCAGGTAGCTCTCCAGGTCACCGGTGTTCCACTGGGTGAACACGTCCGCGATCTGCTTGGCGTCGAAGCCCAGCGCGTCGCGGAACAGGTTGTAGGCCTCGCCGATGAGCTGCATGTCGGCGTACTCGATGCCGTTGTGCACCATCTTCACGAAGTGGCCCGACCCGTCGGGGCCGATGTGGGTGCAGCACGGCGTGCCGTCCACCTGTGCCGCAATGGATTCCAGCATGGGGCCCAGCGACTCGTAGGACTCCTTCGGACCGCCCGGCATGATGGCGGGGCCGTTGAGCGCGCCCTCCTCGCCGCCGGAGATGCCCGCGCCCACGAAGTTCAGTCCGCGCGCGGCCATGGCGGCCTCGCGGCGAATGGTGTCGGTGTAGAGGGCGTTGCCGCCGTCGATGATGATGTCGCCGGGCTCCATGGCGTTGGCGAGCTCCTCGATCACGGCGTCGGTGGGGTCACCGGCCTTGACCATGATGAGCACGCGGCGCGGCTTCTCCAGCGCGGCCACGAACTCCTCGACGGTCTCGGTGCGAATGAAATCGCCGTCGCCGCCGTGCGCCTCGAGCAGCGCGTCGGTCTTGGCGATGCTGCGATTGTGCAGGGCCACGGTGTACCCGTGCCGGGCGAAGTTGCGGGCGATATTGCTACCCATGACCGCCAGGCCGGTCACGCCGATCTGGGCGCGCGCTTCCGAGGTCGCCATGAAACAGCCTCTCCGTTCGTCGGATGTTCTGACCGCACGAATCTCCTCGGCGGCGGCATCCCGGAACGCGTCCACGACGCCATACCTTTTCTACCCGGTCGCCCTCGACCACCGGCGAGGACCCCGGTCCCCGCCCGCATCCGCCCCGCTCGGCGGCGGGAAAACCGATGGCCGCCGGTGCGTGATCGTGACTACAGTGCCGCCATGACACGTTTGAATCAGATTGTCGCCGTCGAGAAAGGGATCAAGTCCCGCACCTTCTCCGACCTCACCGAGGCCCACCACAAACTGGCCAAAAACCCGCTGCTGAGCGGTATTTCGCGCACCTACCGCCCCAAGGACGAGGAGGGCGAGCAGCTGCCGCCCGAGTCCACGCGGGTGTAGGTGAAGGCCGACGAGGTGTTGCGGACCACGGCGGACATCCTGACCAAACTGTTCGACGTGGTGGCCACCAAGGACTGGGCCAACACCACCGCCACCGCCGATGTGGTGGTCGACGGCCGCACCCTCGTCACCGGCGCGCCCATCACCTATCTGCTGTTCCTGGAGAAGCAGCTGGTGGATCTGCACACCTTCGTGCGCAAGCTGCCGGTGCTCGACGCCGCCGAGTCCTGGGACTACGACGCCGCCGCCGACTGCTACGCCACCGAGCCCGTGCAGACGGTGCGCACCAAGAAGATTCCGCGCAATCATGTGAAAGCCGAAGCGACGGAGAAGCATCCGGCGCAGGTCGAGGTGTACCACGAGGACGTGGTGGTCGGCTACTGGCGCACCATCAAGTTCTCCGGCGCCCTGCCCGCCAAGCGCGTCCACGAGCTCGCCGAGCGCGTCGAAAAGCTCCAGCAGGCGGTGAAGTTCGCGCGTGAGGAGGCCAACAACGCCGAGATCACCCAGCGCAAGGTGGGCGCCGAGATCTTCGGCTACCTGTTCGCCTGACCGCTCAGCTACCGCCGGAGCGGGTCGGAGAGCGATTCCAGCTGTTCGGCCAGCTCGGCCGGATGGGTGAGCTGCGGATAGTGCCCGGCCCCGGGCAAGACGATCACCCGCTGATCGACGGGTACGGCCAGCGGGTCGGCCGAGCCCACGACGATCTCGAGCGGGACGCGCACCCGGTCCAGCAGTTCCCGCCCGCTCCCGCGTTCGGCGTGCACCGTCCGCAATGCCCGGACCACCCGGCGCGCGACCCCGGGGCGACGCAGATCGGCTGCCGCGCTTTCGATCTCGGGGCCCGACGGGAGGTGCAAGGTGTCGGCGAGCCGCTGCACCGACAGGCGGCGCAGCATCGCCGCCGCCGGCGCCGAGCGCGCCGAACGCGGACCGGGGGCCTGGAGAAGCGCCGGCGCGATCAGCACCAGTTTGGCGATCCGATCCGGATGCGCGGCGGCATAACGCATTGCGGGACCGCACGCCAGCGAGTGCGCGACCAGTACCGGGCGGGTCCGGACCGGGCTCATCAGGTCGGCCAGCCATTCCTCCAGCGGCCGGTCGGAGGGGGCTGAGCGGCCGAGTCCCGGCAGGTCCGGCGCCAGCACCGGGCCGCGGAGTCGCCCGGCGAGCGGAGTCCACACCTCGGCGTTCATCGGAAGACCGTGCAGCAGCACGTATTCCGGCGTGTGCCGATCGCCGGTGATCCAGGTCCGGCTGCCCGCCACCGAGTGAAAGCCGTAGGGGCGCAAGCCGGGTGCGGCGGTACCGAAGCGCTCGGCCACCAGGTCGTCGGCCCACACGCGCAACGCGTCCTCGGCCGGCGGCATCTCCAGACCGGCGGCGGCCGCGAAGGAGTGCGCGGCGGCGGTCGGATAGCGATCGGTGGACAGGAACGACAAGGTCTCCGGATCGGCTCCGGTGAGCGCGCGCGGCAACCGGCGCAGCAGCCCGACGGGGATGCTGCGTCGCGGTCCCGGTACCCCCAGGTGGTCGGCGACCGTGCGAATCAGCTCGGGCAGCGGCGGTGTTGCGTCGTCCAGCACCCAATAGTGCTCGCCCGCAGGCGATTCGGGGATGCTGGCCAGGAAGCGGGCGAAGTAGTCGATCGTCACGATGGGCACGAACACCTCCGGGCCGCCCGGGATCGCGGGCAGCCTGCCCTCCCACAGGTTCCGGACCAGCCCGGCCAAGCCGATGTACTGCCCGGGCCCGATCACCGTGCTCGGGTTGGCGATGGTCAGCGGCGCCCCACGTTCCTTGGCGAGAGCCCGCACGGCGAGATCGCCCTCGAACTTCGACGCCTCGTACGCCCCGAGCGCCGCGTAGTCGGGCGTCCCGCTCGGCGCGCTCACCCGATAGCCGCTCACGTGCACGAGCCGCCGCAGCGCGGGCAGGTTCGCGGCCCATTCGAGCACGTTGGTCGCCCCGATCACGTTGGTGGCGCGCGCTTCTCGTTCCCCGAGCCCGAACGCGTACCGGGCGGCGGTGTTGTAGACGTCGCGCGCCTCGGGCAGATCGGCGAGCGGCCGGGTGATGTCGGCGGTGACGACGGTCAGGCCGGCGATGTCGACTCCCCTGGCGAGCAGCCACGGGGTGAGGGTGTCGGTGCGCACCGCCGCCGCGACCCGCTGCCCCCGGCCCAGTAGTTCGGCGACCAGCGACCGGCCGATGAATCCGGTCGCCCCGAAGACGATGGCATCCATATCACTCCTAATAGATCGGTCTACATATTTTTGGCTCATACGAATGGCCGGACGGTCCCGTCCGGCCCGGGTCAGCCCAGCCAGACCGCGATCTGACGGCCGACGCGCTCCAGCGGTTCCCGGCTGCGATGCGCCCGGGCCAGCAACAGCGCGCCCTCGATCAGCGCGAGAATCGCGGTGACGAGGTCGTCGCCGCCGGGCTGCCCGGCCAGTCGGGCGCGCAACGCGTCCTCCCAGGAGGCGTAGACCTCCGAGCACGCTTCCTGAATGGAGTCGTGGGAGGCGGCCGTCTCGAGCGCGACGGTGGCGACCGGACATCCCTGCCGCCACGCCGAGCTCTCCAGCCGCTCCCCCAGCTGCCGCAACACCGCTGCGACGAATTCCGGAGTCGAGAGCTCGGAATCGGCCAGCGCCCCAAGGGAATCGCCGATCGCGGCGCCCGCCCGGCGCACGGATTCGCCGACCAGCTGATCCTTGCCGCCGGGGAAGTGGAAGTACAGCGAGCCCCGCGGCGCACCACTGCGCGCGATCACCTGATTGAGCCCGGTGCCGAAATACCCTCCGGCCTCGACCAACTCCTGCGTCGCGTCCAGCAGCCGGTCACGCGTCTCGGCACCCTTCTGACCCATGCGGGAAAAAGTAGACCGGCCTACATATTTCTGTCAACCGCAAGCTCCACCGAAAAGACCTGGCCGATCGCCGCCGCACGGTCTAGAGTCGCGAATGCGCAAGGAGCGCAAGCTGAAACCGAAGTTGAACTGTGATCGGCTCAGCGGCCCAGTGGAGGTTCGAATCCTCCTCCCGCCACGCACGGCGGGATAGCCCAACGGTAGAGGCACCGCGGCCGGCTCAAACTCACATTCTCGCTCCAGCTTCAGCATTCGCCGCCGAACGCCGAATCGAGAGAACGGTTTGTCCACGTGAAGGTTGCAGGTTCAACTCCTGCCGGCTCAGCCACCAATGGGCCGTAGCTCAAACGTAGAGCGTCACGTCATATTGAGACTCGAGCCAGTTCTTAAACGTGTCGGCGTCCAGCAATTGGGCGGCCACCGAGGCCCCGGGGCAGGCTACGCCCCGGGGCTTCCCCATTCGACGAGGCAGGCGGAAGTTCAACGGGGCAGGCGGAAGCCGACTTCGGCGCCGCCGTCAGGACGGGCGACGGCGAAGACGGTGCCGCCGTGGGCGGTGACGATGTCGTGGACGATGGCCAGGCCGAGGCCGGAGCCGGGGGTGGCGCGGGTGCGGTCCGCGCGGTAGAAGCGGTCGAAAACGGCGTGCCGGTCGGCGGATTCGATGCCGGGGCCGCGGTCGAGGACAGCCAGTTCGGTTGCCCGGATGCGGATTTCGACATCGGTGTCGGACGGACTGAATTTGAGGGCGTTGTCGAGCAGGTTGTCGATGCAGCGGGACAGGGCTCGTGGGCGGGCGGTGAGCGACGTCGGGTCTTCGGAATGGAGGGTGATCGTGCGGCCGGTGCGCCGGCGGAAACGCTGGGCGGAGTCTTCGGCGAGGTCGGGAAGGGCTGTGTCGGTGGGGGTTTCGTCGGTGTACTGGTCGGTGGCCAGCTCGACGAGTTCGCCGACCAGGGCGTCGAGGGCCTTGGCTTCCTGCACGAGGGTACTCAGCACCTGGGATTCGTCGGACGGTTCGAGGCGGCCCTGGGCGCGCTGAAGGAGTTCGGCGCTGCCGCGGACCGAGGTCAAGGGAGTGCGCAGTTCGTGACCGGCGTCCTGGACGAGACGGTGCTGCTGGGCGCGGGAGAGCCGCAAGGCGGCCAGCATGGCATTGAAATCTCGTGTCAGATCGCCGATTTCGTCGCGCCCCGCATCGGGCAGCACGGTGGACAGATCACGCGTGGAGGTGATGCGCTGGGTGGCGGCGTGCAGGCGGCGCAGGGGACGCAGCACCGCGCCGATCGCCAGCCAGCTGATCAGGGCGGCCACCAGGACCGCGACCGCGGTGATGGCGGCGGTGCGCCAACGGAATTCGCTGTCGACGCGCAGGACCTCGGTGTAGTTCTGGCCGACCATGAGCGCGCCGCCGCCCGGACGCGGATGGGTGAGCACGCCGTAAGTGACCGTGCCGACGGTGACCTCGGTGAGGCCGCCGCCCGGCCCCCCGCGTGCCACCGCGCGGTCGGAGTCGTTGACCGGCAAGGGATCCCGGCCCGGGGTCAGCATCCGCACGCTGCCGTCCGGTGACAGCAGCTGTTCGGTCATATCCGCCCGCACCGGCGGCGTGGCCCCGGCGTCCAGCAGCGCCGCCACGGTGGCCGCCCGATCCTCGAGCGCCCGATCGACCTGATCGATGACCAGCGGCGACACACTTCGATAAGCCGTCACCACGGCGATCAGGATGGCCACCACCGTGGCCGCCAGCGCCACCAGCGTGAGCCGGGTGCGCATCAGACCGCCTTCACGGTGAAACCGACATTGCGGACGGTGTGGATGAGGCGGGGCTCGCCGCCCTCCTCGGTCTTGCGGCGCAGGTACCCGATGTACACATCCAGCGAACGCGATTCGGTGTCGAAGTCGAAGCCCCAGATGTGTTCGTAGATCTGACCTCTGGTGAGCACCACCGGGGCGTTGCGCAGCAGCAGCTCCAGCACGTCGAACTCGGTGCGGGTGAGCTCCAGCGGCCGATCGCCGCGCCGGACCTCCCGGGTCGCGGGATTCAGGGTCAGGTCGGCGACCGACAGCACGGACGGTTCGTCGGGGGCGCTGCGCCGCAGCAGCGCCCGCAGCCGGGCCAGCAGCTCCTCGGTGTCGAAGGGCTTGGCGAGATAGTCGTCGGCGCCGGCGTCGAGCCCGGCGACCCGATCGCCGACCTGACCGCGCGCGGTGAGCACCAGGATGGGCAGCCGGTCGCCGCGCCGTCGCAGGGTCCGGCACAGCGACAGCCCGTCCAGCCGCGGCATGACCACATCCACCACCGCCAGGTCCGGCCGATCCAGCTCGAGCAGATCGAGGGCTTCGCGGCCGTCGCGGGCGACGCTCACCCGGTAGCCCTCGAATCGCAGCAGTTGTTCGAGCGTGCTGCGCACATTCGGATCGTCCTCGACCACGAGCACTTTCGCTGATGTCACCGCCTCAGTCTGGTCGGTAGCGGGCACGGTCATCGCGGGCCACCCCGTCAGTTCGTGACCGATGCCACGGCGATCGGCGGCAGCGACGCGACGCAGTCCGTGCCCCGCACCTCGCCGGTGCGCACGAATCCGGCGACGATCCCGGTCACGCAGCCGGTCGGCTCCAGATCCGGTACGTGGCCGGTGTTGGGCACCGAAACGAAAGTGGCGTGCGGGAATTCGGCGGCGAGCTGTTTGCCGTTGGCGTCGGGGGTGATGGCGTCCAGGTCACCGGACAGCACCAGCACCGGCACCCCCGGCATCGGCGTGCTCACCTGGTCGGGCCGCTGGTGGCCCGCGATGCCCGGCCACTGGATGCAGGCGTCGCCGCCGTCGCGCTGTCCGCCGGTGAAGCCCGCGGCGCTGAACGCCCCGAACTCGCCGACCGCCTGGTCGAGCCGCTGCTGGAACTGCTGCTCACGCTGCGGCAGCGCGGCCTCCCGCGACCACAGCGGCGGATAGTCGTTGCAGGCCACCGTGATGTAGAGGCCGATGTTCTCGTAGGCGGGCTCGTCGGTGGTGAGCTTGGTGAACTCGATCAGCCCGCGGTCGTCGCCGCGCACCGCGTCGTGCAGGGCGGCGGGCAGCAGGCCCAGCGGCGTCATGGCCTGGGGAGCGGCGCCGACATTGCTGGTGGCGGCCTCGAAGACCAGGCTCGCCAGCTTCGCTTCGGTCAGCAGCACCTCGGATTTGGCGGCCACGGGCAGCGGATGCTCGCGCAGCCGGGTCGCCACCGCCCGCAGATCCTCGACCGCGGTATTGCCGTCGCACGCGTGGGAGCGCTCGCAGATTCGTTGCAGCGCAAGCGAAACCGCGGCGGCATTGGGACGCTGCAGCGGGTCGTGATCGTGCGCGTACGCACCCGTCAGCACCATGGCCGCGACGCGATCGGGATGCCGCTGCGCGTAGACCGGCATGAGGTAGGTGCCGTAGGAGATGCCGTACGGGATCACCTTGTCGATGCCCAGCCGCGCCCGCACCGCGTCGAAGTCGTCGACGGTCGCCGCGGAGGTGTATCCGGCCGCCCGGTCGCCGAGCGCTTTCGCGCAGCGGCCGACGGCGTCACGCTGCTGTTCCCGGGTGCCCAACTGGTATTCGTCCGCTCCCACACCGCAATCCAGCGCGCCCGACACCCCGGTGCCGCGCGGATCGATCAGCAGCACGTCGTGGTCGGTGAGCAGGTCGGCGGTGACCTGGGCGGCCTCGGCGGCATGCGAGATCATCGGTACGCCGGGCCCGCCCGGGTTGGGCAGGAGGGTGCCCGCCGCGGGCTGCCCGCCCGAATGCTTGATCCGGGCGTACCCGACATCCACCGTGCCGAGGTCGGCGCGGCCCTCGACCAGCGGCCGCGACACCGTGCCGCACTCCACCGCGTGCCCCTCGACCGTCGGGCACCACGACGGCGACGCCGCCGGGGTACCCGAATCACATCCCGTGACCAGCCCCGCCGTCACCGCGGCGGCCGCCGCGAAACCCATCCAAGACCGTATTCCGGCGCGCATACCGCCACTTCCTCGCCCGTCTCCCGCCCGGCATTTCCGAGCGGCTCACAGGCATCCTGCGCACCCGAAATCAAGCCCCTTTCAAACGAACGGCAAAACCGTGTAAGAATCCGCGCCCGAGCGTTTTCCGCGTCCTACGATCGCACCGGCCGCCACGAAAGCGACCGGTGCGTTTCATCGAAACCCTGCGCCTAGTCCTTCTTCTCCGGCGATACCAGCGTCCCGAAACCGCGCTGCCCCACCGTCTTCTGCGCGGTCCGGCCGTAGGTCAGTCCGAGCGCCGACGGGTTCATGTTGAACAGATACGGTTCGTTCATCCAGGTCACCGAGTACACCGCCTGCAGCATTTCGATCGCGTGCCCCGGCGCGAACCCTTGCTTGCCGACCACCACGTAACAGGCGTTGCCGCCCTTGTCGGGATAGCCGCGGAACTTCTTCCACTGCTCCATGGTCGCGCCGACGCTCAACAGCCAGCGCTGGAATTCCGGTGACGGATAGTTCAGCAGATCGATGCCGAAACCGCTGACCGCGGCGATGTACCCCTTCTGCTTGAAGGCGTCCAGATCGGCCATCATGTCGTGGTAGATGACGGGATTCGGCTTCTGCGACTGGACCAGATACGTCTGATAGTAGGTGTGCACCAGGAACGGTTCGTAGCTGATCGGGTCGTAGAGCGCGAGCTGATAACCGCCCACCGGCGCGGCCTGTCCGGGCGAGATCACCAGCGGCGGCGGCGGGGTCACCGGCGGATTGGACACCGCCACATTGCCATTGGCGATGATGCCGAAATTGGTGGACACATTGAGCCTTTCCGGGTAGCGGCTGGGCGTGCTGGGTGACCGGTGGACTCGCTGAAAGTGGTTGCTGGGCAATGTAAGAGCGCAGAGTCCTGGTAAAAGGATGTTCGACCAAGAACACATCTTCATAAGTCAGGTATCAGGTTCTTGTGGTGAGAAACCGTTTACCTGGGACTCCACGCCTGTGTCCGGGCAAGTCCCGAAACTCACGAATGCCCGAATCATTCAGGCACACAACAAACTTGGTGAGATCACCTCAGTGAACCTGCCACCATGTCTCCTTCGCGGTCCAGTACGTACCGCACCATAGAGGAGGGCACCGACAAGCCGCTTCGTCCTCGACCGGGGATTCAGGTCGACGCCAGCTCACTCGGCGGCGACCACCATGTGCAGTCCGGGCTCCGGTGCACTCTGGCGCGTGGACTCCGAATCGCGAACTACCACCAGCGTCTGCCGGGGACCTTCACATAGTGGACGGGGATTTCGGATGGTTTCATTTCAGCGGTCTGTCGACAATGGGGCGGGCGGTTTCGGGCCAGATGCGTTCTTCCTCGTGCTCACGTTCGAGTATTTCGGCCAGCGTTGTGTTGTGTTCTTTTACGATTTCGACGAGGCGGGCGACCAGGATGTCAAGGCGTCGAACTTCGGATTCTGCGGCGACCAGTTGTTCATCATCTGGGTTCGGACCATGCAGTATGACGTCAATTGGCGCATCCGGATCCAATGGAGTACAGGTGTCACCTCGGGTGAAGCTGTGATGGACAACGACGGCCGCCCCTTCGAGGTGAGCCCCGCCGGACCCGGATCTCACTTCTGCACGGCCACTGGCAACTCGTGGGCCCCTGGCTACAACCCCAGCGGCAGCAAAGGTACGTCCTGACATCTACTCCGTTGCATGCTCCACTGGGCCTATCGATGGGGGCGGGGCGAAGGGCCGTTCGTTCCCGAGGGCGTCGGTGACGAGGGGTAAGGGAGTCGTCGAGCACCGATCGAGTAGCAGTTCGATCGCGCGCTCACGGAACATACGTGGATGTGCGCACGGCGCTGACACGGTGGAGCGAGTGGCGCTGCCTGCGGCTGCGCTCGCGGTATGTATTAGGAGTTGTGCCCCGCTGAGGGATCCGAGAGCTGCTCTGAACGGTTGCGCTCGGCCCAGGCAGCGTTCTCGTTGAAGGTGATGGTCTCGACTCGCTGCGCTAGCACCTCGCGGCGATTCTGTGCTGTGTAGGGGCCAACCTGGGCAAGGTACAGATAGCGCTCATGTTTGAGTAGCTCGGCGGTGAACCGGTATTGGATCCAAGTCGGTTGCCATTGGAAAAGCTGTTGCGCGCCTTCGGCCATCACCACCAGTGCTGCGGTCACGGCTGTGACATAGGCTGGCGCCGAGAGTGCGGCCAACACGGGGACGAGCGCCCCGACCACGATCTGGGCGAGCTTGACCCGCTTGTACATCGTTCGTGCCTGAGCGCTCTTGCGGCTGTACCAGAGCGCTTGCTCGTCAAGCCGTTGCTCCACGGGATCTGCAGGAGCAATGCCACTTTCGGGTCTGAGGATGTCCATGCAACTCCTGTAACGCAAATTCTTCTCTGGCTTGGTCCGTCGTCGCGGCGGTTGTGTCGGCGGCGTTCACCATTGGGTATATGGTCTCAAATTTGATGATCAAGAGTCCTGCGAGTCGACGATGTGAGGTTCAACCCCTCGCGCGACGCCACGCTCTCATCCAGAGTAAGTCTCGACCTCGCCTCGTAGACAGGTTGTATCGTAACCCGTTGGGCAGCAGCATGTGCCGATGATCGAACGGTGCCAGAGGGAGGCCGTCAGAGGGCTGCGATTATTCATCGATGGAGGATATGGTGGCGCCCCTCGACCATATGCCGGGAAGGTTGTCGTGGATCAGGCGCAACGCAGGCGGTCTACGCCGCGAGTCGTCCCAGGCGAGACCGGGCGGCAAGTCAGCCGGATGGGTTGATGATCCGGGATCCAGCTTAGCGGCGAGCGTTCCGTATCTATCCGGTTCGGGGATAAAGTCGAACCCCTGTATTATCTGCCGATATCTCCGATGCGGAGACGATGTCGGTCACTTTCTTGAGGTGATTGATAAAATGTTTTCGGAAAGTATTCTTCTGCTGCCGAGTGTCGGTCATCCTAGTTCCGAATTGCGGATAAAGGCCATCCCACGGAAATACAGTCGGATCTTTAAGGTTCATTGTATTGCAGATCAACCACGCGTATATGTCCAAACGAAGGGCTGATCCTCGAAGTTCAAGCATGTTTTGGGTGTCATAGGCAGGTGGATGGGCAATGATCTCCTCGAATATTTCGTCTGACAGTTTCACGCAATTCGGAGGATGTGACCAATGGTCTGAGAGTGTATTTGACGATTCCCAAAGGTGATATGTAGTTGATGAATTTCCGTTCAGGTGGGGGCGTGTTATTGAGATATCTACGTGAAACAACCGCTCCATCTGTCGGCGGACTAGGTTGACGGTTCCGAATTGACCGCCGGTCGGCCTCGGGTATAGGAGCTTCATGAAGCTGGCATAATTGTCGGAAAGGGCTATTTCTGGACAGTCATTCCTGAATGCTTCGTTTAACATCCAGCAGATGAGCAATCTGGGCACTGTTCCAAACGGATAGCCAGTCAGTGAGAGTGTGCTATCCGACCCTGTGGTCACGCCTTGCATGACAAGGAATGACCTGTCCGGGGCCTCCTTCTTCCAGGGGGTGCGGGTGCCTGGGTCGTGATGGGGAAGGCCGATCTGTGCCAGAAGATACGTTGGGTATTCGCAGGAGTTCTCTGGATGGTTGGCAGTTTCAATTGCACCTATCCGGATGTTGGCGTGTCCGTTTTTTCCACTCGCATCTGCTGCAGCGATGCTTCTTTCGGGATGGTTGCTGCCTGTTGTTGGGGCTCCCGGAAACGTCGGAGAAAGCCCTATGGGTTGTTCTCCTGGAAAAATTGGAGCGATCTTTGGTTTTCGGCGGCCCCTTTGAACGGTCTTAATAAGTTGATCTCTTGCCTGGTCCTCGCTGATTCCAAACAAGTCTACAGAAACCAGTTGACCGAGTAGTCCCGGTCGCTTGCAATCCTCTATTCGGAATGCAAGAAGTCTTCTTCCCTCTCCAGTCGGGTCGGAGCGGAATGCTTCCTGCCACTCCGCTCTCGCGAAATCTGACTGGCAATAGGCGGTGGATACAACCGCAATCGTTCGCTCGGACATCGTGGTGGCTCGATCCATTTCTTCCACAAACCGAGCGCCAGGCTCGAAGTCCCAGGCCTGAATTTCTGTGCTGTAACCCGCGCATTCAAGCTCCCATGCAATCCACTCGGCCCACCGTTGATCCTGGCCGGTGTAACTTATGAAGAAGTTCTTTGTCGATCTGCATTCATGTGGGCCCCCCGATTTGCTGGACACTCTTCTCCCCGGTGTGTAGCTGCTGATGTAGGAAGAGGGAGGTCGGCTACCGACCGGGGTCATTGATGACCTCCGCGGACCCGTCCTCCTCTGCGGCCACGCTGGTCTTCGTCCGCAGGCAAGCCCCGCAGGCGGCGGGGAACACTCGCTGCTCAGCCCTCCTTTAACATGTCGACTCGGCTCATCCCGACCTTCGCCGGGAACCTCTCCCTTCAACGCAGCGCTGGGATCGCGTCTGCGACTAGCAGACTACAGCAAGAGTCGTCATGTTTACCGCCATCGTTGGCCGCGATGGATGCGAAAGAAGCTGTGCTGAAACGTGTTTCGGACATTACGAACCAACCATTAGGTTGTGAATTGCCGAAGCTCACCCACTTGAGGGTCGCAGCCAACGGAGTTGGTGGCGCACGAACTCGATCACCCATCCGTGAGTGCACCACGGTCCGCGAATTCTGCAGCAACGACATCACGACGCAATGCGGGCAGGTGAAGCGGCGGATGTGGTGGCGGCGCGAAGGGTGGGAACCGTACAGCACCGACGAGCCCGGCATCATGTCAGAAGATTTCCGCGCCGATACGACCCTTTTGGCCATGGCTGAGTTCCGGGAGTTGGTGCGGCGAATGGTCCCCTGCGCGAATTCGGCGAGGTTGCGTCCACTGCAGCGACGATAACCATCGAACAAGGCTGATTTGGGGAAGGGGCTGGCTCTCTGGGGTATCGGTCGGCCCCTTCGCCATGATCAAACCTGAGGTCGGCCAGCCGCAAAGTGCTGGCCCGACGGGTATCGTCTCCTGCCGGTCCTGTTCGCGAATCTAGACCTGGCTCAATGTTTTTGGAGGAGTACCACGTTAGCCTGTCGGTGTGGGGGACGCAAAGGATCCGGACGAAAAGCCCCGAATGCCAAGGCGTATGGAGCGCAAAGCCTCCACGGTGTCACAGTGTCGGATCTACGCTCTAGATCACCCCTCGCCGACAGAGCGGAACATCGATGCCATCCGAGGCCGTAAATCAGCCAAACTGATTGAAATATGCCGACTTGCCAGGAGAAACGCCTGTTTAACAAGTGTCCTCCCCACGCAGGCGGGGATGGTCCCATCGCAAGCGGCGGCAGGTCCGAGAGGACACTGTGCTCCCCATATCCGCGGGGATGGTCCGAACATCGGCTCTCGGGTCGAGGGGATCATCATGTGCTCCCGCGTTCGCGGGGATGATCCTGGGACGACGGCACGCCGGCCTATGACGAGCGCGTGCTCCCCACGTACGCGGGATGGTCCGTACTCGGACACCATCACCAAGCACGGCGCGTAGTGCTCCCCTCACCTACGGGGGATGGTCCGATGCGCGGCACAGTGCAGCGGGTGGGCATGAAGAGCTCCCTATACGCGGGGAGGGGCCGAAGCAGTAACGACCGTGGCGAGGTCAGCAACGGTGCTCCCTGCGTACGCGGGGATGATCCCTGCGGCTTCCCTCGTTGCAGAATGGCGGCGTTGTGCTCCCCTCACACGCGGAGATGATCTGAGATCACCGTGCGGTACACAACTGCCCAGGGCCGTGCTGCCGCGCAAGCAGGGATGGTCCGACCGGCTACGAGCTGGCGTTGCTCGAATGGACGTGCTCCCCGCGTACGGGGATTATCCGGACATCCGCTAGCAGCTCACGGGCGGCCGCGAGTGCTCCCCCGCGCGGCGGGGATGATCCGTAGACGCCCTCGGGTAGGTCCCCGTACCCGGGTGCTCCCCGCGCACGCGGGGATGACCCGCCGCAGTACTTGAGGGTCTGCTCGACTGCAGCGTGCTCCCGTACATGCGGGGATGATCCGAGCAACATTGGTGACTGCCAACGTGTTTCGAGCGCTCCCAACGTACTCGGAGACAGTCCACACGGCATTGCTATACCGCAGAAAGATTCCAATTGGCGTCATACGGTTACGAGGTCCTGTTTCATCGACTTGTCGGTGGCGGTGCGACGATCTGCCGGACGGTGATCCGAAATCTGTTCTACGGGGCGTTGATTTGGCGCTGAGTGACACGGCGCGGTCGGTTCGGGTCAAGTCGGTGCCGTGGCGCCGCTCCCCGCGGGGACGGTCCGTCGGCGGCCTCGCCCTGACCGTGGTAGTCAGTTGCTCCCCGCGCATGCGGGGATGGTCCCACCGCCGGCTTGCGGATTTTGATCGTGTTACCGCACTACCCGCGCACGCGGGGATGGTCCCGACCACGTGAAGCGGTCGGGGACGCTGTTAGCGTGCTCCCCGGACACGCGGAGATAGCCCTAGGCCGTGCGTGCTCTGGCTGCTCAGTTCGGAATCCTCTCGCGCACAGTGGCGGGGATGAATCTCAGTCATGAACCGGGCTGTCGCGTCCTGATGACCGTACTTCCCGCCACGCGGGGATGGCCTTCTACGGTGGACGTATTGACCACCGTATGCTCACCGCGCATGTGGGGATGATCCGCCGGCGTTCCAGGTGGCCAGCATGATCGCGGCGTGCTCCCCGCGCACGCAGGGATGGTCCGCTGACCGCGTGCACGGTGCGGCCGGACCGGACGTGCTCCCCACATACGCGGGCTGGTCTGTTGCCAATGGACATGTAGTGGTCCATGTCCGCTGACAATGGTCCCCGAGAAGGGGCATCACCGCCTGATCAGCAACTTGCTCCGCGCACACGTGGGGATGGTCCCAGGCGGTCGATCCGCTTGAGGTCTAGGCCGCTGTGCTGCCCGCGAGGGGTGTGGTGCCGGATCCCAAACTGATTGGGAATCAGTAGCTTGTGATGGAAAAGCTCTGGTAGCTATGTGTGCTCCCCGCGCACGCGGGGATGATGGTCCCACAACCCCACCATCGAGCCGGTCACCATCTCGTGCTCCCCGCGCGCGGGGATGGTCCATACGCGAGCCTGACCCCAAATGCGGTCGGCAAGTGCTCCCCGCGCATGCGGGGATGGTCCCAGATCAGCCTGCGCCGCACCGTAATCCGAGGTGTGCTCCTCGCCGCATGCGGGGATGGTCCGGCCATGCACGCCGGGGTGAACAGCTGCTCGTCGTGCTCCTCGCGCATGCGGGGATGGTCCGTGGTGCACGCACACCAGCCGATCCGGATCCGGGTGCTCCCCGCACACGCCGGGGCGGTCCTCTGCACAACAGCGGTTGAACCGTGTACAACGTGTCCCCCGCGTACGGGGGTGTGGTCCGCATTGGACACCATCTCGGTAGAGGTGGAGCACCCCCGCTCCTCGCGTACGCGGGGATAGTCCGGAAAAGAACAAGGGCCGCGGTGCCAGAGCCCTGTGCTCCCCGCGCACGCGTGGGGCGGTCCCAACGCACCAACGCAGACGATCGATCCCGGGGCGTGTTCCCCGCGCACGCGGGGGCCGGTCTGCAAGACAAGATCCGGCTTCGGAGGTTCAAGTGGTTGTCCGTGCACGCGGGCGGTCCGGGATTCGTGGGCGCGGCGGTCCAGGATGGGGAGTGCTCCCCGCCCGCGCGGGGATGGTCCGAGTCGGCCGTGGCAGCCGGGTATCAGCCACCAGTGCTCCCCGCGCACGCGAGGATGGTCCGTCCGGTCCTCCGTTCAAGGAGACAACCGTGGTGTGCTCCCCTCGCACGTGAGGATGTCCGTTGCTGTGGTTGTCACGCCATCCGTAGCCCGAGTGTTCCCCGCGCACGCAGGGATGGTCCCTGGAAATGGCCTCAGTCCTGCAGTTCCGGGCGGTGCTCCCCGCGCACGCGGGGATGATCCGGTCGAAGACATCTCGGACAACACACCCACGGTGTGCCCCCGCACGCGGGGATGGTCCCAGGTCGCGCAGCAGGTCCAGGTTCTCCTTGTTGTGCTCCTCGCGCACGCGGGGATGGTCCGGCGAGGATGTGACCGGGCAGCTGTGCCGCGCCGTGCTCCCCGCGTACGCGGGGATGGTCCGGCCGCGCCAACCTCCCGCACGAAATCGACGTCGGGCTCGCCGCACACGCGGGGATGGTCCGATGAACTGCTCGACCTCGAAACCCAGCTCACGGTGCTCCCCGTGTACGCGGGGATGGTCCGTTGTACGTATCGCCCGCCACCGCCGACCGCGCCGTGCTCCCCGCGCATGGGGATGGTCTCAGGGCAACGGCGCGTACCTGCTGCCAATCTGGGTGCCCCCGCGCACGCGGGGATGTTCCCTGGCAGTGGTACCGCGAGGCCGCGGACGGGGAGTGCTTCCCGCCCACGCGGGATGGTCCGAGCGGTTCCTTGAGTACGCCCGCCAGCAAGGTATGCTCCCCCACGCATGCGGGGATAGTCCCGGAGCCACGGCGGCGCTGACCGGCACATACTCCGTGCGCCGCCGCGCTCGCGCGACTATGGCTGCGACTGTGCCTCCCACGTACGCGAGGATGGTCCAGAACCCGCCCGTTTCCTCGAAGCTGCGGGGCAGTGCTCCCCACGCACGCGGGATGGTCCGGACACCGGGTTCCTCAAAGACATGAGTGAACTGTGCTCCCCGAGCAAGCGGGGAGGGTCCTATGGCTGGACGACAAGCGAACAACGAGCCGCTGCGCTCCTTGCCCACGCGGGGTTGGTTCGTCCCGAAATACTCGCTGCGACAAGTGATTTCGGCAAGGATTACGCTGCTCAGCGACTGCCGGCACCGTGCTTCTTATGTATGTGGGGGTAGTCGGCTGGTCGGTACCGCTCGGTACGATTTTGTGGCGGTGCAACTTGGTGAATCCTGTTGCTGTTGGCGGAATTTGGCGTACGCTGCGCAAGGTCAGTAATCACCACAGCGGGGGAAGTGGTATGTCGGAGCCTGGAGCATTGTGCAGTCCAGTGTCTTTCGATCTTTCCTCTCAGCCGTGTATTCCGGTGCTGACTCGAGACGGCCAGAGGCAGTGGCGATCGTTGTGCGAAGTCTTTGCTGCGGCCGACTCGGATGTCGATATCGCGATCAGTCACCCGTCACCAGGTGCCGAGGTGGCCTGCTATGAGTTGCTGCTTGCGATCTGCCATGCGGCCGGATACACCCCTCGCTCACCGCAGGAATGGTCGAAGTGGATCGATCAGCAGCGGTCGTTCGACAAGGTTGTCGAGTGGCTGACGACGGGGGAGGGACGCGGGCGCTTCGACCTGTTCGATTCCGAACGGCCCTTCGGTCAGAATGCGCTGCTGACTGAGGCGCTCACTGACCTCGGTTACGGTCCGGTGCAGCTGATGCTGGAGCGTGCGAAGAACTACAGTCAGTTCGCTGATCATGTGCACCTGTATGACCTGGAGCCGGTCAGTGCCCGGGATGCGTTCTTGGCGATGATCATTCAGCATTGCTATGGGCTCGGCGGCCGGGTTATGGCCGAGGGTGTGGTGAAGCAGGTGCAGCACACTCTCGGATATCGACGACCTATTACCGATGGTGCGGTGGGTCGCCTCGGTGCCCGCGTGCGGATTCTTGCTATCGGCGACAATCTCGGCCGTACGTTGCGGCTCAACCTCGCCATCCATGAATCTGGCGGCACCCTCAACGCGACGTGGGATGAGCGGGAGCGACGGCCATTCAAGGCCGGTTCCGCCATGGAACGCCGGACAATGGACGGGCCCAGCGACTGGCACAGTGTCCTGGGCCGTTCAGTACTGCTACGTGGTATCGACGGAGATCCTCCGACTGTCGATCGGGTGTTGCTCTGTGCGGGCGAGACGGTTGCCGTCGAATCTGAAGGTGACAGCTACGCCGAGTTCGACGCTGTGTACGTCAAGGGGAGGCTTTTGAAGGCCAGCTTGGACCGGGCATTGTGGCGTGACGCGCACGCCATCTATTCGGCCAGCCTCGCCCCCCAAAGCGGCGATGGCCTGTTCGGTCTGCTGGGAACCGAGCTGACTCGGCCGGTGCGACTTCTCGCGGTCGGACTGGCGGCGGTCAATCGTGACGTCGACGGATGGGTGCGCGATATCTTCCCGTTCAATCCGGATCGTACGAGCGAATTGCGCGATGCCGCGGAGGTCGGTGTCCAGCTGGCTGAGGATGCGGCGGTGGCATTGAAAGACGCAGGGCAGGAAGCCTTCCGCTGCATCTACCCAGCGTGCCCGGACAGTAAGGCACAACGCGACAAACTGAAGGCACGTTTCGACGCCTCGGACTATTTGTGGGCCAGAGCTGGGACCTCGTTCCATCGGCTGCTCGACCGTGTCGAAGCTGGTCACGATACCCGGTCGGAATTGTCCACTCATGCTCAGACGCTCCGTGGAATCGCGAGCGAGGCACTTGACGAGCGACTACGGTCGCTGCCTCCGAACGGGCGGGGATGGCAGGCCAAAGTCCGTGCTCGCGACAAGCTGGCGAAAGGGCTGCAGGCCCGCCGTTTCAAGGAGTTTGGATCGTGAGTATCGACAGCGAAGTAGTCGCCGCACCACAACGCCCCGCAGATGAACGAGCCGCGGCTGGGCTCCTACGATGGCTATACGACCTTGTCGAAGACCGGAACGTCGGCTATCTGGCCGACCTACGCCGACTACACGCCGACAGCGTGGCGAAGCTTCTGGCCGGCAACTTCGCTGCGCCAGGCGGTGTGGCTTTAGGACCGCAGGCGGTCGAGATATTCGAAAGAGTCGCTTTCCTATTCACCCGTTTTCATGCTGGTGAGACGGCTCTGCAGCGGGGATCAGGGTCGCTCGGGTACGCAATGAGCAAGGTCGGCAGCGCTGATCGCCGAGGCAGCGAGAATCCCGGCTGTGTCCGTTTGCTGAATCAGATCTTGGTCTCACGTCAGCCCCCGTTCCGACGCATTCAGCACGGGATCGATCTGATTCGGTCCGATTCGGGTGCGCCGCCGAACTGGTTTCAGCTGACCGTAGATCTCCTGCGGTGGACCGACTCGGAACGCACTGTTCAACGCGACTGGGCTCGAGACTTCTACCTGCCCCACACCAAATCGAGAAGGATGCCTTGAGCGTGGATCATCAGTACTTGTCCTTGCACGCGATCACGACGTTCTCCGCAGTGCTGCTCAACCGCGATGAAAACAACCTCCCCAAGGAGCTGGTCTACGGTCAGGTCACTCGAACTCGGGTGTCCTCACAGAGCTGGCGGCGGGCCGAACGCATGTATATGAGGAAGCGAGCCAATGACGGTGAGGGACCACTAGCTGGCCATGCTTTCGGTATCCGGACTCGGGAGTGGGCGATCGCCACAGCCGATGCTCTGGAGGAACTTGGTTGGCCGAGCGGCAGAGCCAACGACATGGCCCGGCTGGCACTCGAACACTGCGGCTTGACGATGGGCGACCCCGACACAGACCCAATGAAGACCAAGGTCGCCATTTTCGCGCCAGCCGGCACCGGGAAGAAACTGGCTGCGGTCTTACACTCACCTCCTGTCTCCCTCGACGACTGGTTCGACCAAGAAACGGATCGGCTGAGCAAAGAGGCCGAGAAGCGAGCGGCCGACCGGAAAGCCAAAAAGGACAAGAAACGTCCGACCGCGGGTTCTGCCGATTCGGAGCAGACGACACCTGCGGTGACTCCCATCCCGAAGAAGGTCCGCGACGCCCTCGTGGCCGCCCTGGCTCCGGCCGACGCCATTGACATCGCGCTGTACGGCCGAATGCTCGCCGAGATCGCCGAGGCACCCAACGTGGACGGCGCCATCCAGTCCATGCATGCGTTCACCGTCGACCCAGCCGAAGTCGACGACGACTTCTTCACCGCGGTAGACGACCGCAAACACGACCGGAAAGAAGCAGCCAGAACAGCATTCGATGCGATCGATGGATGGTCCGGTGACGACGCCGGTGCCGCCATGACCGGGTATCAGAGCCTGACATCGGGAACCTTCTACCGCAACGCGGTACTCGACCGCGCCCAGCTCCGCCGCAACCTCGAACGAGCCGGTATACCCGTCGAGGACGTCGAGGAACTTGCTGAAGCAGCCGAACGCGCGTACACCGAATCGTTCTGCTTCTCCGTACCGACGGCAAAGCAGAACAACACCGGTGCACCTGGCACACTCCCGAAACTCGTTCTCGCAGTGAGCGGTTCGCGCCCGGTGAACTACGCATCGGCGTTCGAGCAGGCGCTCACTGGCAATGGTCAGCCGGTGAGCATAATGGCTGCGAAGCAGCTGCTGCGCCAGCACAACTTCGCCGCCGCACGGCTTCCCGGCATCTCGGCAGGACGAGCACTGACCTACGACGCCGACATCGCCGCCTACGTACTCGGCGAAGACGATTCGATGGGGGTAGCAGCGGTCGAATCGGCTGAGGGCCTGCTGCACGGAAGACTGCCGTGACTTCAACGCTGTTGATCCGACTTGCAGGCCCGCTCCAGGCGTGGGGAACGCTATCCAAATTCAAGCATCGCGACACCGACCCCGACCGCCCTACCAAAAGCGGTGTCATCGGGCTACTCGCCGCCGCCGACGGACACGACCGCAGTGAAACCGACCCGGACTATCCCGATGCGCTGCCGCTGAAAACATTGGCAGGACTGCGCTTCGGCGTCCGCGCCGACCGCCCCGGAGTATTGGTGCGCGATTACCACACCGTCGGCGGCGGTCGATTCCCGATCCGGCCACGCGATCTCATCGTCGACGAACGGCGGATACCGGCAGCACAGCTTCCGCCGGAATCCGAGCGGCCGACTCCATTCGGATCCTTCGATGTTCCGGACTGGTACGGGGCACCCAAGTACATTGCTCCCGATTCGGTCGGCGTCCTCCGCACCGACAAACCGCTGGGTCGCTCGGGACTGATCACCGAACGCTGGTACCTGTCCGATTCGGCATTCGTGGCCGCCGTACAGCACAACGACCGGGTACTGCTTGAGCGACTTGCCGATCGACTCGACCATCCCCGACGGTTGTTGTGGCTGGGGCGCAAGAGTTGCCCGCCAGCTGAGCGTCTCAATCATGGCGTGCACGATGGCGACCTGACAACAGTTCTGGCCAGCACAGCCTTGCTTCCCAATGCAACTGAAACTGAGCCGTTTTCGTGGATCGAGACCTATCCGCGAGAGCCTGGTTCGGTACTTGTCCACGATCAGCCCGAGTCGTTCGACTCGCGGAATCGGGTCCACATTCAACGATGGGAACGTCGAGAGCGGATGGTCATCGCGAACCCGACGATCGCCTGGGAGGTGTCTTGAGCGCCACGCTGATTACCTGTCACAGCATTCTCGAACTGAATGCCAGACACCCCGAGGCCCAACGCGCGCTCCTCGATGCGCAGGTAATGCACCGTCTGGTGATGAAGGGATTCCCCGGCTGGGTCGAGGACGGCGCCCGGGACGCACGCGCGCAGATGGGTGTCCTTCACACCTCGAATGTCGATCTGAAGAATCAGCGACTGACCGTTGTCGTGCAGTCGAGCGTCCCCCCGGACTGGTCGCACCTCGGCAAGAATCAGCTGGCCGCTGAGCCCCAGATCATGAAAGTCGACCAGAGCGTCGCGATCGGCCAGCGGTTCCGGTTTCACACCGTGGTCAATCCGGCCCGGATGAGCAGTCGGCACCTGCCGCGTAGTGAGAGGGAAAAGCCGCAGCCGGAACGGAAACGGCTCTCGGACACCACTGCAGAGCATGCACGCCAATGGTTTGCCGAGCGTCTTCAACCGCTGGGTGAGGCCGCGATCAGCGAGCGGGGCGTCCGTCGGATCGGCGCCGACGCGGACCCCACTCGGCTCGTGGTCCGCATTCTGCCCAAGCTCAGCAACCTCGATAAGAAGCCTGGAATGCGGGTCGGACGGGCCCAGGTCCGTGGCGAACTGACGATCACCGATCCGCATGTCTTCGTCAACACAATCGTCGGCGGACTCGGCCATGCCAAGGCATATGGATGCGGTCTGATACTCGTCAAACGTATCGATTGAGCGAATATTGCTGGGGGACAGGGGAGTTGGCTACTTCTGACTAGGCCCGCGTAATGACAAGATCGCTACCCGACCTGAACCATCTCCGTACGCCAGCGACCAGCGGTCGGTCGGGTGGGCCACGCAGGCGGTGACGGGCACGGCGTCGGTGACCCAGTGCGCCAGCTCCTGCCCGCGCGCCAGATCCCACAGTCGCACCGCGTTGTCGCTACCGCCGGAGATGAGGTGCTTGTCGTCGGCGGTTATCGCCAGTGTGTGAGTCTGTTCCGCGTCACCCTCCAGGACACGCACCGGGCAATCGTGGCCGATACGCCAGACCAGAATGTCCTTGTCGTGGCCGGCCGAGACGATGTACTGACTGTCGCTGGTCACCGCCAAAGCAGTGATCCGGCCGCGGTGACCGCGCCCAGAGCGGCTGGGTAGCTGCTGCTTCTGCTCTCCGGTTTCCGCATCCCACACTCGAACGATCTTGTCGTGGCCGCCGGTAACAACCCATCGAGCATCAGGAGTGATAGCTACCGCATAGACCTCAGCGCCCTTCGAGTTGTGGTTCTGATCCGGCATTTTGAGTTTCAGATCGAGGGTGCCGTTGTGTCGCACCGTCCACAACCGCGCGATCTTGTCACTACCGCCGGTTACGACATACCGATTGTCGGCGCAGACAGCGATTGCATTGATCCCTCTGCCAGCATCATCGGGGATGTGCAGGCATTGCCCGGTGGACAGATCCCAGACACTGAAGGGCCAGGCATATCCAGCACAGATCAAGCGCTGACCGTCGGGGCTGAGCGCCGCCGCCTTTATCGATCCTGCATCACCGTGCCCCACAACGTGATTCAGTGGATGTCTCACCGCGCCGTCAGGAAGATCGCGGACGCTGATGGGCTGATCGTCCCCAGCCCAGACCAGGCAACGACCATCAGCGCTGAAGGCCATAGCCCTGATTTCGCCCGGTGCGTCGTGCCCGAATGGTTCGATGCCCTCGACGGTCAAATCCCAGACCCGCACCGTCCGATCATGGCTACCGGAGATTAGGTATCGGTCATCGCGAGTAATCGCGAGCGCCTCGATATCGCTGGTGTGGCCGGGCAGTTCGCGCACTACTTCGTTGGTGGCGGGGTCCCAGACTCGCACGATCTGGTCTTGGCCGGCGGTGAGGACGTGCTTGCCGTCACTGGTAATCGCCACTGCATGGATCCTCGCAGTGCGCGTACTCAGGATGACCTCGGGGGCCGCACTGTACAAGTTCCATGCCCGTACCGTGCCGTCGCTTCCGCCAGCAACGACGTATCGTCCGTCAGCGGAAATCGCCACCGCTTCAACGGCTCCGGACAATCGCGGCAGATTTATCGGGTTGTCGCTGTTCAGATCCCAGACGCACAGGCTCCCGTCATCGCTGCCGGACACGAGATATCGACCCTCGGCCGCGGCGGCCACGGCTTTCACATACGAACTGTGGCCGCATCTCAGGCGGGAATCCAGCCACTTGCTCTGCGGTGTCCACGTCCACACCTGCAGGTCTTTGTCCCCGCCGCCGACGACAATTCGGTCGTCGTCGGCCACCGCCACAGCATAGACATGTCCGGCAGGGATCGCGTCGCGCTGCTCGCGTCCGCCGTCCAGAATCCACACTTTCACAGTCCTGTCAGCGCTGCCGCTCACGATGCGCAAACCGTCAACCGTGACCGCCACCGCGGTGACCGGTTTGTTGTGAGCCGGGATTGTGCGTTCGAGATGTCCGGTGGTGGATACCCATACCTTTACTGTCCGGTCGTCGCTGCCTGTCACGATGTAGCGACCGTTTGTGGTTACCGCGACCGTGGTCACTCGCCCGACATGGCCCAGTAGGGTGCGGGTGAGTGGCCCACCGGGCCCTGTGAGGCTTTCGGGAGTTCGGGGGCACAGCCAGGGGCGATCGGAGGACCTACGGATGGAACTCAGCAGCGCACTGATCTTCGGCCGCGAGTCGTCCAGTAGACGCCCAATGAGCTGGCCTGCAAGCAGATCCGGATCATCAGCCAACGCAGCGGCCGACAGCTGAAGGGCACCGTGCACCGTCTCGACGGTCGTCGGCGAAGGCCATCCCTGGGTGTAATGCGAATAGTCGATAAGCAGGTCGCTGATGCCTGCCTCTGCAAGCCGACGTTCCATCCACGCGAAACTCACCAGCAGTTTGTTCAGCTCTAGGCTCTGCGCAGCTGCAAGGTGGAAAGCAAGATTCCGCGGAAGGTAGGCGTCGTCCGGGCAGTCGGCCAGTGGCTGGTGAGTCCGAGACTTATAGCCTTCGAGCAGGCGCTGGTGGGCGGCCTTGATCCCTTCTTCACCGGCGCTCAGTTGTTTGGTGGCGACATCGAACTCGAGGTCGTGCAGGGTGTATCGCTCGTCGGGGGTCGTCTGCACCAGGGAGCGGTTAATGAACTTGGTCAGCAAGGTGTTGGCGTCCCCTGCGTTGAGTCCGGCGGGCGCCCATAGGGCGTTCACCGCGCTGTCAGGGAATCCGCCGCGCCCGGCAAAGACAGCGAGTTCGCGATATCGGTCCCGAGCCGCTGGGTCCAGATCGTCGATACTGACCGAGATCGCGACCTCGACGCTGGAATATTGATAGTGGTCAGCGCGCTGCTCGCTCTCGATCGCCCCGCCTCGGCCGACTTCGAGCAGACTCAGCACCTTCTGCCACTTCTGTGTCTGGCCTTTGCGATCGTTGACCATGCCGCCGACGAGCGCGACACCCAGTGCCAGGCACCCTGCCATGATGCACAGCGAATCCGCTTCTGGCGGAAGCTGATCGACGGGGGTTTTCGTCCAGTCCCCCAGCAATGTCAAAGCCTGATCCATCTCGAGCTGCGCTACCTCGGGAGGGTCGTCATCTTCATTACCGTCATCAATGCTCGCGGCAATGCCCTTGTTCCGGGTGGTGAGCAGCAACGCGAACTGTGTGCCGGGCACGTCGAGTGCCTGTAGGACACCCACATCCCAGACATCGTCGAGGACAAGCAGCGTCAATTGATTCGAAAGTGCTTGTGTCAGACGGTCTTGGCCGTCCTGAATAGATGTCGGGTGCACCGGCTTGCCGTCTCGACCCACATAGTCGAGCAGCCTGAGTGCTCGTTCCTGTATGTGAGCAGGCTCTTCCTGGCGGGTAACGGCGACCCACACGATGCGGTCGAATACCTCTTGAACCCCGGCATCTCGCGCGAGCATGGCGGCCAGCGTTGTCTTCCCAGCGCCGCCCATGCCCCACAAACCCACCCTGGCCCCAGGCACCAAACGAGATCTCACACGCTCCATAAGCTCGGTTCGAGCGACATGTCGCCGTAGCATGCCGGGAACGGTGGCGCTGAGCGAACAATCGGACGTAGAGGTCGAGCTCGCGCCGGAGAATCCCGGCCCGTTCGGTGCCGGTGACGGTGGTGCGGTCGGTTCCTCGGTTGAGGGTCGCTCCGACTGGTCAGCGATCGTGAAGTAGTTGTTGATTTGGGTGACGTGGTCGCCGATTGCCCCGATGTTTGCGCGCGGAGCGTTGACCGTCGCATTAGTCGGCGGTTCACTGTGCTGCTCCATGACCGAAACCCGTTGTGGTTGGTCAGTTCCCGGTGGGTGGCGCACCGAAAACATTGGACTGATGGGCGTGGTCACCGACGGCTCCGATATTGGAGCCCCTCGCATCGACCACGTACTTGCCAATCCGAGCACCCGCAGGATCGGTCAGTTCCAACAGTTTCCGCGCCGCTGCCAGGACGTCGTCGTCGCGGTCTGCTCCGCAGTCGCGGACCACCGCGGCCATCGGCGCCTCCCACGTTTGTGGATCGTTTGCGTGCTCAGCCACCACCAACTCGGCGCGCGGGTTGCCCGCGAACCGGCGCGTCAGTACACCCTTCAATCCGCGATATGCATCCGCGATCGCGGTCGACGCGGTCTCTCCGGCGCCTTTCAGCGCCCCGGCCGCCAGCGCAGCCACGATCAAGGACACCGAATCCATGTCATTCACCCCCGCATACAGTTTGTACCGGAAGGGCATCCCGGCTAATGGATCATCGCACAGGTATGCAGGTTGTGCCTTACGCTTTGGTCGGCCGCGGAACACGTCGTTAAGGTCCAGGCGGCCTCGTGCCGAGGCCGTTTGCGCCGGAGTGGAATCCGCCCCGTACGCGGGATGGCCCGACGCTAGTAGAGCGTATGGTTCGGTCTGGTGTGTGCTCCCCGCGCATACGGGGATGACGCGCCTAGAAACTCGACACCAATGCCGTCGACCGCATGCTCCCCGCGCACGCAGGGGAATGGTCCGATCGGGCCGGGCGTCTTGAAGCCCAGGTAAGCGTGCTCCCCGCGCATGCGGGGGTGGTCCCGTCGCCCAGCACGACGGTATAGCCGCGTCGAGTGCTCGCCGCACACGCGGGTGGTCCGGAACGGCCATGCCTCCCTTGGCATTCGCCCCGTGCTTCCCGCGCCCGCAGGGGGGCTCCCGTGCTGACACCGCGGTAGAGGTGGCGCAGGATGGGCTCCTGCGTACGCACGAAATTGCCTGCGGCGCGGGTGATATCGTGATCCCTGCACACACAGGGATAGTCCGGTGGATTGGGCAACCAGGCAGGCGCAAGTTCAAGCGAAAATGACGATCGAGACCGACTAATTGGCTTGCCAAGCAAACTGAACGAAATCCGGTGTGATCGGACGTAAACGGCCTGGTCGAGAAGCGCTCCCTTCGCACGTGGGGATGATTCGGGCACCGACATCTACAAGAAGCTGGACGATAAGCGCTCCCGACGCATGTGGGGATGGTCCCTCGCCTCGCATCTGGGCGAGCATGTGCTCACGGTGCTCCCACACACGCGGGGATGGTCCGGCCCGCGCCGCTGCCGAACAACCGCCCGCCACGTGCTCCCTCACGCAGTTGAAGTGGCGGGCGAGGAGGGTGAGACCGGCTGATTGCTTTGTCGCGCAAACCGAATGAGAATGGGTGAGTCGACACGCAAATGGCCTGTTCGACAAGTGTGCTCCCACCACGCACGTTGGGGATGATCCGATGCACATCCCGCACGGCTCGCCGACCCCGAAGTGCTCCCCGCACAATGTGGGGATGATCCCAGCGACGGCGAATCGGGAAGTCGTGTCCACCACACGCTTCCCGTACGTGCCGGGATGATCCGGCATTGCCGAGGCCATGATTCAGACTCAAGCGGTGCTCCCCGTGTATGCGGAAATGATCAGCGAATATTGTTGGGCGGGAATAGGTATCGATTCCGGCTCAATGCTGGTTCTGGCACGAATTTGGTCCTGGATCCAGCTGCTGTTGACCGCCCGCGACATCGCGCTCCCCACGAACGCGGGGAGGGTCCCGGCACCGGACTCGCCGTTCCGTCTGGCGTACAGCGCTCTCCACACACGTGAGGATGGTCCCAGTTCGGAAGACATGAAACGGGCGTCCTCTCCGCGTTCCCCACACATGCGGGGATGATCCGTTGTCCGTATCGCGCCGACGGCAATCACGCGGGCGCTCCCGACGCACACGGGGATGGCCCGGACCACGCTTTGCGAAGCGGTTCTCAGGGTAGGCGCGCCCCGCGCACGCGGGGATGGTCCGCGCCAGCAGGTGCGCCAGCTCGGCAACGCGGTACGCTCCCCTCGCACGCGGGGACGGTCCTACTCTGCTTACACCTACGGTTCTGGCCCGCCCGCGCTCCCCATGCACGCGGGGATGGTCCGCGATCGGAGCGGCCAGATCGTCTTGATGGTCTGCGCTCCCCACGCACGCGGGGATGGTCCGGCGCGCACCGCAGTGACAGGATGGTCGATGTGGCGCTCCCCACGCCCGCGGGGATGGTCCCGACACCGTGTGGTGCGAAGCGATCCAAACCAGGCCTCCCCACGCGCGCGGGGATGAACCAGTGGCCGCGCTCGAACATGCCTTGCACCAGGGTGTGCTCCCCGCGCACGCGGGGGATGAACCGACGGCCACACGGGCCTATCGACGACTAACTGAGTGCTCCCCGCGGACGTAGGGATGATCCGTCTCGGACTCGAAGTCGACCCGACCGTGCTCTCCTCGCGCGCGGGGATGATCCTTTGCTGTCTCCTCAGCCACGGCCTGGTCAACAAGCATGGTCCCCGTGCGCACAGGGACGGTCCGATCACGGTGTAGTGGTGCGGGCAGAGGTTGGCGTGCTCCGTGCGCACGCGCGGATGGTCCCACGCAGGAGCAGGTTGCCGAGCTCGCTTAGGCTTAGGGTGCTCCCCGCCTATGTGGGGATAGTCTGTCATTTGCCTCGCCCTTCCGTACAGTTCGGTGTGCTCCACGTGCACGCGGGAATGGTTCGTCGGGCGGGTACGGATTGATCGGAATGATCAGGTGCTCCCTGGGTGCGGGGATGGTCCTCGGCCGATGATGTACCCGACCTGCACCTGAGCGTCTTCCCCGCGCACGCGGGGATGGTCCGATCACCAACGCCATCAAGCTGACCGAGGAAACGTGCACCTTGCGCACGCGGGGATGATCCGAACCACAAGAAGCGGACAGTGCTCCCCGCGCACGTGGGGATGGTCCGTCACCGAGGGACCGGTATTGCAGGCCCGGATCGCGCTCCCCACGCACGCGGGGATGGTCCGGCACAGGACCAAATCGGCGAAGTCGGCAGTGCTCCCCACGTACGCGGGGATGTTCCGTGGCTGATCCACCAGGTCGACATGGCGCTGGCGTGCTCCCCACCTACGCGGGGATGGTCCGTCGAGTGGCCCATAGATGGTGCGGTCGCGCTCGTGCTCCCTACGCGCGCGGGGGTGGTCCGCCTCGCACTCGATCTCCAACTGCCGCCGAACGACGCTCCTGTACGCGGGAATGGTCCGTAGAAAAACGTTGGGTGTGAGATCAGATCGCGACGCTACCCGCGCACGTGGGAATGATCCGAAATGGGATGTGGACCAGCGGTTCAAGGTGTTTCGTGCCGCAGGTTCGGTACTTCTTCTCGCATAATGAGGCGCTTTATACGGTGACCTTGGTGGCGAATTGTTCGGCGTCGCTGAGGATTCGGCTGATCGTGGATCGGTTGCGGTTGGTCTCGCGGGCGGTTTCGGTTGGTGTTCTTCCCTCGTCGAAGTGGCGGGTAAGGATGAGAGCTACCTCGTGCGGGTCTCTGCGGTGTGCGCGGTCGCACTCACATATCAGGGCCGCTAGTTCGCGCCAATGTGGCGGGGATACGTTCGTGCGCACCGTCGTTCCGTCGTTGTTGCGTGTGGTCGCCGGTTCGGTGTTGGAGGTTCTGTGCGCACGTAGGCGGCGCGCCTCGATCTCGGTGCACACGATTCGGGTTAGCGATCACCAGCAAGGCGACCGTTGCCTGGGTCATTGAGCCTTCGATTATCACCGGAGTTCTCCCTGCGCCCACGCGGGGATGGTCCTCGCTGCTTGACCAGGGGATTGGCACCCCTCCAGTGCTCCTCGCCGCACGCGGGGATGGTCCCGGAGTCGTGGTGTCCACATTGTGGTAGGTGACGTGGTCCCCTCGCATGCAGGGATGGCCCTACGATGCAGGAGAGCGGAATCCATGTCGGTCGGTGCTCCCCGCACGCGGGGGTGGTCCGTCGGTGAAGGAATCCTCGGCGACGAGAACACCGTGCTCCCCACGCACGCGGGGAAGGTGCTATTCGAAAACCATTGCAGCAGTGCAACTGGCATCGGTGTTCGGTGCGCACCGGGATGGTCCAGTGTCTGGAGCGAGCCGGATATGGGGTTCATGGGATCCCCGCTCCCAGTGGATGGCCCGGTCGAGTTCGACTAAGGTCACGCCGCACACACGCGCTTCCCGCACCCGCGGGGATGGTTCGCTGGGGAACGGGATTGCCGGCGTGTTCCACCTCTGCTTCCCCACGCACGTGGGGATGGTCCCTACTGTTACAAGATCGAACGAGATCGCAGGGTGTGCTTCCTGCGTACGCAGGATGGTCCTGCCCAGCAGGTCTGCAACGCCTTCGAGCGCGAGTGCTCCCCGCGCCCGCAGGGGTCGTCCCGTGCCTACACCGCGGTAGAGTGGCGCAGGATGTGCTCCCGCAAGCAGGAAATTGCCTGCGGTGCAGGTAATATCGTGCTCTCTACACCTGCGGGGATGGTCCGGGCGCCGACACCTACAAGAAGCTGGACGATAAGCGCTCCCCACGCACACACGCGGGGATGGTCCGTCCTCCAACGTAAATGGGTGGATCGAGCTGATGCGCTCCCCACGTACGCGGGGATGCTCCGGGCATCGACACGATCGCGCTGCGCGGGGACTGGGCGTTCCTCACGAACGTGGGGATGGTCCGATGCGGCCGGAGTCGATCGAATCCCTCGCTGTGCGGGGACTGGCGCTCCCTACGCACGCGGGGATGATCCGTTCTATCAGGCGCTGCAGAAGGTTCCTGGCTGGCGGTCCCCACGCACGTGGGGATGGTCCGACCTGGAGATCGAACGATGCGTTGTGCAGGACGCGCTCCCCACGCACGTGGGGATGGTCCCGCTGGGCGAATTCGTTGCAGTTGCGGGCGAACGTGCTCCTCACACACTCGGGGATGGTCCGCCCTGCATGACGTAACGACTGATAGAAGTGGCGCGCCCCCCGCGCACGCGGGGATAGTCCCGTGTGTCAACGGAACGTCAATCCTGGATTTCGCACGAATTTTGTGAACTGGTCCCCCTTCTCACTGAGGTGATCTCAGCGACTTTCATTGGTGTCGGCCGTGTTCGAAATGGGTGAGGACGAGTGCGGCTTTGACGATGTCGCCGATTTTCTCGGGGCTGGTGGTGAAGTGGCGCAGGGCGCGCCAGCGTCCGGTGAGCAGGGCGAAGCCGCGTTCGGCCAGGCAGCGCAGCCCGCGTAGCAGAGCGTTCCGGGTGCGGGTGTCGATATCGAGGTCGCGGCCGTCGCTGGGCTGTTTGACCGGGGTGTGCACCCCGATCCCGGCGCCGTCGTATCCGGCGTCGGCGAGGGTCGGCAGATCCAGATGTGCTGCGGCCCAACATAATGCGCCGAGCACGTGGGTGCGGGCGGCGGTGATGTCGTGGGTCGAGCCGGGTTCGGCGTCGGAGATCCACAGCGGGAAGCCGTCGGGCGCGGTGAGTGCTTGCAGGTTGGCTCCGGGGGCGTGGGCCTTGCCCGAATACCAGGCGTCGATCGATTCGCCTTTCACGCTGAGGGTCTGCTCGCCACAGCGGTCGGAGCGAAACAGCTTGCCGTCCAAGTTCAGGTGGGTCAGACCTTGCTCGTGCGCGTGGTGCAGGACTTCGTGCAGGTCGGGGGCTTGGGCGGCGAGCACGTCGATCGCCTCGCCGTGATAGCGGTAGGCGGTCGAGCGGCTGATACCGAAACCTGCGCCCAGCACCGCGATGTCCTCGCGTTTACGGAACCAGGCCAGCACGAACATCGCCTGCCGAAACGGTGTCAGCGCCCGGGCACCGCGGCGGGTGCCCCGGGCTCGCCGTTGGGCGGCCAGCAACCGCGAAACATGGCAGACCAGCTCCCGGGACACGTCGAGCATGGCACGATAGGCGATCACGTGGAGTCCTTCAGGCATCGGAATTCTGTGGGAGAAAACCGGTCTACCTGGGACTCCACGCCCATGACCGGGCAAGTCCCGAAACTCCCGAATGCCCGAATCCCTCAAGCACACACCGAAGTTGATGAGATCACCTCACTCAGTGGCTCAATAGGATTCGCCATTGCAGGAGTTCGGGTTTCACGCGGCCGAGCCTCTGCCGTTTGAGCATTTTTGACGCGGTCGACGTGGCGATCAACTGCTCCAGTGCAAGGTAAGTTCCGTGGTAACCGCGTCCTGGTCGCGGCGCAGGTCACCACCAACACCGCGAGATTGTTCTCCCGTACACGCGGGGATGGTCCGTACTTCTGCGGAGCCGGCCCGACGTCGGCAAGCTGCTCCCCGCGCACGTGAGGTTCTTCACTGTCAATTAGATTGTGGGGCAGGATGTTTTTCGTGCTTATTCCGATACTCCGGGCCGAACTGCGCTGAATGAAACCGGGCGAGGCTGGAGCCGACGGCCTGGTCAATAAGTGTGGTCCCCGCGTACGCAGGGATAACCCGGTGCCCGACGCGATCGGGTCGTAGCGGTACTTGTGGTCCCCGCAGGGATGGCCCGCCATCGAAGCGGCCGAAAGAGAGAACCGACGAGTGGTCCACGCGCACGCGGGGTGGTCTCGCAGACGAGAAACGGCGGGAACGCCACGAGAGTGCTCCCCGTGGACGCGGCGGGGGTGGTCCGACAAGATGTGGGACAGCACATTCGGCAAGGCCGTGCTCCCCGTACTCGGCGGCCTGGAACCAGCTATCCCCGCGGTGAGGAGTGTGCCATCGAGTTCAGTTCTGACAGAGTTGGATTCGGACTGGCAAACCAACGGCGGCCAATTCACGTGGGCAGTCACGACTGGACGGTCGATGCCCATGATGGTGTGATGAGTGACCCGCCCGCAGCCGCAACGGAAAGCGAGTGTTGCTCCTGATTAACAGGATGCTTCCCGCCGACGTGGGATGGGCCCGTAAACCGGAAGTGCTCGGACGGCCGATCGGTGTGCTCCCCGCGCATACGGGGATGGTCCCCAGCGCCCGACCGGCCAGCGTGGAATTTACGCGTGCTCCCCGTGTACGCGGGGATGGTCCTCGCCTATACGCAAGGCACTATGTGTCCCTGTGGTGCTCCCCCGCGCACGCAGAGATAGCCCGGGACAGATAGCCGCATCCAATGGCGGCCTGCAGTGCTCCCTGCGCACGCAGGGATGGCCCTCCGCCGAGCAGGAAGTAACCGATGAGGGCCCCGTGCTCCCCCGCGCACGCAACGCACGCGGGGATGACCCCGCGTCGGAATCGAGCATCCGCTCCACGCCGTCGTCGTCCCCGCGTACGCAGGGATGGCCCTCCGGCTGTCACGCCGGTGCGTCCGACGACCCGGTGCTCCTCGCGTACGCAGGGATGGCCCGGGCGGCGTGGGCAAGTCCACGTGCACGATCTGGTGCTCCCCGCACGCAGGGATGGCCCTCCGGTGTCGTCGTCGAGCATGGTGCGATCGGCGTGCTCCCCGCGCACGCAGAGATGGCCCGAGTCACAAGTGCGCCTTTGGTGTCCTCTGCGAGTGCTCCCCGCGCATATTGCGGGGATGGTCGTAGAAAAACATGGGGTGTGAGATCAGATCGCGACGCTACCCGCGCACGCGGGAATGATCCGAAATGGGGTGTGGAACAGTGGTTCAAGGATGTTTGTGCCGCAGGAGCGGTACTTCTTCTCGCGTAATTTAAGGCGCTTCATGCGGTGACCTTGGTGGCGAGTTGTTCGGTGCCGTTGAGGATTCGGCTGAGATGGTTGCCGGTTCGAGCGCTTCGATGAGGTCAACCATTCGGGCTCCCCGCTGTGGCATGCTCCTTATCATGTGGGGATGGTCCCGCGAAATGTGTTGGCCTGCAGGGCGGTCGACCGGGCTATCCTTTCCTGGTCGGCATGTCTGGACAGATTCCGGAGCGACATTCGGTGGGCAGAGCTCGCCGCAGCGGGTGCAGCGTACGACCCGCGGTTTGGTCGGTGGCAGCCGAAGCTGTGGGGCGTCGTGATAGTCGATGACATGACCTGCGGCGTGGAGTGCGTTTTGCAGGATGATCCAGTTCAGGTGGGCTTGTGCGGCCCCATCCAGCGATTGCTGAGCTGGGACGGGTGCCTCGTTGTCTATTGCGGGCGGGCGGGATTGGGAGCCCGGTGGTGCCGGAGCCGATGCTGTTGTGGAGCTCTGCGGCGCGCTCCATCCGCTGATTAGGTTCTCGACGATCTGGACTCGGTGTTCGTGCTGCTCTGGGCGATCCGCTAACTGTTTCTCCAGTTCTGGTGGGATAACGATGCCTTGCGGCGTCAGCACGAGGTCGCGCAGCGGGAATTCGTAGGGAACCAGCTTGTCTCCGACGCACGGGGGGAGATGCTGTACGTGGCGTAGGGCATCGTCGCCAGAGGCCAGAAGTTGTCCGTTGTGGGGTGCGCCGACCATCAGCGTGATCGACCCTTTCCAAGGATCGAGTATCCATAGCTGTTGCTGACGATCGTTGCTTCTCAGGACCATCCACGGAATGGAGCTGTCGGGGTGCCACAGCCACACGTCGCCAACACCATTGCAGTGATAGTCCTGGTGGCGCTGGTTCCAGGCGGTGTCGGACAGTGGAGAGCTCTGGACCTCGAGTGTGAGTTGGTGGCCGTCGGAGAACGTGACCCGTACGTCGCAGCGACGCTCGCGGTTCGGCAGCCACACTTCGGTGCGGACATCGACAACACATGGCTGAGTTCGAGCCCATGTAACGAGCGTCATCTTGCTGGCAAGATGCCATATCGATTCCGGCGCATGCCGTCTCCCAGTCGGTTGTTGGCCAGGAGGATGTGCGAAATGTGGTCGTCGTTCACCGCCGATGCGTCCCTTCACCACGACTGGAATCCTGGTGCCTGGCAGTGCGCCGACGCCGGCGTAGCACAGTGCACAGATCAGCACTCGCGCACCGAGGTTACCAGAAGCGCGTAGCTCATCCATGCATGGATCAGCGGGATCGATTGGGGCACAGACATACTCGCCGCGCGCAAGGTCGAGCGCGACGAAGAGATGGTTGGAACTCACCTCGGAACATCCTTCTCGGAATAGGCGGAGGTGCTCCGGCATCCGCGGCGAGCCGCGGGCGGAGAACCCTTGCAAGGCCGCGCTATTCGACTTGGGATGCTTAGTTGAGGATCCGGCTGGAAAGATCAAGTGGGAGAGCTTGAGCTCTAGTACTCCAGCATCACTTCGTGATGTTATTGGGTAGCATAGGATTTCGTGCTGGTTGATGAGGATCTGGCGGCGTGGTCGGCTGGGCTCGAGGAGTTGTTCGCGCGGGTCGCGGGGCGGTTTCATCGGGCGGAGCCGCGGTTGCGGGCTCGTGCGTATGTGCGGGGCTTGCTCGCGCCGCTAGCAGGGAAAAATGGCTGGACCTTGGCAGAAGCTGCGGGTGATTCGACTCCGAACGGGATGCAGCGGCTGTTGAACAAGGCGGCCTGGGATGTCGACGGAGTGCGCGACGAGGCACGTGCCTATGCCGTCGAGCACCTGGGCGACACGGACGGTGTGCTAGTGGTCGACGAGACCGGATTCCTGAAGAAGGGCACGAAATCTGCTGGCGTGCAACGCCAATACTCGGGAACAGCCGGTCGGATCGAGAATTGCCAGCTCGGCGTGTTCTGCGCGTATGCCACCGTGAAGGGCCGCACGCTGATCGACCGGGAGTTGTATCTGCCCAAGTCGTGGACCGCCGACCGGGCTCGCTGCCGCGATGCCGGGATACCCGAGGAGGTCGAGTTCGCGACGAAACAGGTTCTGGCACAACGGATGCTGGCCCGCGCCCTGGATGCCGGCGTTCCCGCTCGTTGGGTCACCGCCGACGAGGCATACGGTGGCGATTCGAAGTTCCGGCGCTGGCTCGAACGCCGACGGGTCGGTTATGTGGTGGCCGTGCCGAGTAGCGCGCCGATCGTGTCACTGGCGGGCAGTTGGCGCGCCGATCAGGTCGTCGCGGACGCCCCACCCGGGGCGTGGAAGCGTCTGAGCTGCGGCGACGGCGCGAAGGGCCCTCGGCTGTTCGATTGGGCTGTGGCTACATTGCCCTCGGTCAGCGAAGCCGGTTCCGGGTGGCGGCGCTGGCTTCTGGCCCGCCGGTCCCTGACTCGAAACGCGAAGGGCGAACTCGAAATCGCCTACTACCTGTGCGGCGCGCCGGTCGGCACTGCAGACGAGGACCTCATCCGGGTCGCTGCGCCCGCTGGTCGGTCGAGGACTGTTTTCAGACCGCGAAAACCGAGGTCGGGCTCGACCAGTATCAAGTCCGCCGCTACGACGCCTGGTACCGCCACATCACCCTTGCCATGCTCGCCCACACCTACCTCGCCGTCACGGCCGCTGTTTCCCCAAAAGTGTTGGCAGCGGCCTCATTCCACTCACGCTCGGCGAAATCAAGCGTCTCCTGGCACACCTGATCACCCCGACACCGAACCTGAACAGGGCTTATCGCTGGTCGACCTGGCGACGAAAACACCAGCACCAGGCCAAACAAGCCCACTACCAGCGAAGACAGGCAAACATCACGAAGTGATGCTGGAGTACTAGGTCGTGTCTCCCAATGATCGGAGCCATTCGACGATGAGGGCCAGGACGAATCCGGCACGGTAGGTGGTCGCGAGCTTGTCGTAGCGGGTGGCGACTGCTCGCCAGTGTTTGGCCTTGTTGAAGGCGCGTTCGATGACGTTGCGCCGCTTGTAGAGTTCGGCATCGAACTGTGGTGCTCGACCACCGTCACGGCCTTTGCGTTTGCGGTTGGCGACCTGGTCGGAGCGTTCCGGGATGACGGCCTGGATGCGTTTGCGCCGCAACAGGGTTCGATTCGACGCGGCTGAGTAAGCGCGGTCGGCGATCACCACGGCCGGGTTGCGGCGCGGCGCTCCGCCGTCGAGTCGTGGCACGACCACCGCGTCCAGTAGTGGTGGCAGCAACGGTGAGTCGTTGGTTTGCCCGGGCGTGAGCAGCACGGCCAAGCCGTGACCGGCGCCGTCGGTGGCCAGGTGGATCTTGGTGGTCAGTCCGCCGCGGGAACGGCCTATCGCGTGGTCGGCGGGTTCATAGCCCGGTCACCGAGTCGGCGGCCGCGCCGGCGGCGTGCTGATGCGCCCGCACGATCGTGGAGTCGACCGACACGACCCAGTCCAGGTTGCCGGTGGTGTCGGCCAATGCCAGCAGCGCGGTCAGCACCCGGTCCCAGGTTCCGTCGGCGGCGTAGCGGCGGTGGCGTTTCCAGACCGTCTGCCAGGGGCCGAAGTGTTCGGGCAGGTCCCGCCACGGCAGGCTGGTGCGCAGCCGATACAGCATACCTTCCACGATCAGGCGGTTGTTGGCGAAGTTGCGGCCCACGTGGCCTTGCGATTTCGGCAGCAGCAACTCCAGCAGTTCCCACTGCTTGTCGGTCAGAACCTGGTATCGATCACCGATCGCGGTCGCCACGGCCGACATGATGCACGATCGGCCCCTCGTATGGGGCCGATCGATTCACCCCATTGGGAGACACGACCTAGAGAATTTGCCAGTTGTATTGAGCGCCGGGGTTACTGAGATTCAGAGGTTAGGTTATGGCAACGTGCGACCCGTCTCGATCCTACGACGTTCCGGAAGAGATGTCGAACGTCGATGCCTCAACTGCCTGCGGTCGAGACCGGTCGGTAACGCACGTCACCGACGTGGCAGATGGACGTCACAGGCGACCGCTCGGGATTCCCTCCACGTGCGAACTGCGCCGACGGATCTAGAGGAGGCCTCGTCGGCCGGTGAGCATGACCACGAACAGGGGCACTCCGAGGTCCCGAGGCCAGTCTATCTCGGTCATTTCGGGATCAGCGGTCAGCAGCAGCATCGAGTCGACCCCACCGGTCTCGGCGTAGCGGACGAGCTGCTCCTGCACCGCCTCCAGTGACCACCAGCCCGCGGCCTTGATCTCGACTCCGACTCGATGCAGGTCGTCGTAACAGATGACGAAGTCGATCCGGCTGCCCCGCGCTGTGGAGCTGCCCTCTGACAGCTCACGCTCATGCTCGATCGTGACGTCCTCATCGACGCTCGCATCGGACCACACATTCCAAATGAGTTCATGGAATTCGTCCTCATCGCAGTAGCGGAAGTCGGTGTGCTCGTCTCCGAAGGGATCGATCAGCGGCTTGATGTAGGTGTTCCATATCGGTGAATCGTGCACCTCGCCCGGCCTCAAGCAGACGTGATGTACATAATGACGGTCGACGTAGTCCGGAACACCATCGTCCGAGTCGTCCATTGATCCAGTGTGGCAGCGGTGTCCTGTGCGATTCGGCAAGATGGGAATTCGAGCATCCAGCGATCCTCGTGCTTCCCTCGTGCACGGGGATCGTCCGGTCGCGTGTACGACGGTCGGCAGGACCTCGCAGTGCTCCCCGTGCGCATGGGGATGGTCCGGTGTTGCACATGGTCGACAGGTGCTGGCCGGTGCGTGTCACTCCCCACGCACGTGGGGATGGTCCGCCGCACAGCCACGGATGGACCGAGATCGAACGGTGCTCCCCATGTACGCGGGGATGTTCCGTTGAATCCGGTGCCGACATCCTGGATCAGCACCTGCTCCCCACGCACGCGGGGATGGTCCGGAGTACCCGAGCCTCGCAGCTTTCCCTGCTTCGCGCCCCCACGCACGCGGGGATTGTCCACCCCAGCAGGCGTACGGATTCCGTGCATGACCGCGCTCCCCGCGCACGTGGGAATGATCCTCACGCAGCGGCAAACCGGCGGGCTCCCAGCCATGTTGGGGATGGTTCGCTGTCAGTTGGGTTGTACTGCTGGAATTCTTAAGTTTTTCCTCCGAAAAGTCCGCCAGTTCGGGTTCAGTGTGGCGAATTATTCAGCGTTGCTGAGGATTCGGCTGATCGTGGATCGGTTGCGGTTGGTCTCGCGGGCGATTTCGGTTGGTGTTCTTCCCTCATCGAAGTGGCGGGTAAGGACGAGAGCCACCTCGGCGGGTTCTCCGCGGCGTGCACGGTCGCGCACACAGATCCGGGCCGCTAGTTCGCGCCAATGCTCGGCATTCGGCGGCGGGGACACGCTCGTGCGCACCATCGTTCCGTCGTTATTGCGTGAGATCGGGACCGGTTCTGACGGTTGGAGCTCGCTCGATCGAGCGGTTGTTCATAACAAGCCGAGGTTATGGTCGTCGATGTAGCTGAATCAACTAGTGTGCTCTCCACGCGAGCGGGGGTGGTCCGGTACCTGGCGTGCGCGTCACTCGCGTGGCGAAGTGGTCCCGCGCAAGCAGGGATGGTTCTTCGGAACCGGCGTCGGCCTGTATCGTTGCTGGTGGTCCCTCGCACGCAGGGATGGTCCGCTGGAATTCATTGAGTCCCAGCCGGATTGCCACGTGGTCCCCGCGTATGCAGGGATGATCCTTCCCGTCTGTCGCAACGCGATCTCACGCTCAAGTGGTCTCCGCGCACGCGGTTCCTCAGGCTTGCCCGGGGCGCGGTTGGTTACCTGTGCACGCGGGGATGATCCGACTTGGCTGCAATCGCGACGGATCCGGTCCGTGTGCTCCCCACGTGCGCGGGGATGGCCCGACAAACTCCGTTAGGAAGGACTCTCAATGACAGCCGGGATGGTCCGAAATCCGCGAACGCGCTACCGAGTGCCCAGCTGCGCTCCCCGTGCACGCGGGGATGGGTCTTACATCGGACGAAAATCGGTAGGCTGGCGGTCGTGTTCTCCGTAGGCGTGGGGATGGTCCGGAAATCCCATGCCTGAGAAGGCGGTTGACGACGTGCTTCCCGCGCACGTGGGGATGGTCCAGCGAATTACTAGACGCCATTACGGCGCATCTGTGCGTGCTCCCTGGGCACATGGGGATGGTCCGGCCATGCAGATGGCACGCGGCTCGCTGAGCACGTGCTCCCTGTGCACGCGGGGATGGTCCTGCCTTGTGCGACTCCGTAAGTTCCACGAACCAGTGCTCCCCGCCACGCGGGATGGTCCGGCGGCTATTTCTCCTGCGTCGAATGCCCCGAGGTGCTCCCCGCACACGCGGGGATTGTCCCTGCATCATGTCGTCGACCTCGACGCGGGACACGCGCTCCCTGCGCACGTGAGGATGGTCTGTCCGACCTGGCGAAGTCTGAACCTGCTGGCCGGTGGCGACTCGCTAGGCTCGCTGCGAGATTGCGCGACCGTCGGCATGCCGCTTGTTCTGAGAGGATTTCCTGTGTATTTGAGCCGTGTGCGTGTGCGGGGCTTACGGGGCTCGGTCGACCATCCATTGGAGGTGTCGCTTCCAGGGCGATTCGCGGTGATCGCGGGCGCGAACGGTGGCGGGAAGACCACGTTCAGCGATGCGGTGTACCTGGGACACCCGGAGCGATTCCCATACTTGCCGCGCCACTCGGCTGCAGCTCTCGGGCCAGGCGACCGGGACATCGAGCTGGAGTACAAGTTTGAGGCGGATGCCGCGAAGGAGGGTCCGCTTGGCCTCCAACTGCAGGCCCAAAGCGGCCGCTCGGTGCCCGGCACGGTCGCGGCGGACTGGGCGCGGACTCTGCACCGGAGCATGGGGAGCATCAAGACCCAGGTCCTGACAGCTTCCGCGAGTGGAGTCGAGGACAAGATTCTGCTGGTGCACTTGCCTGCGTGGCGCAACCCCCTCGACGAGCTGTCGCGGCGCGAAGCGCGAGTCTTGGTGGAACTCCTACGTGCACAGCAGCAGAACCGTGGTCGTGGTCGCGATCTTTCAGACCTGCGGGCACAAGCGTCTCGACTGCTCGAGCAGCTCGCGACGCACGAGGTTCTCGAAGGTCTGGAGGACCGGGTGGGCGAGAACCTTCGAGCTCTCTCGGCCGGCGTGTCGCGAAATTGGCCCTACATTCGTGGCCAGGTCGTCGACGACCGCTACTTGGCCAGGGTGCTGGAGTTGATGCTCGCCTCCGTCGACGGCCGCACCGACGCGCTGCCGCTGGAAGTCGTTGCCCTCGGCTACGTGAACCTGCTCCACATCGCGGTCACGCTTGCCGCTATCCCGGACGCCACCCAGATCGCAGAAGCATCAGCGGCCGCTGCGCAGGCGGCCCGGGCTCAGCCCGCCGGTGCACCGACGCCACAGCAGCCGCCTCCGCAACAGGCCCAACAGACGGTTCCGCCACGCGAGCCGACCGCAGAGGAACTGGTCGAAGCCGACCGCGTCCTAGCCCAAGCCAGGGCCGAGAGCGAGAGTGTCGAGGACTCGTTCTTTCCGGATAGCCCGTTCCACGTGACACTTCTGATCGAGGAGCCAGAGGCTCACCTGCACCCGCAACTTCAGCACTCGCTGGTGCGATATCTGCGGCGTCAGGTCGAGCTCCGCCCTGAGCTGCAGGTCGTCCTGTCCAGCCACGCGACCGACATCATCACCTCGTGCGACCCGACCGAGCTGGTCATCATCCGCCGAGATAGCCAGGGCCGCCCGCTATCACGGGCCGTCGCGGACATTCCGCTCACTGCGCGGGACGAGGTCTTGAGGAAGGCGAGGTTGCACCTGGACGCCAGTCGATCGGCGTCGCTGTTCGCGAACCGTGTTCTGCTCGTGGAAGGGGTGACTGAAGTGGCCGTCTTGCGTGAGCTCGGATGGGCGTGGGCCGACGACGACGAGGACAAGCAGGCGTTCATCGACGCGCTCAGCATTGTCCCGATGGGCACCAAAGTCGGCCCTTGGGCCGTCAAGCTACTCGCCACCCGACACTACGAGCTCTGCGGCCGCGTGGCGGTGCTCCGAGACAGCGACAAGGACTTCGACGAAGAACCGGAGCAGCCGACCTGGGCGGCCGACCATGACCCCGACGTGCTGCTCGTCGAGCACAGTCACCCGACGCTGGAACCACAGCTCACCGAGCTCAATGCGGCTTACATTGAGCCGGCCTTGCAGGATGTCGGCCTGGAGGTGCCCGACGAGGTGACCCCTGAGGCGGTGCGGGATATCTTCCGTGGCAAGCACAAGGATGGCGGCGAGACGGTCAAAGCCGGGCCCGGCGCGTCGAAGAAGGGTGAGTTCGCCGAAGCACTTGCTGGGCGGCTTCGCGATGCCCGGTACGCAGGAAACATCGACGTTCACGTGCCAGATCCGTACGTGAACATCTTCGAGTTCCTGTACGCCGCCCCAACAGCGCCGCCCGCGTCGGGACCGACTCTGGAGAACGCAGGACACGGTGCGGATCAAACCGACGACACGGACCAAGCCACTACAACTGGGCCGGAATCCTCGACGGCGACGAAGGAGCTCGGACTGTCGTGACTGGCGCTCTCTCTCACGCAGGCGCGATCGACACGTTGACCGCTCAGCAGAGGCACGCGGCGGCCACCGGGCAGAAGAACATCTTCATCGAGGCTGGCCCAGGAACCGGGAAAACAACCGTCTCGGCCCAGCGATTCGGCGTGCAGCGCTTCGCTGCCGAGTACCGGCACGACTCGCGTGCAGTCTTCGCAGTCAGCTTCACCCGTGCGGCTACGTCTAACCTGCGCCGCCGCGTGCAACGCCTCTGGGGCGCCGAGGCTCTCGCTTGGCCACACCGGATCGTCACCCTCGACACGATCATGTCCGATCTACTTCACGACCTCCTCCGTGGAGGGCTCGTCGAGTGGCCAGGCGCGAAGACGCTATGGCCCAACGGAAACGTGAAACTTGAGGTCCGCGACAGCTGGGCATCCTGCGGCGGTACGACCTCCACCCGTTCCATCTACGAACTAGGGCTGACCGGCAGGTCCCTGACTTTCAAAGACAAGTTCGCGGAGAAGTTCGCGAACCGTGTCCCAGCAGTCAACATCGTGCCGCACATGCTCCAAGGTATCTGCACCCACGACGATGTCCGCACCATTCTTGAGCACGCCCTTGCACGTCCCGACTACGCCGCACGCATTCAAGAACGCCTCGGGCAGCAGATCCGCGCGCTCGTGGTCGACGAGGTCTTCGACGCGAACGAGCTCGACATCGCCATCATCGAGGCAGCCATCGCCGCTGGCGTCGCAGTCACCCTCGTCGGCGATCCCTGGCAAGCGCTCTACCTCTTCCGCGGCGCCAAGCCACACGTCGTGCCAGACTTGCTGATCCGGAACAACACGGAATTTTTCAAGCCGTATGAGACCAGTCGGTGTTAAGCGGCTGTGGTGGAGGGCTCCTCGCTGGTGGTGGGGTTGTGGGTCGGTGGGTTGATCCAGACGGTGTCGGGTAGGTCGAGGATCTTCGGATTCAAAAAGGGAAATCAGTAAAACCTAATTCCCGAATTCGTAAATCCGAATTCGGGAATTAGGTTTTACTGATTTCCCTTTTTGAATTTCTGCCGATTTCTAATCGGATGTCTCGATATAGAATCCGAGGTAATCGAGAGTCGTGTCGATGAATTTATGCCCGAGGATTTCGCATTTATATGCGATATCGAGAACGTTTCTTTCGGCGAATTCATAATACGCCACCGCGGCGTATGCCTCGCGCAAATCAGAGGGAATCAGAGGATTTCCGTCGAGGTCCTGGAATTCCTTTTTCGTCGCGAGTCCGATTTCTTTATTGTAGCGTGCAGAGAATTTCTTATTGACGATTTTCTGATCCGGTTCCGGATCATTCAGCAAATCCGCCACCTTCGGCTGTGCACGCAATTCCTCGATGCCTCGGAGGATGAGGTCACGGTCCCCCAGGACGGGAATGGGGTACGCCTCCTCGGAGCGCTCATCGTCGCGGGTCTTGACCTGACCGCTGAAGATGAGCTGCTGGCGGTTGGTGGGATCGGGCTCGAACACGCCTCTGAGGGCCACCTCGACCGGCCTACGGCCCGTCAGCGCGCACAATGCCGCGATGGCTTTCGGGTTGGACCAGCGCATGAACATCGCGTCTCCGAGCAACACGAGTGCCGTGTTGACGAACTCGTCCGGATCCAGCGGCCGGACATCGCGATGCTTGGCTTTGCGAGCCTCGGCCTGGTGCTTGTCGTATTCTTTGGAACGGGCAGGCGAGTATCGGAGATAGGCCGATACATCCGAGTATTCGCCGAATTTTGCGGCGAGGGCGTGACGATAGGCCGCGATCAGGTTCCGGTTCGTCAGGACCGAGTATTTCTGTCCGTCCGCTTTTCTGCGGTTGTGAATCCAGGAGAGTTCGGACAGGGCCACCATGTGCAGCTTGTCTTTGGGCGTGTTCGTGACCCGCTCGACGAAGTCGGCGATGCGCTGTTCCTCCGCTTTTGACAGCTGAGCCATGGCTGTTTCCTCCCTATCCTGTCGGCAACTTCCCCAAGCGTAACAGAAAAGGTGGGGATTTGGTTATTCAATTGCAAATTTCGATGAAGTTTCCTGGTGTTCCCGTGGTTCCATCTATCCGCCTAGCAACATACCCGCACCCGTCACCTTCACCAGTTCCACCCTGAACCGGGCAGACCAGCGTCAGGGGGCGCTGCGGTGGGCGCATTTCAGGGTCATTCGCGCAGGTCGGGGCTGTGCATCTGTCGCTTTGGTAGCGCCCACGTGGTGGGGCCGTCGGTGGGTGCTTTTCCGAGACTTCGTGAATGGTGCGGCGGTACGCGAATAGGCAAGTGAGAGTGGCGGTTTAGGCGATGCTGAAACAGGCTCCCGGCCTTTGTCGTTGTGGCCTTGAAGGCTGGTCAGGCTCGGCTTTCGACCAGGCGGCAAGCCTCACGCCAGTACGCGGTGTTGACCCAATGTGTGCCGTCGGGCCCGCCGATGCGCCAGTGCAGGATCTGGCCGCCGCGGTGGAAGACCGGTTGCACTGTCGCGACGAGCGGACCAGGCAGCTCACCAGGCGATGCTGTGGCGCGGCGGCAGACCCGCAGCAGGCCCTGATCAGAATCGGTCCACGAGACCAGGTCCTGGGCATCACCGAGGATCAGGGGGGCGCCCTGCACGGCGTACATGAAATTCGGTGCGCTCGGCAAGCGGTCGGCGGGGTCGACCAGCAACATCGCCTCCGCCAGCGGGCGCGAGCGTTCCAGCGAGCCGCTCAGCCCAGGACCACCGCACCAGTGCGACCGCGGTGCGGTGGGGTCGTCAGGGTCCACGGTGAAGTGCCAGTGTTTCGCGCCTTCGGGCTTCACGATCGTGAACACGCGGCCTCGATAGGCGCACGCGTGCCCGTCAGGCATCTTGTGCCACTTCAGGACTCGACCGAACCAGGGTGCTTTCTTGGTGGCCATGGGGCGAGTATCCGCCCGCCCACCGACAAGGATTTACTGCTGCTGCGATGACCAGCCTTGGCTTTTCACTTCGTGTACCTGCTGCCAGTAGCCGGGCGCGTAGTGGCGCACGTGCCCAGTGCTTTCGACCCTGAGCACCCCGGAATCGGAGATGGAGAAACTTGAGTCGGATCCGTAGGAAAGGCCCTGCGGGACGCTGGGGTCGTCGAGGTACACCGTGAACTCCACCATGCCCGCCAGAATAGGTACCAACGGCGAAGGCCGGGAGCTGAAACAGGCTCCCGGCCTTCGCCGTTGGTGGCCGATCAACTCGACTCGACCCCCGCATCGACGCACCGACGGCGTCGACGCCTCAGTCGCTTTTGCGTCGATTGTCCTGGGTCGACACCACGGTGCAATAGGTGTGTCGATCCAGGCGTCGACGGGTCAGCATCCGGGTTGTAGCGGGTAGCACGGTGCCGGGCCTGCGGGGTGCGTCGGCGTCGGTGCCGGCGGTTGCGTCGAATCGTCGGTGCTGGGCGCGGCCTGGTCTTCGGTTGTGGTGATGGTGGGGCGGGGGTCGTTGGTGTGGTGCGGGGTCAGCACCGCGCCCGCGGCGGCGGCCAGGCCCAGCGCGACAGCGACGGCCGCCAGCATTCGCACGAGTTGCCCGCCGCCGCCCTGGCGGCGGCGTCGGGGCCACTGGGCCGGTGCCTGGGGTCCGGGGTCGGCGGCGGAGGGCGGTGCGGGCTCGTACCAGTTGCGTGGATCTCGTGGGGGATTCCACGATCGGCCATACGGCCCGTCGTCTTCTTCGGCGGCCGAGAGCTCTGCGGGGGCAGGGTTGCGTGCGGCGTAGACCTGCGGGTCGTAATCGTCGGGGTCGAAGGTCGTCCCGGTCGTCGTGGTCGTGAATGCCGATGTCGCGGATCCGGATTCCGATGTGGTGGTGGGAAATCCGGCAGCGACCAGTTCGGCGTAGGTGACGCGCTGGTCGGGGTCGCGGGCGGTTTCGGAGAATCCGAGCTGGCCGAGCACGGCGACGACTTTCTCGGCGGTCCAGACCTTTTCGCGGCGGGCGCGGCGGCTGGCCCAGTCCCGTAGCGGTGTCAGGTTGTGGTCGAAGACCATCACGTCCTGGCCGGGGGGCATCGGGACCACGCCTTTGTCCAAGGTGAGCGGCAGGCCGGGCCAGCCGACCATGAGCACCAGGCCGTCGACGAATATCCCGGGGCTGGTGATGGTCTCGGCGAAGTTCTTGAATCCGTACATCACCCGCTCCACCTGCTCGCGGGGGTTGCCCTGCTGCTGGGAGTGCACCGGGTCCCCGATGACGCCGGGCAGGGACCAATCTCCCTGTACCGGGCAGTGCAGCAGGCCGCCGGCGCGTTCTGTGATGCCTTTGACCTCCAGCGCCATGGTCAGGTGCGGCAGGATCACCAGCAGGTCGGACTCGGCGCTGGTCTGCTTGCCGCTGCGGCCTTTGACCGGGACTTTCGCGCCGGATACCACGATGCCCGGGGTGTTCCAGTGGCGTAGTGCGCTGATCACCTGGAGTTCGGTGTCCGGTATGCCTGATCGGGCCGCGTTGACTACCCGCATCGTTGTCCCCCTTGGTCTTTCGGTTGGTCTGTTGTGGCCGATCAGTGGTTTGTGGTGATGCGGATCGGGACCGGTGCGGCTGGTGGTGGTTTTGGCTTCGGCGCGGGCGTCGAGGGCGCGCAGGAAGCGGCGGGATTGGCGCGCGGCTGCGGTGGCGGCGCGGGCCGGATTTCTCACCATGTGGTTGCCCCCCTTGGGCATTCAGAGCTGGGTGGGTTGCGGCCTATTCGGCCTTGGCCGGGCGCAGTGACAGGCCCACGACCTGGTCGAGGGCCTCGTACATCTGGACATGGGCGCCGAGTGAGGCGGAGGCGGCGAAGGTGGCCAGGCGGGCGGCCCGGTCGGCGGCCTCGGCCACGGCGGCGGTGTTCTCTTCGCCGGGGTTGACCGCGAGATGGTCGAGTTTGGTGGTGCCGCGCTCGCTGTAGAGGTGGAACATGCCCGCGGCCTGGTCCCAGGCCGTGGCGGCGTCGGATTCGGCGTCGACCAGGGGCATGAAGATGGCGCGGAGATTCTCGGGGTCGGTGAGGGCGGGCTCACCCAGGGCGTGGCCGAGCACGCGCCACAGGTAGCCGATTGCCTGGGAGATGACGGCCAGGTCCTCGGGGGTGTGCTCGCTGTACTCGGGCCACAGTTCGGCCAGGTGGGTCAGCTTCGCATCGCGGGCGGTCATGCGGGTTCTCCAATCAGTTCAAGGGGTTTCGGGCTCTACGGCTGATTCAGGGGCGGTTCCGGTGGGTCTGGGCGGGTGTCGCTCAGGCCCGCTGGTCGCTCGGGTCGTCGAATTCCTGGACGAACGCCTTGGCCTCGTCCAGGTCCCAGGGGCGGGCGAGGGTGAGCCCGTCCTCGCGGGTCGCGATCCACCAGGCTTGCCCGCTGGCTTCGAGGCTGATCAGGCGGTGGGTGCGCAGGTGTTCGTACTCATGGACCTCGCGGTCGTCGATGAGGACGGTGTGCTTGTAGCGCAGCGCGGTCAGCAGCTCGGGCACGTGGCGTCTGAGGACGGCGAGCGGGTCGCTGTCGGCCGGGGTGGCCAGGTCTTCGAGGGTGGCCAGGGCCTCGGCGGTCAGCGGGTCGGTGCCTCCGCCGTAGGGCCTTTCCTCCATGCTCAGCGCCACCGTGCCGCGCCAGAAACCGGGCGGCTGCTTGTAGCCGATGCCGCGCAGCACACGATCGGCCAGCGGGTTGGGCGGCAGCGGCGGCAGTCCGCCGCCGAAGATGCCGGGCTCGGATCCGGCGAATTCGTCGTCGTACCAGGCCCGCAAGCGGCCCATGCCTTGGGTGCCGAGGCTGGCGTCCGGGTGAGGGCGTACGACGTGGCCACGGATGGCGGTGTTCAGCGGGGTGGATTCGCGGGTGTGGCGGGTCAGCTGGCCGTCGGGGTGCAGGACCACGAAATCGACGGTCTCGGCATTGGTCTCGGTCATCGTCTGGCCTCTTCGGGTGTGGGCAGCAGGCCCTGGGCGGCCCGCATGTGTTCGGTGTCGTCGGTGGCGCCGTGGGCGGTCAGCAACGCGGCGACCTCGTCGAGGGTGGTGGGGGCATGTTCGGCCGCCAGCGCGGTGAAGAACCAGGCGAAATCCGGATCGGCCAGCGCCGCAAGTCCTTCGGTGAATATCGACAGGTGCAGGCCCGGACCGTCTTGGGCCCAGGGCGGGGTGCCCGAGATGCGACGTATCCCGCCGCGCGGGGCGGGCAGCTGGGCCAGGGAGAACGCCCACACCGTTTCGCCGTCGTCGGTGGCGCGCCAGATCTCCACGGTGGGGGTGCGCACCCATTCGGGCGCGCCACGCAGCTGCTGCCAGTAGGCGAAGGCGTAGGACAGGCCGGGGGTGTCGGTGTGGTCAGGCATGGGTGGGCTCTTGTTCGTTGGTGGTGCAGTGGCATTCGTCGTCGCCGGGCAGCAGGTCCCCGCAGTGGCAGCAGTGCGCCAGGGAGACTTCGGCGGGCAGGTCACCCGCCCAGTCGTGGCGTGCGCATTCGCATCGGCCGCACCAGCATTCGCACATCAGGCAGGGTTCGAGAATCTGGTTTCGGGTCTCGCTCATCTGGGGGCCGCCTCGACGCGCAAGGGTGATGGCGGCCTGGGGGGGAGTTGCGTGCGATGTGGCGCAGGTGGGTGTTGAACCAGCCTTCGACGTCGAGCAGGTCACCGCGGGCGCTCCACTTGCCGCAGCGGCATTCGCCGCTGATGAGCTTGTCGTTCTCGCTGGCGATTTCGAGGCATTCGCCCTCGCCGGTCTCGGTGCAGTACTGGCAGGCCGGGTGGTCGTCGCACCACATGAGCAGGGAGTGATCCCTGGCGATGAGCGCCGGATCGGTGGGGGTGGCCGGGTTGGGCATCAGATGTCTCCTCGGGTGCGGGCGGGTTCGGGGCGGGCACCGCCGGCGGTTTCGGGGAAGCGTTTGGCCGTGAATGCGGTCAGCCCGCCGGGGTAGCAGATGTGCATGGCCTGGGTGATCTCGTCGTCGTCGAGGGCGTCCACGTCGTCGAAGCCCAGTTCGTCGAGGAGGGTTTCGTCCTCGCTGTGGATGTAGAGCCAGCTCCGTGCGGCGGCCATGATGCGGCCGTCGCGGATCTCCTCGGCGCATTCGTCGAGGAAGGCCGATAGTCCGCCCTGGTCGGCCCAGCGCTTGGCGAGGTTGTCGATGACGGCCTCGGTGCTGAGGTGGTGCACGTCGTCGGTGGTCAGTTCGTCGGGGGTCCGGTCGGCCGCTGATTCGCGCTCGTCGGCGTAGAGCCACAGCCAGCTGCGCGCCGATCGCACCACGATGTCGTCCTCGGCCAGGGCGGCCTGGCGGTGCGCTTCGCGCTGGGCCTCGCTCATCGCGCACCACCGAAGTTCTGCTGGCTGGTGGTGTCCCATTCGAGGCGGACGATTCCGGCGGTGTCGAATACTCCTGCGACCGTGCCGCGCACGGTCACGGGCGCTTCGTCGGCCACGACGTTGACCGTGGACGGGCCCTCGGGGCGCAGCGGCACGGTCACCACGGCGAACACGCCGTTGCCGCGGGGCGGGCGCAGGTTGAAGTTGACGGTGCCGGTGTTGTTCTGGCCGCCGATATTCGCGGCGATCACGGTGCCCGCGGTGATGGACACGCCACCGGATTCGGTGATGCGGGCGGCCGGGGTGGTGGGTTTGGGGATGACGACCTGCAACCGGGTGCCGTGGCCGCTGACTTCGGCGGCGTCGATCTGGGCCTGGGCGACCAGGTCGCCGGGCTGGACCGGGCGCAGGGTGACGGTGGCGTGATCGGCGGCCGGGTCGGCGATGACGAGGACCGAATCGCCGGGTCCTCGGCCCCGGATTCTCAGGGTCACCTCGGCGAGTCCTGCGGCCTGGGCGTGAAATGTGTTGTCGCTCATGATGTTTCCCCCTGCGGGTCGGGCTTGTGTCGCTCTGCACCCATGCTACGCCATAAACTTCATTCATGGGGTAAGATGTTGATTCATGGAATGACTGTTAACCAGTATCTGGAGAGGAGGTGGGTTTACGGTGATCCTGGTTTTCGTGGGTAAGAGCTCGGGCAAGACCACGAACGCGGTGAACGTGGCCGGCGCTTTGGCGCAGCGGCCGGTGTCGCCCCGCCCGTCGTCGCGCAAGCGGCGGGTGCGGCTGGTGAATGCCGACCCTCAAGGGTCGGCGGCCGAGTGGGCCGCCCAACGCAGCGAAGCGCCGCTGTTCGATGTGGTCGACCACATCGAGCCCACGATTCACAAGGACCTGCCGCGCCTGCTGGCCGGCCCCGACGGGCCGATGGACGACCTGGTGATCGACGCGCCCGCCGGAACCGGGCGGCCGATGACGATTCCGGACGGCCGTATCCGGATCACGCGCTCCGCGATCCTGGCGGCCATCGCTGACGACCACGGGGTGGTGGTTGCCCCGGTCACCCCCAGCCCGTGGGACCTGTGGGCCGGGGACGACTTGATGCAGGTACTGGAGGAGGCGTGGACTTTCGCCGGGGCCGCCCCGAGGGCGCGCACGCGCACGGTGATCCTGCTCAACCGGGTCAGCACCCGCGAGGCCAGCAGCGACCAGCGGCAGGTGCCCAAGATCGTGCGGGCGGCGCGGGCGCGGCTGGCCGAGGCTCCGCTCCCGTTGCTGAAGACCGTGATCCATGACCGCCAGGACTACGTGCAGGCCCCCGCTTATGGGCTGACCGTCACCGAGTACGCCCCGCGCGGCGCGGCCGCGGCCGAGGTGCTGGCCCTGACAACCGAATTGCTGACTGTGGCAGGAGAGAACAAATGATGGCACCCGCTGCCCGCAAGGACCGCAAGGACCTGGAGATCGCGTCCACCCGCAAGCACGCCGACACGGGCGACGATTGGGCCGATGCGACCGCGACCAAACCGGCGGTGCGGGAGGAACCGGTCAAGAAGCTGTCGCTGGAGTTCCCCGAATCGGTGCACCGGGCCACCAAGGCCGGGGCCGCGCTGCGCGGTAACACGATGCTCGGGGAGATCGTGCAGATGTGCCGGGCCCGCAACGGGATGGCCCCGTGGCCCGCCGACATCATCGCCTCCGTCAAGGCCCAGATCGCGGCCGAGGCCGCCGAAGCGGGCGAGCACCCGGGCGAGGAGTTCGAGGCCGAGGCGGTTGCGCCCGCGCCCGCGAAGAAGGCGCGTGCCCCTCGCAAGCGGGTTCTGTGATGGGCGAGTACCGGCGGATACCCACCGCCGATCCGGCCGCGGTGATGGACTGCACCGAATGCGGCGCGCCCGACGGGATGCAGCGCACCGACGACCTGACCGACGACCTGGAACAGAAGTGCGGCGAGATTTGGACCTGCGGTGCGTGCGGGGCCGAGTACATCGACGAATGGTGAAGGAAGGCGACCATGACCATGGCCCGCGAGCATGAGGCGGACGCACCGCCCGATAACCCGACCGTCCCCACCGAGAACGGGGACACCCTGCGCGGTGTCCCCACTGCCCCGTGGGGACGCGTCCCCGACCGGGACACCGTCCCCTCCCAGAATGGGGACGCGTCCCCGACCGTCCCCACCCCCGCGTCCCCGATCGGGGACACCGTCCCCACGACCGTCCCCACCACCGGAGGGGACACCGTCCCCACGTCCCCGACCGTCCCCACCGACCCGCACCGCGAGTTCCTGACCGATCCGGCCAAGACCAAGAAGGCCAAGATCCAATACGCCGTGCGCGTGCTGGGCACCGCGACCCGCGCGCCCAAGCCTGCGGAGGTGGCCGACTGGCTGGCGGGCTACGACATCGAGGTGACGCGCAGCAAGGTGTCCCCGGAGGTCACCGCCTACAAGAACGAGCACGGCATCACCAGCACCGGAGAGTTTCCGGTGATGACCGACGAACGGCTGGCCGAACTCGATTCCGACCACCGTGGGGACGCGTCCCCAGGACGGGGGGACACCGTCCCCGATCTGCCTGGGGACACCGTCCCCACCCCCGCCGACCAGGGCGGACAGCTTGCCGAGGAGATCACCGAGACCGAGGAGGGCCGGATGGATCAGGGCGCGACCAGCAACGGGCACCGCGATCCGCGCACTGCGGATCTTCCTCGGGTGCCCGCGGAGGTGGCCGAGAGCTTCGACACCGAGCTGGCTTCGGTGCTGAGCACCACCAACGGCAACGGGCGCACCATCGTCCCCACGCCCGCACCCTCGCGGGACCGGTTCCAGGGTTGGGGACACCCGCACGGGGACGCGTCCCCGACCGTCCCCGTGTCCCCTGTCCCGGAGGGGGACACCGGGGCGAGCGTCCCCACCGGGTACGCCGGAACCGAGGGGGACACCGTCCCCACGTCCCCGACCGTCCCCGACATCGGGGACGGTCTGACTTCAGTTCACTCAAGTGTCCCCATGGGGGACGGGGACGACTGGGTGGACGGCTGGTCCGGCGTCCCCACCTCCACCGTCCCCGTCCCCGATACAGTCCATGACACAAATGGGGACGCGTCCCTGCGGGGTGGGGACGCTCGCCACGGTGTCCCCACTGCCGCGTCCCCGACCGTCCCCACCCAGGCGTGGGTGTCCCCGGAGCCGGGGACACCCGAGGAGGGGGACGCCGTGGGGACGGGCGAGGGGACGAGCAAGCGCAAGGCTCCCGCGGGTGAGTTCGGGTTCTATCTGGCCTCGGCGGTCGCGATGATCACCAGCCTCGATACCTCGTGGCGGTTGTTCTCCGACACCCTCGGGGTCAGCAACCCGGTCGAGCTGGTGGCCATGTTCGCCGGGCTCGAAATCAGTTTCGTGGCGTGCGCCTATCACATGGGCATGTCGATCCGCCGGCGCAAGGAAGAGCCGATCCCGTTCGTGAAGACGGCGCTGTGGGTGCTGATGTGCATCGCGGCGGTGGGCGCCTGGATCAATGCCGGGCCGCTGCTGGGTACCGCCCGCATCGCGGCCGGGCCGGGGCTGGCCATGCTCATGCTGCACCTGGCACTGAGCACCGAGCGCCAGGCCAACAGCAGCCAGCGCGGCACCCTGGCCAAGATCGGGTCCGAACTCCGCGAGCGGTTCCTGTCGCGGTTGGGCCTGGGCAACGACGACCGCGATGCCGCCCAGCGGTCCCGGGACCGGGCCGCGCAGCGGGCCGCCAAGCTCAATGCCGCCCCGTTCGCGTTCCTGCGCACCACGCGGGTACGGCGTGCGATGCGGGCCGCCCGTGTGTCGTCGGATCCGGCCATGATGGACAAGATGCTGGCCGAGTACGACATCGAAAAGCACGCGACCAGCATGCGCACCCTGAAGCGGCCGAACCCGTTCGCCAAGTTCGACCAGCCGCGCAGCTAGCCCACCGGGCCAGCACCAACACGAAGGGACCAGGAGCTGCCTACGCTCCTGGTCCCTTCGTCTATTCAAACACCCGGGCTCGGTCACTTTTCCGCAGATAGTCCCGGTTCGTGGGCAGGGTGCAAAAGGTGTGTGCGTGCAGCGGGGACGGCTTTCAGGCCAGGTGTCGGCGGGGGAAGAAGATGCCCGCCAGCAGTACCGGGCCCGTGGCGCACAGCACCACCGCGACCGCGGCGGCGGCCGGGTCGAATCCGCCGGGACGCTCACTGACCGCGCAGACCGCCAGCACGGCCAGGATCACGGCCACGTGGTGGAAGCCTTGGCGGGTCGCCCGGTACATGCCCAGATCCCAGGTGCCCGCGCGCTCGTAGGCGCACAGCCCTATCGCCACCTGCATGGACGCCGGGATGGCCCAGGTCAGCCACGCCATCAGCGGCGGTAATCGCATCGCGGTGTGCAGCGGGCCGATGATCAGCGCCGACACCACCGCAGAGGCCACCACCATCACGCCCACCACCGCCAGCACCATCGGGCCGGGGCGGGGGTTCATGCCTGGCCGCCTTCGTCGTGCCGAGGCTGGTCTTCGGCGGCCAGCTGGGCGTACATGGCCTCGTGCTCGGCTTCCCGCTCGGCGTAGAACGCCGCACGCTCGGCGGGGTGTTCGCGTTCCCAGTCGGCCTCGGCCGCGGCCGCCAGGCCCAGCAGGTGGCCTTGCAGGGCCTTCGCGCACCACGCCTGCAGGCTCGAGCCTTCGGATTCGGCCACCTCGCGGGCGACATCGTGAAAGTGGGCGGGCAATTCGATGGTCACGGACTTCATCACGGCCATGACCGCCAAGTCTGCCCCTGGCGGCCGGTCGGCGGGCTCAGATGAGTTCGAGATCGATCGGGACCGACAGATAGGCGTAGGGCCCGGGGTTGTCGGTGAGCACGGGATATCCGGTGGTGGTGGCTTCCCAGGCGACTTGGCACAGGTCCCAGTCGATGGGTCCGGTGGCGGTGCGGGCGATGGCCAGCATGCCCGGGATCGCGGTCTGGCTCAGCGCGGTCACGGTGTAGTCGAGGGTGTCGAATTCGTCCGGGTCGGCCCCAGCCAGGGCGGCGGCGTAGAGGCTGGCGGCGGGAATGACCAGGGGCCGGCCTTCGCGGATCGAGATGTCGACCAGGGTGCGGGCGTAGATGCTGCGGGGCAGCGCCAGCAGGGCGGAGGCGTCCAGGATGGTCCCGGGAGCGTTGGGCCTCACGCGGCGCCAGGGCCGCGCAGGCGGGCGTCGGTACGGTCGAACAGCGCACGCACGCGCCGCTCGGCCTCGGCACGCTCCTCGGGGGTGCCCGCGCCGTGCTCGCTGCTCCAGCGTGCGAGGACTTCGGCGGTGCTGGTGCGGGCTTCCCCGGATCCGGCGGCCGCGGCGATGTAGGCCGACACCGAGCGGGCCTCACCGCGGGCGACGGCGTTCTCGGCGCGGGTGAGTAGTTCCTCGGGCAGGGTCAGGGAGACCTTTCGGGTGCTCATACCCGGATATCGTACCTTTCATCGCACCTTTGGGCGGGGTGAATTCAGGTCGCTGCCGGGCGCGTAGTCGCCGATCAGATGCCGGTTCAAGCATCCCGAGATCACCTCGTCCACCGAGGTCTGCGACCGCTGCGCCGCCGCCTCCGCCAGCGACAACGCCACCGAATCCAACCTCAGCACGACTTCCCTGGTTGCCATGCCCTCATCCTTCGCCACTCCTTTCCCGGACACACCGCAGAGCGCGAGTAGTCAGCGTTTTCCGGGCCTGCGCGGACACGATTCCGGGCGGTGGGCGTCGAGGCAGGCCCGCGCCGATTCCAGGTGATGACCAGCCCGATGACCAGCGCGCGAATGGCCTGATGACCAGGGTGATGACCCAACTATCTTGCTGGTCGCCGCCCTGGTCATCAGGTTGGTCATCACCCTGTCGGGTGGGGTAGCGGGTGAGGTAGCGCGGGCGAGGGCCCGGTGAGGTGGGTCGTCCTCACCCTGCACCCCAGGCCCTACCCCACCCGGGACTGGGGCCGGGGCAGGGCAAAACTGGCCACTTTTGCGATATCTTGCGGCGCTCAGTTCAGGCTGGCCCGCGCGTCGCGCAGGTACCGGATTCGCCATTCCTGGTCTTCGCAGTCGTTGCCCAGCAGCGTGCGCTTGCGCCATTCGCAGTTCGTGGCCCACAGCGCCCGATCCATCTCGCGGGCGGTGAGGCGGTGCTCCTCGTTCTTGCAGAAGCTGACCCACGAGCGCCGCCAATCGGCGGCGGCCACGATGTCCCACGAATCCACGATGCGCACAGCGGTCCCCCTGCTCGGCCCCGGGCGAAAACCCCGGGGTTCTTCGATATCTTGCACGCCGATTCCAGGCGGATTCGGTGGTTGTTCAGGATCGGCCGGGGCGCATCAGATAGGCCAGGCCGTTGTGGACCGGTTCGGCGTTTCCGCCGCGCAGCTGGCCGGCGTCGAGCATCTCGCGCACACGCATGAGCACCTCGCGAATCGAGCGGGGAGAGGCCAGCACCCGGGCCACCGCGGCGCGTTGTTCGGCGGCCGCGGTGGGCACCTTCGGCGGCGGATTCTTCGCGGCGGCGGGGTCGGCGGGGGCGTGGAATGCCTGCCAGATATCGAGCACGGTCGGGGCCAGCCGGGCGTGCGCGGCGGGATCGGCGGCGGGGTCGCGGTGCCGCCAGCGGTGCGCCAGGGTGCGCAGCAGCTGCTCGGTGGCGTCGGGATCATCGAGAATTCGTGCGATCTGCCGCGACACCGAGACCGGTTCCGGCGGGCGGATCACGGTGCGTTCGACGATCACCTCACGCACCTCGATGCCTTCCTCGGGCGCGCGGCGGCGGCACGATTCCGAGCACCAGCGCCGCGGGCGGCCGCGGCGTTTCTGAGCGATCGGCATGTTGCAGCGCAGGCACCGTTTCGGCGCGGTCGGGTCGGCCACGGAGCCCACCCTACCGATTTTCCGGCGGACGAAATTCAGGGCCTGAAACGGAAGTGTGCAAAAGGTGTGACGGAGATTCGGACATTTTCCGGCGGACGAAATGCACGCTGCTAAACGGCAGGGTGGAAAAGGTGTGTCGGACTTCCGCGCGGGGTGGTGAGCGAGCGGGTGGGGGATGCCTGCGCGGGGGGTCAGGGGCGGGGGAGGTCCCAGGGCGCGGGCCCGGTGCCGGTGTGCCAGGCCGCCAGCGCGGCCGCGGGCATCAGCCGGATTCCGGCGGTGCGGGCATAGCCGCGGGCAGCCGGGGTGAACCGGGCGGCGGTGGTGATCAGGACCGCCACGTCCGCGTGGTGCACCACGAAGGCGGTCCCCCCGAATTTCTGCACGTCTTCGCTGCCCACCGCGCGGGTGGGGTCATAGCGTTTGGCCTGCACCACGATCTTGCGGCGGTCGGGGCAGCGGGCCACCACGTCGGCCCCCAGGTCCCCGCTGCCCCCGCTCACCCGCACCCTCGAACATCCGTCGCGCTCCAGCAGGCCCGCCAGCGCCACCTCGAACTGGCGAGGCGTGAGCGAGGCATGCCCCAGCGCGGCCAGCGCTCGGGCCCGCTCCCGCCGGGCCGCGCGAAACCGCCACCACACCCAGCCCGCGCCCGCCACCACCACACCCGCCCCGACACCGATACACAGCGCGCTGTGCGCGGCCAGGAACGGGCGCACCCGCACGGCCACGACCACACCCGCCAGCATCGTCATCGCTGCGGCGCCGGCCGCCGCCTCACCCGAGCGTCCCCGCCCCCGCCGTCGCGCCATCGTTCGATCCTGCCCTGCGGGTGCCCACGGCGAAGGGCAGCAGGGGCAAGCGATCACGGGCAGGGGGTGACACATATTGCACCCTCGCCAAGGGCAGGCAGGGCAAGCGAAAGGGCAAGGGGGCCGAGCGCATTCCGTGTTGCATTCCGTGTTGCGATCGGCTGCACGATCGGTGTTGCGATTAAGGCGCAACACCCGCGCCCCGAAGCATCGGCAGGTTGCGGCCGCCTTTGCTGGCAACCGCATGCCCAGGGTTCCCCCTGTTCAGGGAACAACTGCTATTTCGCCGGGAGGAAGTGACTCGCGGCGGGGGCGAGTCGGTTCGGTGGTCAGGTCGGGGGTCTGGTGGGGCATCGGGTCGGGGGTCTGGTCAAGACCGACGCCCCTCGGCTGCACATATCCGCAGCTCAGTGCCGTGTTTGCGGCCCCGCGTCCGCCCAGGGTCTCTACCTGATCGGGAGATCTGCCTACTTCGTGGCGGGGATGGGGGTGGTGATGCGCTCGATTTCCTCGAGCGTGGTGTGGAGGCGGTGGATCTCGCCTGCGTACTGCTGTCCCAGGTCGAGGGCTTCCTCGTACGCCTCGCGTAGTTCCTCCACGTTTGCGGCCGCGGTTTCCTGCCCCAGCGTGCGCAGCAGGGCGGCGGTCTCGTCGTAGGTGTTCAGAGTGGTTTCGAGCTCTTGCGGTGTCATGCCGTGCCTCCAGTAGCGATGTGATTGCTGTCCGGTTTTCGGCTGGCGAGCTTAAGCGTAGGAGCCGACACCGACGCCATCGAGAACGCGCCATGTGCGCGAGGTCATCGCAGGTGGAGGCCGTGCATCACGCGGGCCCAGCCGTCGCTGGCGGGTCGGCCCATTCGATGGTGCGGCCCTCGTCGAGGTCGACGACCTGGCGGTGCGGCTCGGTGGCCGGGTGGTCGGCGGGCCGATCGCAACAGAACATGCGCTCGACGCCGTCGTTCGTGCGCCCAGGAGGCGCATAGACGACCGAACCACACGCCGGGGTACTTCGGGTCGGGGGTGAACCATCCCTGACCGCCCAGAAGGGCATCCAGGACCTTTTCCGCGCTTTTGTCCTCGAAGCAGCCCCGCATGGTCGTGGTCGTCAGGCGGGGACGTTCGCCGCGACTGGTCATGGTCTCGATGATCACTCTCGGGCAGCCGGGGCGGGCACGAAACGCCGAAGGCCGGACGCGGCGAGCGCGTCCGGCCTTCGGGTCGGGGAATGTCACTCCCGATAGCCCTTGTCGGCGTAACCGGCGGCATCGGTCAGTGCCTCGGTGGCCTTGTGCAGGCCCTCGCGGATCTCGTAGACGCTCGGCTCGTCCGGGTGGGCTTCCAGGGCGTCCACATGCGGGGTGACCTCTTCGAGCGCCCGCAGGGCGGTGTCGATGGCCGCGTGCACGATGCCCGCCAGGTCTTCGACGGTCGGCTGCGTGCCCGTGCCGTCGATGGTGGAAATGTCCATTTCTGTTGCCTCCGTGATCATTTCGGTTCTATTGGTGAAACTTCGCTTGCGATTCTGGCACCGGGCACCGACAGTTTCCGCAGGCCGGAGGCGGTGCACGGCCAGATCACGAGAGGTGGTCAGGCGCGGCCGAACTGCGTGCCGATGACCTTGCCGACGGTCGCGGTACCCGAGACGACCGTGGTGGTGGTGATGCCGCCGGTGCGCTGGCGGTACAGGTGGGCCAGGGCGTCGGCGAGGATCACCCGGTGGTCGAAGGCCCACCGGTCGTGCTGCTCGTAGACCTGCGCGACCGGGTACCAGGCCGCGGTGGCGGCGTCGTCGCCAGCGGTCGGGGCGATCGGGGCGGGGATGCGGGCGCAGAACCCGATGGAGACGTAGCGGCCGCGGGGATCGCGGCCCGGGGCCGAGTAGGTCCCGATTTCGGTGAGGTCGCCCGCGGCCAGGGGGATTCCGGTTTCCTCGCCCAGCTCGCGGACGGCGGCGTCGACGGCGAACTCATCGGCTTCCACGTGCCCGCCGGGCAGCGCCAGGCGGCCGGTGAAGGGTTGCTTGCCGCGTTCGATCAGCAGGACGTGCAGGTCGGTGTCGGTTCCGGCCAGCAGCACCACGTCGGCGGTCAGGTAAGCGGGTTGTCTCATGGCGAATTCCGTTCTCTGGGTTGGTGAGTCGGTTCGAGTCGGCAGGGTCAGGTGAGACGGTCCAGGTGCGGCGCGGTGTGCTCGTCGAGTTCGAAGCGGCAGGCCAGGGCGTCGAAAACGATTTCGGCCTCGGCGTATTCGCCGGTGGCGCGCTCGGTGGGGGTCAGGCTCAGGAAGCGCACGTGGCTGGTGGAGCCGTCCCGGCGGTCGCGCACCCGTTCCCCGTCGTGGAAGCCGTGCACGGTTTCAGGACTCTGGGCCGAGGGGTCGGTGTCGGTCATGACGGGATTCTCCTGTGGTGCTGGGGATTACGGGTGGCGCTCGGTGCGGATGCCGGTCGGGGACTCGGGAACCGGCCAGGGTCGAACTGGCCGGTTCGGTTGTCCCGCAGGGTTCTAGCGGGCGTAGAGCATGTGCATGTGGCCGTCGTTGTCGCGCCAGGTCAGGCGGTCGGCCACGATGCGGGTCAGGTGGCCGCGGATGGTGGCGATGACGCCGGGGCGGTCGGCGGGGAGGTATCCGTCCTCGGCCGCGCCCGCCCCGCCCTGGGTCTCGATGCTGAGGGCCTCGCGCAGGGCGGTGGCCGCCGCGATCACGTCGTCGACGCGGTCGAGCATGGCGGTCAGGTCGCCGGCGGAGCCGACCGCGACGGCGTTGGTGAGCATCGCGTCCGCGGCGTCGGTGATCTGCGGGTCGATCGGGGGGAGGGTCTCCGTGTTGGTCATGTCCCTACCCTACACCACAAAACTTCATTTGCGCTATAAGAAGTTTTACGGTGGATCGGTCGACGTAAACCCGCAGGTCAGGGGAGGGGACTTCTCGTTTTGTGCACGGAAATGAGGGGCTATTTCGGGTGCTGGGCGCACGAAATCACCCGATGCCGGGTGTGCGGGTGCGTCGCCGCGTCGCCTGTCGGCGCGCCCGCTGGTGTCCCACAGGCCGGTGGCCACCTCGTGCGTTTCACCCGGCATCGGGTGATGACATTCAGGGTGCGGCGGGGTCCGGTGCGGATTTGTCCTGGAATGACAAACCGGCCGGATTCGCCGAAATCTCCTGCTGGGCTCGCCTTTTCAGGTGAGGGACTCACTCAGGCGGGCCAGCAGGGCCGCGCGCTGGCGGGCGGCGTCGGCGGTGGCGGCCGCGATGGTGGCCAGGATGGCGTCCGCGACCTGCTGCGGCGGGTAGGCGGTGACCGATTCGGCCAGCTCCAGCCCGGTCAGGGTGCCGTCCCCGGCCACGGCCGCGGTGATCGCGCGGTCGGCGCTGGCGGCGTGGCCGGCCACCTTGCCCAGCCCGTCGGCGGCGAGCACCAGCGCTTCGAGCTGTTCGCCCACGTCGGCGATGAGGGCGTCCATGTCGTGGTTCATATCGCCCGCACCCAGCCTCTCGGGGCCTCGGGGGTCCCCTGGTCCTCCAGGGCCGCCAATTGCGCGTCCACGGCTTCAGGAAAGGGCAATCCGAGGCGGTCCAGCAGCACCGGGGCCAGTCCGGCGTCGGCCAGCAGCTGGCGGCGGCGGGCCTTGGCCAGCAGCGTGGAGCGCTGGGACAGGCGCAGGATCTCCGCGGCCAGAGAGCGCGCGCCGTGGCCGTACACCGCGGGCTCGAAATGTAGTTCGGTGATCGCACCCGCATCGGTGCAGGTCACGGTGATGGAGCGGGCGGCGTTGGTGCTGGTGGCGGTGACCACCTGCCGCGCTGGTTCGGTCATGGGCGGGCCTTGATCGTGAAGGTGAGCGATGTCGAATGCTCGCTGGTGGAATGCATTTCGATCTCGAATTCGGTGGTGTGGGTTTCGATGCGCGCGGTGCCGAGCGCGGTGTCGTCGGCCCCGATCACCGGATCGGCGGCCTCGATCGGCCCCCACAAGGCGGCGGCGCGCTCGGGTGCGCCCCACAAGGTGGTGGCCTGGCCGGGCCGCGCGAGCGGCATATCGGCCGGGGCGCGGATATCGCCCCGGGTCCAGGGCTCCTCGTAGTCCTCGGCCAGGGTGGGCGGGACCACGGGCCCGAGGCCGGGGGTGGGCGCCGGGGGTTCGGGGTCGGGCGTGGCACCGCCGGCGAATGCTGGCAGGCCACCGAACAGGTCGGACATGGGTGTTGTCCTCTCTCGCCCGCGGCGGTTGTTCAGGCGGTGACTCCGCCCTGGCCGTCGCGCTTTGTCGTCTTGTCGTTGTCGGGCTGAGGTTTGGCCTGCACCCCGGGCGGGATCACCGCCGGGGCACCGCCGCCGCTGGTGTCGGGGACGCCCGCCTGCGGCTGGTTCTGCGGGGTCGTTCCACCTCCGCCGGTCTGGATCTGGGGGTTGGGCACGGTGGCCGCGGGCGCGGGTTTGGCACCGCCGGTGTCGGCGGCCGGGGTGGTGGGGCCCGGATCGGCCAGGCCGGGAGTCAGCGAGTTGCCCGTCGGCGGTGTCGTGGTGCCCGGGGTGGTGTTGCCGGGCGCGGCGGTGCCCGGGGTCGTGCCGCCGCCGGTCTGGGAAGTGTTGGCGGCCAGGGCCTTTTCCGCGTAGGTCTCGCCTTTTTCGATGCCGGTGGTGATCACCTGCGCGCCGGAGGTGATCAGGGCCGAGCCGAGGGTGCCCGCCAGCGAGATCAAGCCACTACCGAGGGTGACCCCGGCCGAGAGCGCGGCGGACTGGATCGTGAGCTGGGCCGCCAGCGTCGGATCGGTCTCTGCCAGTTTCGAATTCGTGTAGTCCGAGCCGCCGCTGTAGGAGTTGTTTCCGCTGTTCCAGTTGTTGCCGCTGTTCCAGCCGCTGTTGTTCCCGTAGTTGCTGTTGTTGCCGTAGTAGCTGCTGTTCGGGTACTGGGTGTTTCCGCCGCCGGTGTTGGTGTTGGCGGGGTTGGGGTAGTTGCTGTTCCCGGGCTGCTGCTGGTTGCCGCCGCCGCTGTCGGGCACGGTGACCTGGGGCTGGGTGTCGGCGATATCGGACACCTTGCCTGTGTACTGGTCCATCTGCCCCGAGGCCGCTTTCACCACGTCCACCCCGGACTGGGTGTAATCGGCGGCCAGGGAGACGACCCCGTCCAGATCCGCTTGTGAGCGTGCGGCTTTCACCAGTGGCGTGGCCTGACTTCGGAAATCGCTGATCAGGGTGTCCAGGTCGCCCGCGGCCTTGTCGCGCACGGTGTAGGCGCTGGTCAGCAGGGGCGCGAGGTTGTCGCCCACGTCGGCCAGGGCGGCCACCTCGGTGCCGGTCTTCTTGATCACGGGCTGGGCTTTTTTGGCGGTGTCGGTGCCCGCCAGCGTGACGTATCCGCCCTGGTGGGTGTCGTCGGCGGCGCGGACGGTGACGGGCACCGCCGACAGGGCCGACAGGGCGGTGTCGTCGGGGCGGGTGCCGTCGCCCAGGCCGGCGCGGAGCTTGAGCAGCGGCGCGACCAGGGCCGTGACCAGCGCGGGCTCCTCCGTGGGATAGACGGTGTCCCCGTCCTGGGTTCTGGTCTGCATGCGTTGTCCCCCTGTCGTTTCGGGCCGCTTACGCCTGGATTTCGTCGGTGCCGGGCACCGCGCCCGCGATCGTGGCGGCGTTGTCGGTGTCCACCCCGCCCAGCACCTTGCCCCAGGTGTCGATGCCCTGGCCGTAGCCGTCGGTCAGCTGCGACGCGGTGCCCAGCTGGTCACTGTGCCCGCCCCAGGCCGCCGCCCAGGCCGCGGCGAAACCCTTGCCCAGGGTCCCCAGGCCCGACAAGTCGATTCCGGCGACGGTGTCGGCGTGGTCCTTGGCGGTGCCGAGCAGGGTGGCCGCCTGGCCTGCGGCTTTGATGTAGGCGGCCGCCGCCGGGGTGTCCCACTCCACGCGGTCGATGCTGTTGTCCATGACGGATCGTGCCTTTCTCAGTCGGCTTTGCGGATCGAGGTGATGAGCACACGCCCGCCCTCGGTGCGGGTGGTGATGGTCTGGTGCCACTGCTGGGGCGTCTTATCGGTCGGGAATTGCTCGCTGAGCACCACATTCCAGGTCGAGCCCGTGGCGTCGGCATCGGATTTGGTGATGTGCACGCAGTAGCGGGTGGTGGTGGGCACCGCGTCGATAGCGGCCTGGATCTTGGCGGTGTCGCCCACATCGGCGCCCGCGGCCACCCATTCGCGGGCGCGGGCGGCGGACCGATCCGAGTAGTAGCTCCACTCGAAACCCAAGATCGCGCCGGGCCCGGTGCTGGGGTCGCCGGGTCCGGCCCCGACCACGTTGGTGGCGGTTTTGGTGGCGTAGCAGTCCGCGGTGGCGTGCGGCCAGGTCTCGGTGGTCGCCGGGCCCGCGGCCGGGGCGGTGGTGGTCGCGGCGGCCGGGGCGGGACCGGATTTGGCGGGGGTCGTCAGCGGGGACGAGTGCTTGAGATTGACGACCATGATCACGACCACGCCGAGGACCAGGCCCGCGACCACCAGCACCGCCATCCCGGCCGAGCGGGCCCGGTACACGTCGCGGGCCTCGCCGTCCTCGTCGCGGCGGCGTTTGAGCCGGGCACGCACCATGGCCCCGCGACCACCCGAGCGGTCGACGAAGGCGGCGCGGGCGGTGTCGGTGTAGGTGCCGGCGTTCACCGAGTCGTAGTACTGGGCCAGCGACTTCTGCCCGTCCGGGCCGGGGTCGGCGCGGCGGTCGTCGGGCTTGCCGGGCAACCCCAGCCACGAGTCCCAGCCCAGCCCGTCGTGGCGGCTGCTGTGCTGCTCGGCCGGTTCGGGGTTGTATCGGGGGTCGTCGTCGTAGTCGCCCTCGTCGAACTCCTCGTCTTCCTCGCCTTCGTCCTCGTATTCGCCGTCGTCCTCGTCGTATTCGTCCTCGTCGTCGTAGTCCTCGCCGTCGTATTCGTCGAGGTCCTCGCCGTCTTCGGCCTGGTCCTCGTCGGGCGCGGGCGCCACGGGCGCGGGGGCGGGCCTGGGCCGGGCCGTGGTGGGCAGGGGCGGTAACGCCACTGGGCGGGGTGTGAGCGGGGCCGGGGCCAGTTCGGGCCCGAAATCGGGATCGGCGTTCATGGCCGGCCCCCGTCCGGGCGGGTGCGGCGCGCGCTCTTGGCGGCGCGGGCGGCGCGGGCCTTGCTCAGTTCGATGGTCTGGGCCCCGCCGCCGGGTGTGCGGGTGCGGCCCACGCTCACCCCGGGGATCTCGCGGACGTAGTGCGCGGTCGCCCCGCATACCTCCTCGGCCAGCTCCAGGCTGGTCAGCGGCGATTTGAAGCGGGTGAACTCCTCGGCCCCGTCGGGCAGGAACGTGCCGACACCGCGGTAAGGGTGGCGCAGGATCTTGCGCGGGTCCTTGTCGGGGAAGTCGAGGATCTCGTCACCGAGGGCGGCCTGGGCCTGGGCGCGCGAGCGCACCGGGAAGGTCATCGCGCCGGTGGCCACGTCGCGGATGTCGGTGGGGATGGCGTTGCCGGTGCCCTTCTGGGTCATGAAGAAGGTGATCAGGCCCGCGGCGCGGCCCATCTTGACCAGGTTGGTGGCCTTTTCGACGTTGTCGGCCACCAGCTGCCCGCGCGGGCTGGACGCGGGCGCGCTGGTGGTCAGGTAGACCTGGCATTCGTCGAGGGTGGTCACCAGGACGGGCACCTCCAGGGTGGGCCCGTGGTCCCAGAACTCGTCACAGCCCCACCAATCGAACATGTGGTCCAGCCGCCGGTACATCTCGGCTTCCAGGCCGGTCAGCAGGGCGTTGACCTCTTTGAGGTCCGAGCCGACCAGGTGGGCGTAGCGCGGGCGCAGGACCCGATAGTCGCCCCGGTCGGCGCGGGTCGTCTTGCCGTTCGCGCCCGCGAACTGCACCAGCGGGGAGGGGGCGAGCTTGATGACCAGACTGCGCGCGAACTGGGTTTTTCCGTACCCGGACGCGCCCATCACGGTCACGCCCGCGCTCTGGGCCAGCGGCAGGTATTCGGGCTGGCCACGCTCACCGTGGCCGAGCTCGAGACGGGTCAGATCCTTCGGGACCGGGGGGCGGGTGGCCGCCACGGTGCGGGTGAGCGGGTCGGTGTGCACGGTGCGCAGCTCGACGAACCCGGGGCCCCATTCGTCTTCGTCGTCGAGGGCGCGGGCCCAGACTTGGCGCATCTGCCATTCGTCGGCCAAAGACCCTGCGGCATCGGCGAAGTGCTTGCGTCCGACCCCGCGCACGGTGCGCACGACCATGGTCACGCCGTACTGGTCGACGCTCATGTGCATGATGCGCGGTGTCCGGATGCGGACCATGGATTTCTCGGCGCGCTGGCGTCCGGCCCATTTGTCGGCCAGCGTCGGGTTGCGGTCCTCGTGGGCCAGGCCCAGCGAGTACGCCACCGACGGCCAGGTCCGGCGGAAGCGGGCAGCGCGGCGGACATTGGCGCGCACCGCGGCCTCATCGGCTACCAGGCTGCTCGTGAGCAGCTCCCCCATGTCCACCACCTTCACCCGCCACCCGACCCCCGGGTGACCTTGATTCGTAGAGGTGGACGTTACTGCGCCGCAAATGATTCCGGCATCACCGCGAGCGAGGTTGGCACTCCCGGTCCCGAACCGGTGCCTGATTTAGGGTTGACATACTTCGTCGGGCCCGCGTGAGAACCGTTGCGCAGAAACGCAATCGGCGGATCCCCACACAGGGATCCGCCGATCTGGGCTCGACATTCAGGATTTCGGGGCCTGCTCGGGGGCGATGCCGAGCCGCCACGCCAAGCCCCGCAGGTCGCGGCCTCCGGCGTCGCGGCGGGCCGCGCGCAGCACATCGGCCACGGCCTCGCGGGTGAACACGTCGGCGTGCACCCGTTGCGGGGCGAGGGATTCCGCGCGCATGAGGACCTGAACGCCCTGGTCGCGGCGGCGGTGATCGGTCAGCAGGGCGCGCCCGACCTCCATGTAGAACTCGGCCTGGCGGCTGGTGGAGGGGATGGCGGCCACGTGCACGCCGCGGGCGGTCTCGGCCACCTTCGCGCCGTCGCCCAGCTCCAGGCCGATGCTGGCGGCCCAGATGCCCACGTTGGGGGTGCCGAACCACATGCGCCCGAAAGTGCCGGCCTCGGTGTCCAGGCGGGCGGCCACCGCGCGGGCCTCGTCCAGATGGGTGCTGGTGGTGGACCGATCACCCTGCACCGCGCTGGCCAGCGCCGCGGACAGGTGCAGCATCCCGTACGCCTGGATCACCTCCGGATCGTTGAGGTGCGGGGTGAGTTCGTCGGCGGTGCGCATGGCGCGCCGGTACTGCTCGGGCCGCGACAGCCCGCCCGTGGCGTCCCCGCGCAACCAGGTGGTGAAGCCTTTCCAGGCCGGGGATTCGAGCAGGTCGGCGCACTGCTGGGCGGCGCGGGCGGCGAGCAGGGGCAGGCCGCGCCCACCCAGGCGTTTGGTGGTCCAGGTGGCCGAGGCGTAGCAGGTGATCATCCCCAGCAGCGCCTGGCGGCGCAGCTGCGGGGTGCGGGCGTAGACCGCGTGCAGCTCCCCGAGCAGGCCGGGCATCAGCGCGGCCTGTCCGGCGTAGTCGGCGCTGCCCTGGGACAACTCGCCCAGGCGCGCGATATCGGCGGAGATCTCGGGCCACTCCCGCGTCGGCAGGCCGGGGTCTTCACCGAATTCGTAGGCATCGAGGGCGTTTTCGACTTCGACCAGGCCCGCGTGCGCGGCCTCGTTCACCTCGGCCGGTTCGATGTGCCACGGCGCGGGGGAGAACTCCGAGGGCGCCACGCGCAGCGCGCGGGCCAGCGCTTCGAGGGTGCGCCGGTTGGCCAGCGGCACGTCCCCGCGCTCCAGCTTGCCCAGGTAACCGAAGCTGATTCCGGCCAGGCCGGCGGTCACTTCCAGGCTCTGGCCCCGCCAGGCACGGATCTCGCGCAGGCGGCGGCCAGTGTGGTTGGGCTCGATATCGGTGTGGTTCATAGCGATTGTCAGCGCTCCCGTCCGGTGCGACGCGGTGATGATCGGGTGGCCTGTCCTGTCACGGTACCCGCCCTGACATCGGTGTTTCTCCCGAACTTCCACCAACTTCTAAACTTCATTTACCATAAAAGAAGTGTTACCCTATGGTTGAAGGACCAGCGAGAAGGAGCCCGAAATGTTCGCCACCGCCACCGCCACCCTGACCGAGCTGGCCGAGCTGGGCACCACGCTGCTGGCGCTGATCGAGCAGTGCCGCGACCAGGCCGCCCAGACCGGGCCCGAGGGCGACTGGTTCCAGGCCCCGACCGCGGTCATCGAGGGCACCCCGACCCACGCGGTTACCCCGGTGGCGGGCGCGGGCTTCCTGATCAGCGTGGTTGCCCGGATCGGCTGGGCGGGCGGCATCCCGGCCGGTTACGCCACCCACCAGACCAGCCCCCTGCACGACAACCCGCTGCACTGACCCCCTTCTCCGCCCCATCACCACGTTTCAGGAGTTCGAAAATGATCGTCACCGCCATCGGCCTCGGCATCTGGGGCATCGGGTTCGTCTTCTTCGCCGGTTACGGGCTGCTCGTCCGGGGCTGCTCGGCGGCCGCGCCACGGTGACCGGAACCCTCGCCCAGGCCGCCGCCTGGCCGGTCCTGTCCCTGATCAACCTCGCCCGCCACTGACCCACCCACCACTCTCGGAAGGCCCTGGGGACCGCTCATGAGCGACAAGACGATGCACACCTGCAACCCGCGCAACCCGGGCCAGCCGATGCCCTTCGGCAAGCGCGCACCGCAAGGCCAGTGCCCGCGCTGCGACGAGCTGCACGCCGGATGCGAGCCCCGCACCCTGAACTGGGTCGAGGACCGCAAGCGCACCGCGGCCGCCGACGCCCAGCGTGAGCGCCGCATGGACGAGCATTTCGCGCCCGGAGGCCCGCACCAGCGCGGTGATTGCGGCCCGGTCTGCACCGCATTCGACTACTGATGAGGCCCGACCAGCTCGGGCCGCGGGCCGCGGCGAGGCGGACCGCTTCGTCGGTGGCCAGCGGCGGAACCTGGTCGGCGGGAACGTCTTCCCACTCGGTGTTCGGGTCGTTCAGGACGGCGTCGACCTGCTCGGGCGTCGGTGGCGCGGGGTGCTCGGCACCGAGTACGGGCAGGGCCGCCCCGCCGGTGTAGGTGTTTTCCCAGCCGGTGATGGTGTCGCGGACCGCCACGTCGATCAACGCGGCCAGCGATTCCGAACCGGGCTCCTCGGGGTGGCGGTGGGCCATCCAGATCACGGCGGTGCGCATGTATTCCAGCAGCGCCAGATCGAAATTGATGCCCTGCTGGCGGGTCTTGTCGCTGCGCCGTTCGGAGGCCGGGCGGGTATCGGTGGCGCTGGCCAGGGCGGGGCGGGGAATGCGGCGGCGCCGTGTGGGCTGTGCAGGCATATCGGAACGCTACCGACCCGCTGGGGGTTTCGGGCGCCGCTTCTCACGTCCAGGGAGACGAGCGGCGCGGGGGTGCCTCGGGCGGTTCACCCTTCTTGCGTCCACCTGGGGGCAGGGGAAGCTTCGGCAGCATCGGCAATCGCGGCCGCTGGTCCGCTCCGTCCTCGTCGACCGGGGCCGGTTCCGGATCTGGTGCGGCGGCCGCGGGCGGCGGGCCTTCGGGCAGCTGGTCGCAGACTTGGTGCAGCACAGCCAGATTCCGGTGCAGCGGGGCGGCCAGCATGAACACTTCGCGCCCGAGCTTGGTCCGCGTTGTCCGCACCACCGCGAGGTCGACCAGCGACCGCAGTGCCTCGGCCACCGCCTCGGGGTTCGGGTCGTCGGGGCGGATCTGCACGTCATAGCGCACCCGCCGCTCACCGACCGAGCGGCGCACCACGATCACACGGTGATCGTCACCGGGAAGCGCGGTATCGGTCACGGTGCCACTCCCTTCGCGAGCCTTCTTGGTTCCGCCTGGCCCAGTGCGCATTTCAGCGTCCGGAAGCCGTCGGGTCGGCAACACTCAGCGCATGGGAACAGCCTGGAAAGTCAACCTCAAAGTCGGGCCGGAAACGGTGCCGGACATGCAGTTCGTCGAGGACGCAATGTATCGAGGCCATGACCGCCGCGACATCGACGGGTGGGGAGCCGGGGTCGAGTTGGCCGGCGTGGTGCAGCTGCTGGACGCGGTGGCCTCCGGCGCCATCGAGGCCGGCGAGGTCCGGGCAGCCCTCGTGCGCGTGGCCGACGTGATGGAAGAACGCATGCTCGAAGATGTCCAGTCCTGGAATCCGGGACTCACCCGCGAATCGCTGCGCTGCTTCGGTGATTGCCCCCGCTGTGAGCGCAACCGAGACGTGGTGCGCAAGCGTCTGGACGAGGCTGCGCGTCGGCGGGCTCGATTTCAGGAGCCGGACCGGTACGCGGTCGCGGTGTCGGGGAGTTCGGTTCATCGGCTCGACTGCCGGGTGGTGCGCGAATCCACGGGCACGCTGGCCTTCGAGGGCGAGGACGAGCGCGAAGGCGGTTTGTTCGACAGCGAGGTGCACCACTACACCCACGACGGGGTGATGCCGGGCCTGCCGCATCTGGCGCTGACTCTCGATGAGTACGACCGGTGGCGAGCCGAGCGGACAGGCCCGCAAGGTGGCCTGCGGTACCGACTGTGCAAGGTGTGCGATCCGCCGGTACCGCTGGCCTGACCTGGGATCAGCGCCGCTGCTGGTCACCACCGAATTCGGCGCGGCGGCGCGCTTCGTCTACGGCACGAAAACCTGGCACCACGCCGCCATCGCTGTCCTGGGTGAGCCAGCCGCGGGCTTGGAGCCAGCGGAATTGCTCAGCCGCGTCGTCGGCGTTCGCGAACAGCACGATGCCGGCGGTGTCGGTGGCCGCGGCCGCGATGTGCGCCCAGTCCGGGCTGTGGCCGTGCTCGTCGCAGTAGGTGCCGACGAAAGCGGCCACGCGCATGCCGATCTCGTGCCTTTCAGCTTGCGAGATCTGGGTGCCGAAGCGGCGCAGGTAGAACTGGCGGCCGGGGCACAGCGAGCGCGGCGGGCCTGCTTCGGCGAAGGCCACCCAGCCCGCGCTACGGGCACGCCGCATCAGGACCCCGCAGGCGGCCCTGTTCAGGAACTTCATCCCGGTCAGGTCATGCCACCATGCCTTCACCCCGGGCAGGTCCGCCGCCTCGCGCCAGGTCGGCCCCTCACCGTGGGCCGACCAGAACGCGGCCGTGGCATCAGCCAGCAGCGCGCCCACCTGGTCGATATCGCCCGCGGCAATGGCAGTAGGGCTGCCCTTCTCCCGTTCCCGCCACGCAATCTGTTTGGCCTGCTTGCGGGCGGAAAGGTTCTTTTTCCGCTTCCGCTTCTTGGGCACAGACACCGCTACGGGAGCCGACACGCGATACCTCCAAAAGGTCGTCCTACCAGCGTTATTCGAATTCAGGGCGTGGGGATCGGTTCAGCCTGTCCGGGTTTGGTGCAGGCGCACCGCACCACAGGCTCGATGGGGTTGCGGTCCGGACCGAGGACCCAGCCATCTCCGGCGCAGCTGGGGCAGTTCGGGGTCGGCTTGCGGCGGGTGCCGGGCGCGTCGAACAAGGCCGGGGCGGGGTCGGTAGCCGGTTTGGGTCGTCGGCCCATGGGGTCCGCCTTTCGATCACACACACGGGAAGCGGCCCCGAATTCGATCACAGCCGCGTCATCCCCCTGGGGGTGCCCCGATGTGCCTTCCGATGATTCTGGGCCGCCTACGGCCGCGCTGGGGGGCAATGCGGGGGTGTTGATGATCAACTCGGCAGGCCATTCGGCGGCGGGGGCCGGTTCACCGACCAGGGCGATGGTGTGGCCGTACTGCTCGAAGGCCCGCACCAGCCACATGGCGGTTTCGGCGTCGTGCGCCTTTTCGCGCAGGTAGCGGCCCACACGGCCGAACGAGAACCGCAGCAGCTCGATGTCGATGGCGGTCTCGAGCCGCCGCCGCTGCTCGGGTCGCATGCCGATACGGGCCAGGTGCACGGCCACCACAGGTTCGGCCAGCAGCGCCGCGGCCGTCCCCGGCTCAGGATCAGGCTCGGGCTTGGGCTCGGGCTCGGGCTCGACGATGGGCTCCGGGGCCGGGATCGGCTCGGTGTGCGTCTGCTGGATGGGGGAGAGATCTCCGTCCGTCCGTCCGTCCGCTCCGGTCTCGGCGGTCTCGGCGGTCTCGGCGGTCGCGCCCGCGTTAGGTTCCGGACGGACGGAGGGAGTGTTGTTCTTCTTGTAGTTCTTGTTCTTCTTAGGGGTCGGATCAGCCTGAATAGGGTTTTTCCCGTTTAGGTTCTGACCTGCGGTTTTGCTGTGGGTGGGGTGTGATTCCTCGACCACGGCCTCCGACTCATCAGATTCCTCGGCATTTCCGCAGGTCACAGCCAAGACGGGTTTTTCCCGTTTAGGTTCTGAACTGCGGTTTTGCTCCCGCGCCAGGAACTCGGTGTCCGTGATGAAGTACTCCGTCTCGGAACCCAGCGTGCCGTCCGGCCGGCGCTCACGAGTCCGCACCAGCAACCCGAACTCCTCCAGCTCTTTCAGCGCCGCCCGCACAGCATCGGTCTTGCACTTCATGTGCTTGACGATCTGGGGCACCGTGACTCCGTACCCGTTCGTGTGCGAGGCCAGGAAGCCGAAGATCTTCACCGCGTTCCCAGACAGCTCGTCACTGCGGAAGATGGCATTGGCCACCGAGGTGTAGTTGTCAGAGGACATCTCCCCACGGCGAATGCGCCCGTAGTTCATCGCGACACCCCCGCCACCTCGACACGACGCGACGCGCCGATATCGACTCGGCCACAATCCACGACAACAGGAGGGAGGGAGGAAGTGGTCAGCTGGCGCTGCTGACCTGCAAAAAAAATGCTCATGGTCACCCCTTTCCGGGTGCTCCATGAAGCCGTGTGTGATCGAACTCAGACGGGTCGTATGACATCTGTCAGACCTGGCCTGTATCGTCAGCGCCACGACTTCTGGTCTAAAGCCCCTCTCGTATGCGTCGCCAAACACTCACGAGGGGGGCAGCTTTTTGTCTGCGTGCGGTTTCAGTCCGCGTCGCCCAGCCAACCATAGGACTTACATCCATGTAAGTCTGCCGCGCCGGGATCGGCCAGATTCCCACACACTGTGTGAAAGCCCGCCTCGATTGGCGTTTCGGGGCGGGCTTTCTGTTGTCCGATGCGCGAGCCACGACTCTGGGGCCCTGGGCACGCCGTTGTGCCTGCATTCGGGAGGGGTTGCGGGAGCGGCTATTTCACGCGGGTTCCCACGGTCCGACGGTGGTGGTGTAGGTGCGGGACACGATCACCACCGGGTGGTCGGCCACCCCGAGCCGCGGGGCCCAGTCCTCGGTGATGTCGCCTGCGCGGTCCTGCGCGTACTCGATCTCGGGGAACGTCACGAACGGATCCCCCTCGGGGTCGTACTCGCGATACGCGCCGCCGGGGGCCAGGATCGCGAACTCCCGCCAGGTCTGGGCTGGCGGCGCGGGATGCGCGGCATTGAACGCGGCCAGATCCGGCGCGGCCTGCACGATCGGGGCCACGGTGACCGCCCCGACCTCACCGAGGCGGCAGACCTGCCCCGACCAGTCGGCCACGCCGATGTTCTCCGATTCCTCGACCAGGCGGTCCAGCTGGGCCTTGGCGTCGGCCTCGGTGCGGAACAGGTCCGGATCCCAATCGGTTCCGGGGTGGACCGGGCCGTCGGCACTGTAGAGCGCGCCGCCGGGCAGCACGATCACCCAGCGTTCGGCCAGCCGGGACAGCGGGGTGACGGAGGCCAGATGCTCGGCCATGAATTCGCCTCTCTCGATGAGGGTTTCGGTGGTGGTCATGTCCAGGCCGGTCCGTCGGCCTGGACCACGTTCAGCGCGGCGCCGGGGTGCTCGCGCTGGGTGCGCAGCGCGTCCTGGACCACCACGTCGAGCAGGTTGGTGGTGCCGAAGCCCAGCAGGTCCCCGGTCACGGCGTCGTAGATGCGGTAATGGATGTCGGCCTGGACCGCGTTGCGTGCGGGCAGGATCTTGCCTTTCCAGATGTCGCGCAGTCCGGCGGTCATCGGCATTTCCTCTCGGCGTGAGCCTTTGGTCGGGTATTCGTGCATGGCGTCTTCGACACCGCAGAAGATCCGCAGCCAGATACGGCGGGTCGCCAGCGCGGCGCGCCACAACGGCCGCCGCCAGGCGGGCGCGTCCACGGCCTCCCACCAATCGCAGTACGAACACACGCGGTGATCGGTGCTGGCGCGGGTCATCGCTGCTCACCGCCCTTATCGGCCTCCGTCTTGCACACGTGGTGACGGCGGCCGCGCTCCCAGCTGTCCATGGTCTGGTCGATGAGCTGGCGTTTGTTCGGCCCGAAGGTGCCAGGCTCGGCGGCCGCCCAGTCGATGGGCAGCATGGCCAGCTTCTCGGCCAGCTCCCGCAGCTGATCGCGGCACGGGAACCCCAGCGCGGGAATCCGCAAGCCGGTCGGGACATGGATCAGGTTCAACCCGAACGGCCTGATCGTGCCGTCGGCGGTGAGCTTCGGGGTTACGGCGAAATGCCTGGCCACAAGACGGCCGGTCACGCTCACCGTGCCCTCACCGCAGCTGACCCACACCAGGATCTGGTCCTGCGGCAGGTCGGGGGTGTCGGTGCTGGTCATCGTGGGTCGCCTCCGGTGCAGGAGAACGGCGCGCACGACACCGGGGTCGGGGAGACGACCGAGGCCGGGACGGGCTCGCGGTGGCCGGCGGTCAGCAGCCACACGGTGCCGAACAGCGCGGCCGCCACCATCGCGGCCAGCACCGCGACCAGCACGGGCGAGTGCTGGGAGGTACGCCCGACGTGCTTGAGAACGTGGCGGGTGAGCAGAGCAGTCGTCATGCTTCCAGCCCCTTCAGCGCGTGAAGGGCGTTGCGCCACGGATCGTTTGCCGAGGAGTGCTCACCGAAGTCCCGGTGCAGCACCGCCCCGATAGCGGTGGTCATCTCGTCCAGCAGCTCGGCCTGGTGGTCGCGTTCGTCGATCACGTTGCCCAGCGCCGCGTCCAACTGGACGCACTGCGTGCATTCGTTCGGATTGGTCATCAGTTCCTCATTCAGGGGAAGATCGGGGGCGGAACCGGCCAGGGTCGAACTGGCCGGTTCCACCGGTTTTCGGGGGTTGTCAGACGAAGACCACGGAGGCGGGATCGTCGTCGGTGATGACGGCCTGGACCAGCACTTGCGCGATCTGCGGGATATGCGGCACGCACGCCTGGGTCGGGTCGGGCTGGTCCCAATCGATCGGCAGCGCTTCGAGCAACTCGGCCAGGCGCCGCAGGTCGATGCCCTCACCGGTGTCGGTCACCGGGCGGCCGCCGGGGATGTGGATCAGCAGAAACGGGTGACGCTCGGCGTAGCGGACCTCGCCGTCGTCGAAGACCATCAGCTGCGGCGCGATGGCGAAATGGGCGCTCACCTGATCGGCGGTGATCTCGGCGCGGGCACCCCCGGGCAGATCAGCGGTGATGGTGGTCAAAGCCATTGCGGTAGTTCCTTCGCTTTTCGAACGGTGTTCAGGGATGATCTGGGGCGGAACCAGCCAGCTATCTCCTGGCTGGTTCCGCCATTTCCAGGGGTTGATCAGCGGATCTCGGTGGCGACCGAGCCGTTCACGTGCCACGGGGCGTGCAGCGACGGCATCGGGGACGCCGGGGTGACCGGGTAGGCCGAGGTGTTCGGGTAGGCCAGCACCTGATCCATCAGCGCGCCGACCTCGTCGACGGCCCCGGTGATCGACACCGTGCGGTGCCCGTCGGCGTGCACGGAGACGTAGACGCTGACCTCACGCGGGGCGGCGTTGCGGGTGAACAGGGACATGAGAATCGGTTTCCTTCCTGGGGATTTCACTTGGTGGTGGGGATCTGGCGGGCGTTGCGCGCCGCGGCCTTGAGCACCCTGCGGGCGGTGCGCCCGATGCGGCAGTCGTGACGCGAGTGCTTGCGGTGCGCGGCCAGCACGTTGCGGGCCTCGGCCTCGGTCAGGCGACCGGGGTAGGAGCACTCCCACGGCACGACCAGCCACTCATCGGTGAGCGCGTGATATCCGAGCGTCGCCACCGCCCTCACCGCCCCTCGCCGCTGTCCACGGGCACGAACGCCGCCGACAGCAACGCGTCGATGGGCAGCACGGTGGCCCGCATCGGCTCGCTGACCCGGCCGTCGACCTCGTGGCGGACGACCATCAGCTGCACGTGCTCCTCGCTGGCCGCCCCGCCGCAGCGTGCGGATGTCGCTGTCGTGGTTGTCGCGGAACAGCTGCCCGACCGGAATCCGCTGCCCGTCACTGACTTCGAGAACCTGCATGGCCGATCACCGCGCCATATCGGGCAGGTCGAGGGACTGCCAGATGTTCGGGTTCTTGTTCAACTTCATGACGCCGGCGCGGACCAGCGTCGCGCGGGCACGGCCCCGGATCTTGCAGGTGATCTGCCCCGCGCACTCCTTGTGGTCACGCATGACCTGACGGGCCTCGTCGGTGGTCAGCGTCGCCGTGCTGCCACACATCCAGGCCGAGAGCTCCTCGGTGTCCAGGTTCATCGGCCGATACCCCAGATCGGCCGAACACACCTCCGGGCGCTTCCACACGCCATCGGTGTCCATCTCGAGCCGCACCACCTGCAGCTCGGTCGGCCAGGTCTTCGGGATGCCGTAGCGGGCCTCCAGCTTGTCCGCCAGGCCGCGCGCCTCGGCCGCCGCGTCGGCCTCGGCCGCCCACACCGTGGGCTGCTTGGCCCACGGGTCATCCGGCGGCAGCTCGTACGCCTGCCACAGCGACCCGTTCGGCAACTGGATCCCCCACATCGGGGTGTTGACCAGCACGAACGCCGTGGCGCTGGTCTTACCGATCCGGGACACGCCCCGGATGTCGGTGGGGATGAGAGTCGGTGTGCTCATAACCCGCATTCCTTCCGTTCCTTCATTTGCCATATCTGCGATCAAACATCGTTGTGCATCGTATGGCATCTGTTAACATCAGTACAGCGATGCTAACACCTCAACGGTTCGGTAGGCGAGAGATGAAGACAAATGACAACAAGTGCAGCGATCCCGGAACATGTGCGAACACATGCGAACATGGGGGTCATGAGCAGCACCCGCAGAGACCAGCAACCAATGTTCGCGTTCCGGCTAAAGGAGCACCCGGCCAAAGTCGTGCGGGACAAGCTGGCAGTGGAGGCGATCACGGCACAGGCGTTGATGGAGACGCTGGCCCTCGCGTGGGCGACGGGCAAACTCTCGGAGGACGTTCGAGCGCTCCGGGCCGAGATCGCGGCCGATGGCCTTCTGTAGGACCGCAGCTTGAAGTAAGCCCCGCTCTGGAGGACTCGGCCAGTTCGACCCTGGCCGGTTCCCCCGAGTTCTCCTATTCGCCGTTCCTCGGCGCTACCTGCTCGTCGTTCCCCGGCTCTGCGGGGGAGATCGTCACCATCTGCGGCAGCATGCGGTTCTTCGCGCTGATGCTCGACGTAGCCGCGGAACTGACCGAGCGCGGGGTGATCGTGCTCATGCCGTTCCGCGTCGTGCCCGCGGCTGAGCAGGACGGCGAGATCAAGGCCCGCCTGGACCAGCTGCACCTGCGCAAGATCGCCCTGTCGGACCGCGTGGTCGTGGTCACCGATTCCTCGCTGTACACCGGGCCGTCCACCCAGGCCGAGATCGCCTACGCCTTCGACAACGGCAAGCCGGTCAGCTGGGCTCTGCGCGAGACCGCCGGCGGTGTGCGATGAGCCGCCCCGACCGTCAGCCGCCCAGCCCGTTCACCGTGGCCCTGGTCCAGTGCCTCGGGTTCTTCGGCCTGTTCCTGCTCGCGGTGTTCGTCATGAAGGGCCTGATGACGGGCTCCATCAAACCGGCCGAAATCGCCGCGCAGGTCCCGCACTGGAAAGACGCTGTGCTCGAAGCGGTCCCGACCGTCCTCGAAGGCGGCGCGGTCGTGGTCGCTAGCCTGCTGGGCGTGGTCCTGGCGGCCAAACACGGCCGCACCTTCCTGCGGGTCTGGATCACCGTGTGGTGGCGCTACCGCCGCCGCTGGGCCCGCGTACTGGCCAAGGCCGAGCTGACCCAGTCCGACACCAAACACGGCCGGATCGTGCCGACCCTGCGCCAGGTCACCACCGACCGCTACGCCGACGTGCTGACCGTGGCCATGCTGCCCGGCCAGTCCCCCGACGAATGGCACCAGGCCAGCACCGACCTGGCCAAGGCATTCGGCGCGAAAACCGGCACCGTCCGCATGGGCAGCAACTCCGACATCGACCTGGTCCTGTCCCGCCGCGGCGGTGTGCCCGACCAGCTGGCGCTGCCCGCCCCGAAACCGCCGGCGGTCTCGATCACCCTGCCCGGTGCCGATGGCCAGCCCAAGGGCGAGCTGGTGGCGTTCGTGCGGGCCTTCCAACTCCAATTCGGTTGGGCGCGTGTGGTGCCCGTCGACCAGTACGAATGCAACCGGCAGATCAGCCGAATGAGATGGGGAATCCGATGGCAAACGGTGCGCGGGGCGGTGGCGCTGTGAATCCGCTTGTGCCCCTCGGAATCCTGGCCGCCATCGCCGGGGCCTGGCTGTTCGGCGGCATGTTCTACTTCGCGTTCGGACCGCTCGGCCTGGCCGGATTCCTCGCCGTCGTCGCCACCCCCATCGTCGGGCGGGTGTGGTCGAAGGCGTCCAAGGCCAGCGCCCAGCGCCAGGCCGAGGACGACCGTCAGGCCCAGTGGGCGGCGTTCCTGGCCACCTTCGAGCCCGAGCTGCACGAAGTGCTCTACAGGCTCCACGACGAGCGCACCGCCGCCAAGATGTGGGCCGCGATGAGCCTGGGCAGCGTCGGGCGCTGGATCGGCTCCGGCGACAACGCCCGCTGGGAACCGGCCACCTACCCGCACGTGGTGCACATCGAACCCGCCGCGATCGGCGCGCGGGTGCGGCTCCAGATGCTCGCGGGCCAGTCTCCCGACCATTTCGAGAAGCGCCGTGGCGAGATCAAGACCGCCCTGAACATCACCGCGGTCCGGATGGCCGGCGACTCCGGCGAGACGGTCGACCTGGACCTGATGGTGTTCGACCCGCTGCAGGGCATGACGATGTCCCCGCTGATCGACGACGCCACCAACGCCCGCATCGTCGCAGCGGTCAAGGCGGCCCGCAACGACGACGAAATGAACGTCCTGCTCAAGGCAGCCTGCGCGGATCTGCAGCTCACGGTGCCCGTGGACGGGCTCAGCGTCTACGACGACATCCTCATCGGCCCCGATGAGGAAGGCGGCATGCTCACCGTCAACCTGGCCGCCGATGACCACCTGGCCGTCGCGGGCACCACCCGCGCGGGCAAGAGCGTGTTCATCTACAACATCCTGGCCGCGGCCATGCTGATGCGGGACTGCAAGGTCGTGCTGATCGACCCCAACGGCGCCACCAGCCCGCCCTGGTACCAGAGCGCGCACCTGCTGTGCGACACCCGCGACGCCGATGCCGCGGTCAAGGTGCTCGAAGCGGTCATGGCCGAGATGGAGCGACGCCAGAAGCTGCTCATCCAACTGCGCACCGACAAGATCACCCGGTTCACCAAGGACCTGCCGCTGTGGCTGGTCGTGGTCGAGGAAGCCTCGAACTACAAGGACAACCCGAAGTTCATGATCCTGCTGGAGAAGATCTCCGCCCAGGCCGCCAAATACGGCATCGACCTGGTCGTGATCGCGCAGAAGCTGAGCGGGGAAAACGTCCCCACCGCCGCCCGCGCCCAGCTCTCCGGCCGCGTCACCCTGCGCCTGAACGACCCCGCCGACTACCGCATGGTGCACCCCAACGCCCCCCAGTTCGCCGAGGACATCCTGCTCAAGTCCAAGACCCCCCAAGGCGTCGGCATCGCCTCCCTGCCCTGCCACGTCGACCCGGTCCGCTTCCGCGCGCTGTTCCTGCCCATCCAAGCCTGCTTCGTCATCGGCGACATGATCATCGCCGTGCGCGGCGAGGAGCGCCCACTGCCCGGCAGCGAGCCCCTCGCCCTCCCACCCGGCCCCTCCGCCACCCAAGACAGCAACTCCGTAGACACCATCAAGCCTCCGGCCTCGACACCCCGCCCCACCAAGGCAACCGAGGACCGCCCGACTTCGAAGCTCCCGATTCTGCCGAAGCTTCCGCAGTTCGGAGCGGGTAGAACCGTGGTCCCGTTCGACCGCACCGCCCGCCCCGACCCTGCCGAGGACACCGACCTGGACAGCACCGACGACCAGAGCGAAGACACCGGCACCGCATAGCAATCCAATGGCAAATCCGTTGGGAGACAACCGAATTGGCACTAAACTTCATATGAGGTGAAAGCGTGAAATGAATTGAATACCATGAAATAGGTAAAGGAATTACGGAAGAATAATGCCGAGTCGGAATCTGCTCGACACCGACTGATATACTAAGCTCAGTACAACATACAAGACAAAGGAGGAGAGAATCACAATGACTAACGATGAATTCGATGAAACCCCCAGCGAGACAAAAAAGACAAACCTCATGCTCAATCGAAAGAGCATCCGGAATCTGAAACGTCTGATGGCTGATCTAGAAGACGAACACAATTTTCCCCGGGACCTGAAAGAGTCATACTGCTTCAATGCGGCAGTTGATTTGATTATTCAATCCGCATCTCCTGAACTGATTGATCAGGAAGCGAAGGAAAAGGGATACGACGAACAGGAAACTCAGACACTCCACGAGTATTACAAATGGTTCAATGCGCGCTTTGTCGAACTCCTCAAGAAGGACGTTAATACACGCATTCAAGCGGACAAAAGGAAAACGCGACCTTCTTCGAATTCGGAAGACTGAACATATTCGAATGTGGCGAGGTGAATTTATCAATCTCGCCACATTTCGAGTTGTGAAATTGGAAATTGATTTTGAATGCGCGATGGAGGAAAATACACAATATGTATTCTCTAAAAATTGACAATTGCATTCTGAATTTATCTGGAATTCGCAATTTATATATTTACGCAAAAAAATAAATGCGTATTTATTCCCCACCTAGGCGGTCGAGCGGCTGATACCGAAACCTGCGCCCAGCACCGCGATGTCCTCGCGTTTACGGAACCAGGCCAGCACGAACATCGCCTGCCGAAACGGTGTCAGCGCCCGGGCACCGCGGCGGGTGCCCCGGGCTCGCCGTTGGGCGGCCAGCAACCGGGAAACATGGCAGACCAGCTCCCGGGACACGTCGAGCATGGCACGATAGGCGATCACGTGGAGTCCTTCAGGCATCGGAATTCTGTGGGAGAAAACCGGTCTACCTGGGACTCCACGCCTGTGTCCGGGCAAGTCCCGAAACTCCCGAATGCCCGAATCCCTCAAGCACACACCGAAGTTGATGAGATCACCTCACTGTTGGGGCAGTTCCCAGGGGGTCGAGAAGTGATTGTCGAGATCGATGTACAGACAGTAAGGTCCCTGCCCCCCGGCCTGCATGATCACCAACCCGTTGGCGCTTTCGCCCGGTTGGAGGGTGCCGATGCGCAGCGGCTGCGGCGGCATGAACGAGGTGTAGTTTTCGTTGAGCATCGCCCCTCCCAGGAGGGGCAGGAGGTCACCGGCCTTGATCGGACCGCACGGCGGGTAGGTCCACACGAAATTGTCCTCGTCATATTCGAACGGTGCCGAGGATGTATCGGTGACCGTCACGTCGAGGACGATCTTGTGGCCCAGCCCGGTCATGTCGGGCGTGAGCCGATAGGTGTTCAGCGTGTACTTGGCGCTGACTCCATCTTTGTCGGCGACGGTCACGGACTGATCGAGCGGAGTGAGCGGCACACTCGTCGTCACCTTGGCCGTCGAGGAGTCGCTGGAATCGCACGCTGTCAGAGCAAGCCCGACGATCAGCACACACCCCGCGATCCTCGCTCGAACCGACACTTGACCGATCCGCTTCGTCGCCATGTGCCGAGGGTAGGGGTATATGCCCGCCGCGGACCCAGGTTCTGCCGATGACGTAGGGCACGGTCGATCGACGACAGATGCAACGTCGACAAACTCGGGGCCGACGGCCCACCGCTACGCTCCCGCGCCCTCAGCTCCCGATGCAGCGCCGAGGCGTTACCGCGCCAGTACGCCAGCCTGATCCGCAACTGCTCATCGAGCCGGAACCGCTCCCGCTCGTGCGCCATCGGCGTCGCCGCCCGGCGCGCGGCCACCCACCGCCACACCGTCCGCTCCGCCACACCCAGCGTCTGCGCGGTCAACCGCACATGCTCGCTGGTCAGATCCCCGTACTGATCCAGCACGGCCAACCGGTCCACGGCCGCCTGCCGCAAAGCACGACCCGCCGTGTCGACCACCTGAACAACCTTCCGGAAAACTTTGGCCCGCACCACAACCCGGTCAGGCACCACCGTCAGAGCACTGCCAGCATTCGACCACGTACCCGCCGGCAAGAAACCAGGATTCACTGACATTGCCATGACGAATTGCTACTGACATCGTGATGACGAGTCACACTGAGACTTGGCACCCTGTCAGCGGCCAGTTGGAATCCCCCCATGGACGGCCACTTGCTGGGGAGCTGACTGGCCGCCACAGCAATCCGCTGGCGACGACCTTCGTACGATGCGACAGCCCGCCGGCAGAAGCTTGCGTTCAAGAGCGCTTGGCGAAGAATTCCCTCGCTGTCGAGGGAAACCAGAGCAGGGCGACGGTGAGTACCTGCGCGGCGCAGATGATCGGGATCACAGTGTGAAACATCGACGAGGACGACCAGGACACGACGCTGAACACCACCGACAGCAGCTGGGACACCGTGGCGAGTCGACGTGTCCACGGCCGCGCGGTGGCCAGTTTCCACACCAGCAGTGCGCACAGCGACAGGAGGATGCCGTGGAAGACGGCTCCGGAAGTCACAGCGATGTCGGCTGACCGGGCAACCTCGCCCGCGTCGAAATCCGGGTGCTGGGTTGCGATCTGGTTGCGCAGGGCGCTCTGGTCGACGCTCATCAACATGGGCACGACCACATGGCTGATCGCTACGGCGGTCAGCAGTACCCGCGCCGCCTGGATGGACTTCGGGGTCCGCGACACCACGGCCTGAGCTGATCGTTGCATGTCTAGTCTTTCTTTTTCCGGGGGTTCTCCTCGCCCCGCGCTCGGAGCCACCGGGGCCCGGTGCCGGGCTGGGGCTTGGCGCCGGACGTCTTGCCGCGCTGTGCCCAAGCGTGGTTGAGCCGGGTGATCAGAGTCAGTGCGGTGGACACGTCCGCCTCCGGCCAGTCGGAGATGACGTCCGCGAACACGACCGCTCCGGCTTGGATCGTGGTGGTGATCTCCGCGCGTCCGTCGTCGGTCAGCCGCGCGAGGAAAGTCCGGGAGTCGTGCGGATCAGGTTCGACCGTCAGGTGCCCCGCGCGCTCCAGGGCGGCGAGGTGCCGGCTGGTCGCGGACGCGGTGAGACCCAGCTCGGCGGCAATCGTGCTCGGACGGACGGGACCGAGCGCGGCCACCGTCCCCAACACCCGGACCCGGGTCAGATCCAGGCGCCGGGAGATCTGACGGTGTCCCTGGTCGATGAGCTCCATGACCGCACGCGCCAGTTCCATGCGATCATTTCGTTGCGTCATGAAACGACACTAGCAGATCACTCTACATGAGCGGGCATCCAGCTCGGTTGCTGACAACGTGCTAGTTCGTGGTAACTGGCCGCAGACGGGGAGCCGCAGCTGGTCGTGGGTGATCTCGAACTCGCGCTTGGTCTGGAAGACAATGCGGGCCGATGTTTTTCGGCGTTGTGGCGGTGGCGGGGCATCCGAACTCGGGCGATGCTGGGAAGAAGTTTGCGGTGCTGCCGCCGTGCCATCGAGGGAGCTGGCTGATGAACGTGTGGAATCGCATCGAGCAAGGCTCAGGGCCCGCGCTGGTGTTGTTGCACGGGGCCGGCGGCACTGCACGCAACTGGCTGCCGGTGATGGACCGGCTCGCCGATCGCCGGCGCGTAATCGCTCTGGACTTCCCCGGATTCGGCCGCACACCCTTGCCCGAGCACATCGATTTCACGCTGGAGTGGGTGATGGGGCAGCTGGCGACGCAATTCGAGCGGCTGGGCTTGAACGAGCCGGTGGATCTGGCGGCCAATTCGATGGGCGGCTGGTTCGCCCTCGAGGCCGCCCGGCGTGGGATGGCACGCAGCGTGGTCGCTGTCGCGCCCGCCGGGTTGTGGCGCGGCGGCATGCCGACGCTGCTGTTCGCACAGTTCCAGGCGCTGCTGCTCGGCTCATTGCTGACCCGCGGGCCCGGGGCGGCAGTGCTGCGCATCCGGCAGGTTCGCAACGCCGGGCTGGCCCTCGTGGCCCGGTACCCGGAGCGGATTCCCCAGCGCGAAGCCATCGGTATGGTCCGCGACCTCGACCGATCCGCGGTCGCGCTGCGGTTGGCGGTGCATCATGCCCGATCGCTGTGTTTCGAAGGCGGACAAGAGATCACCGTGCCGGTCACCGTGGCCTTCGGCACCCACGACCGGATGCTGCCGGCGGGGGTGTGCCAATCGCGTCGACACCTGCCCGCCCACACCGGTGGGTGAGCCTGCCCGGCTGTGGCCATGTCCCGATGTCCGACGATCCCAAACTCGTCGCGCGCGTGATCGGCGAAGGCATCGACACCACCGGCCATGCGGGCGAGATCGGCGCATGAGCGGGTTCGATGCGATCCGCCCGCGCCTGACGATCCCCGCCATCGCCGCACCGATGTTTCTGGTGTCGGGCCCGCGACTGGTCGTCGCGGCCTGCCGCAACGGCGTGATCGGCGCGTTCCCGACCGTGAACGCACGCACCAGCGAGGAGCTCGCACACTGGCTCAGGGTGATCAGCGAGGCGTCCCGGACTTAGGATGGCAAGTGAGACCGCCCTCCCGTAAGCCGATATCCCCACCGTATTCGAGGTCGACGACTACGCGGGAACCAGCGGGAATCGGACTCCATTTTTGGCTCCATGTTTGAGAGCCCGAATGCGGGAATCTGCAGGAAACAGCGGGAACTGCAGGGCAGTCGCCGAATGGCGAAAACTGCTGGCGGGGAACTAATTCCAGCCTCTGACGGGCCCTCCCGGAAGAGCTCCGACGTACCCACTCTGGTACACCGTGAACCTGGCAATCATCAACGCAGTCTGCGCGGACGCACCTGAGCCACACCGCCCACCCCCACCGCACCTGCCGCGCACCGACCACGTCCCAGCACCCAGATCCAATTCCCAAACGAATAGCCAAATCCCATATGTCAATTGAAATCATTATTGATCGCACATACTCAGCGAATCTACATTTGGACGCAACCGCAAGATTCCGCAAGATGTAGCAACAGATCTAGGATGGGCACCGTCTCATAGACCATCTCGACATCGTCGCAAGGGAGGCTCTTCATGAAGTCCTACGACGATGCTGATCGAGCTCCTCTTGCTGACTGGTGGGAACCCGCCGGATTTTTCCTTTCGGCGAATCAGAAGCATCGGGCCAGCATTGCAATCGCGTATCCCGACCCGCTGCAGGAGAGCCCGGCCGACGACCTCTACTGCGCCGTGGCAACTATCGATGGCCGTGGGCGATTATCCGATCGATCGGCGCTTCGGGTACTCGGTTGGGCTGGCGGTCAAGGTATTTCCATTGCTGTCAAAGACCGTGTGGCGGTTTTAAAGCCATCACCCGACCGCCGATGGACAGTTCGCCTCAACGGGTACCTTGTCCTACCCGCGAAAGTTCGGCACGCGTGCGACCTGTTCACCGGTGACCGCGTACTTATCGCGGCAGCGCTAACGCGCTCTATTCTGGTTGTCTACTCGACGCCTGTGCTCGCTTCAGCGCTCTGGCGCTACCAATCAGATCTCTGGACCTGAGCGTGGCGGACGTCGACGACATCGATTATGCGCTTCGCGTATTGGCTCATCTTCGGAGCGAGCAAGGCTCTGAGTGCGGGCTGCACGGGGAAACCCCGACGTTCGCCGCATACATCAGCCGCCTGCGCGCCGCGCTTCCGGAAACCACAGTCCGGACCTATGACTCGTATTGGCGAGTCCTGGAGCGTGAATGGCCCGATCGTCGTCTTGATTCTCCGACCACCACGGAAATTGACCAACTGGTGAGAAACCGGCGTTGCTCTGCCATAGTCCGATCCAACTATCGCGGCGGGCGCGGGGCAGCGGCAAACATGGTCGCCGCCATCAGGTGCATCTACCGCCACGCCGAATCCGACCGGATCATCCGCCCGTCGGAGAATCCTGCTACGGATGCGGCGAAGCCCCGCAAGCTTCCCAGCACCAGACACGCGCTGACCTTCGAGCAGGTCCGAGAGATCGGCAAGATCGCCTCGACGACAGGGAACGACCAAGAGCTCGATTCGTTGATCGTGCGTCTTCACGTCGAAACCGCTTGCCGCAAAGGCGGGGTCCTGGCACTGACCGTCGATGACCTCAATGTTGACGAGTGCCTCATCAAGCTGCGTGAGAAGGGCGAAACGGAACGCTGGCAGCCGATCTCGCCCTCGCTGATGAGGAGGCTTTCGGAGCATGTGCGCAGACGAGGCGGACCGGCGACGACGAGGCAGGTCCTGCGGTACCGCAATGGAAGGCCGGTCGGGCGTAGCGCTATGACTATCTGACTGGCAGGATTCGGGAACAGCTGGCCTGGGCCGCCACCATGCAGGTCAGCGCACACTGGCTGCGGTATACGACTCTCACCTTCGTCGAACGGGAATTCGGCTACGCCGTTGCCCGCGCCTACGCCGGCCACCTCGAACCCACGCGATCGGACGGCGCCACCTACACCTACGTCCGCGCCTCACTCCCCGAGGTCGCCGAGGCGCTGACCGCGATAACTGGCGAATCGCACCCACTGGCCCGCGTCAACCACGCGGCCCAGAACACCTCCGCCTGATCCGTATGTGATTGAACCGAATTCGTCCTTCCATGCGACTGCAGCACCGGGTTACTGTGAGTGCATGAACCCCTACATGGGGCGAATTCACCCAGATCACGGGACTGAAGTAACGTGCCGTCACATGAGTGACGACTTGGTGGGCAAGAGTGCGTTGGTGACCGGGGCCAGCCGGGGTATCGGGTTCGCGGTGGCGGCCGAACTGCTGGGGCGGGGGGCCGATGTGGTGATCTCGGCGCGGAAGGCGGAGCCGTTGGAGGCGGCCGCGGAGAAGCTGCGGGGGTTGGGGCATGCGGGGAAGGTGGTGGCGGTCGCGGGGAATTCGGGGGACGCGGCGGCGCGGGCGCAGCAGGTGCGGACCGCGGTGGAGCAGTTCGGGTCGCTGGATGTGCTGATCAACAACACCGGGATCAATCCGGTGTACGGGGCGTTGATGGAGGCCGATCTGGAGGCCGTGCGCAAGATCTTCGACGTGAATGTCGTTGCGGCGCTGGGGTATGTGCAGGAGGCGTACAAGGCGTGGATGGGTGAGCACGGCGGCGCGGTGGTCAATGTGGCCAGTGTCGCGGGGCTGCGCTCGACCGGGGTCATCGCCGCCTACGGCGCGTCGAAGGCGGCGCTGATCCGGCTCACCGAGGAGCTGTCGTGGCAGCTGGGGCCCAAGATCCGGGTGAACGCGGTGGCGCCGGGCGTCATCAAGACCAAGTTCGCGGATGCGCTGTACTCGGCCGACGAGGAGGCCGCGGCGGCGGTGTATCCGATGAAGCGGCTGGGGACGCCGGAGGATGTGGCGGCGCTGATCGGGTTCCTGGCGTCGGACGAGTCTGCGTGGATCACCGGCACGACCGTGCGCGTGGACGGCGGCCTGCTCGCCACCGGCGGCATCTGAGTCGTCGAAACATCGTGCCCGGCACCGTGATTCGGCGCCGGGCACGAGACGTGGTCGAAGGTCAGCGGAAGCCCAGCGCCCCCACCGTGTCGTTGTGCCGGTTCTCCAGGTACTTCTCGGCGGTGGGCTCGTCGACCGCGGCGGTGGTGGTCACCTCGGTGACGACCAGGAACGTGCCCTGCTCCCCGTTCATCCATTTGCCGACCTCGAAATCGGCGATGTAGCTGCCGTCGGGCAGGACCAGATCCTGATCGTCGAAGGAGTCGACCGCACTGGCCGCCTTGTCCACATCGGCCATGGTGAGCACCAACTGGGTGAGCATGAGCCCGCCGTTCTCGGACTTCCACGCCATCTCCGAGGCGTACTTGCAGCCGAGTCCGGTCAGCTTGCCCGCGTCCTCGATGGGCGCGCAGGTGTCGTAGTCGCGGCCGGAGACGTATTTGGCCTGCAGCGCGACGCCGCCGAACTTGTAGTCCCAATCCTTGCCGTACTCGGTGTAACTGAAGCGTTTGCCCGCGGGCGCGGCCTTGCTGGTGGTCGGCGCGCCCTTGCGGGTCGTGGCGGGGGCGGTCAGCTGGGCCGCGGTCGTGGTCGTCGCGGCGACCTGCGCGGAATCGTCCTTCTTGGCGACGAGCACGATCGCGCCGGCCGCGATCGCCAGCAGCACCACCGCGCCCAGCACGATGCCGATGATCAAGCCGGTGTTCGATTTCCGTGGCGGCGGGAATCCCGGCTGCCCATAACCCGGCTGCTGCCCGTATCCCACCGGTGGCGCGAACCCCGGCGCCTGACCGGGCTGCATGCCAGGCCCGGTGGCCTGCGGATACCCGCCGGACTGCGCGTAGCCCGAGGGCGCGCCGTACCCCTGATCCTGCGGCAGTCCACCCGGTTGCGCGGCCCAGTTCAGCTTGGTCTCCTGCGACGCCTGGTCGACCGGCTGCTGCCCCGCCTGCTGCGCGGGCTGGTCCCACCATTCCGGATTCGGTTGCTGCCCAGGCGCATTCGGATCGCCACCAGCGGGTGGATAACTCATCTACTCACCTTTCACGGCCCATCCGGATCCTCCCCGGCCCGGCATAGCTTCCCGAAGCGTAGGCGGACCGCGCGGCATGATCCAATCACGGAGTGACCGACGATCTGCTCATCTGCGGTGCGGGCCCCGCGGGCCGTGCCCTCGCCCATCGCGCGCTCGCGCACGGGCTCACGGTCACCCTCGTCGATCCGAAGCCGCGGCGGCGCTGGACGGCCACCTACGCGGCCTGGGCCGACGAGCTGCCGCAGTGGCTCGCGCCGCAGGCCGTCGCCGTCACGATCGACCGGCCGGTCGCCTGGACGCAGCGGCGGATCGAGCTCGATCGCCGCTACGTCGTGTTCGACACTGCCGCCCTGCAAGATTCGCTGGACGTGTCCGGCGCGCGACTGCTGGAGGACCGGGTCACCGAGATCACCCGCGCCGCCCGCCACACCACGCACGGACTCGATCTGCCCTCGGTGCGGCTGGCCTCCGGGCAGGTGCTGCCCGCTGCGCGCGTCATCGACGCCCGCGGCATCGGCCGTTCCGCGAAACTGGCCGAGCAGACCGCTTTCGGGGTGATCACCGATCGCGCGCAGTGGCCGGACACCTACTTCATGGACTGGCGCGACGACAACGGCGCCGCCGCCGATGAGCCCCGGTCGTTCCTGTACGCGGTGCCCCTGGACCGAGACCGTGTCCTGCTGGAGGAGACCTGCCTGGCCGGACGACCGGCGCTGCCCCTCGACACTCTGCGTGAGCGCCTGCGGCACCGATTGCGTTCTCGCGGAATCGTTCTCACCGGCGTAGAACCGATCGAACGGGTGCGTTTCCCGGTACACGGCGGCCGCGCCACGACGGCCGCGTTCGGTGCGGCGGGTGCGCTCACCCATCCGGCCACCGGCTACAGCGTCGCGACGGCGCTGCGGCTGGCGGACGCCGTCGTCGCCGGTGACTCGATCTGGCCAGGTGCCGCGCGCGCGGTACATCTGTTGCGCCAAGCCGGATTACGCGCTCTGCTGGCCTTGCCCCCGGCCGACCTCCCGCTGTTCTTCGACGCCTTCTTCGCACTGCCCGTCGAGACGCAGCGCGCCTACCTGTCGGGCCGCGACGATCTCCCGGGCACCACCGCCGCGATGACCCGGCTCTTCCTGGCGCTACCCCGGCGACTGCGCCGCCGCCTCGCCACCGCGGTCGTCCCGTCACCACGCCGCCCGGGACCCGCCGACGCGGCATGAACCGCCAGGCGTGCATCGACGCCTCCGCCATGGCAGCCTGAAGGACAGTTGTTGATCACCCGGAGCCGGTGCGACGACGCCCCGGCACAGTTCGCTGACGAATGAACGAGAGTGGCTCGGCGCAAGTCTGCCGAGCACATCCACACGCTGGCATCTTCTCGCGAGGCTCGGGCAATGGGAAACAGTCGTTCGCTGGTTCGACGGTGGTGGCAGGATCCCGCCGACTATCAGGGCCTGATCCGGACTTTGACGTCCGCTTCGGCGCTGCCCCTGGTGCGGGGCATCGTCGCGCTCGGGGGTGCGGTCCTGTGCGCGGTCACGATCTTGACTCTGCTGTCGTCGGCCGGACCGTCGGATGTGTTCGGCCGGATCGTGTTCGTTCTCGTCGCGACGCTGGCCGCGGCCTGGTCCCTGCGTTGGTGGCGGCCGCCCTGGCCGTCGGCACGCGAATCACTGGTCTGGCTGGCCGCGGCGGATATCGCGATCACCGCCGCCTGCCTGCTGGATCGTGACCGCGTGTACGGCACCGTCGGCGCCACCCTGCTGGTGGTGACCGGCGCGTACATCTGCATCTTCCACTGCTCGAAAGCGCTTGCGGCGCATTCCGCCTGGTCGCTGCTGTCGATCCTGCTACTGACCGCCCGCCTCAAATCCGGCACCCCGATCGACGACACGCCTCTGGCGCTCGCGATCGTGCTCATCATGTCCGCCGCCACCGTCCTCATCCTGCCGACCCTGCACTTCTGCTACTGGCTGCTGCGCATGGACACCCTGTCGGATCCCCTCACCGGCCTGCTCAATCGGCGCGGCCTGCACTACTACCTGCCCGGACTGGCCGCCGCCGCCCACTCCGGCGACATCGTCGCCATCTCGATCGACCTCGACCGCTTCAAGGCGGTCAACGACCGCTTCGGCCACACCGTCGGCGACCGCGCCCTGGTCCGCACCGCCGCCCAACTCGAAGCCGCCCAACCCGACTTCCTGGTAGCCCGCACCGGCGGCGAGGAATTCACCCTCGTGGGCCGCATCCCCACCGCCACCGCCTCCCACGCCGCCGAATCCCTCCGCCAAGCCATCGCCGCCATCACCGACCTCCCCGTCCCCATCACCGCGAGCGTCGGCGCCACCACCCTCTCCCCCGCCTCCCTCCGCTGCGAATACGCCAGCCAAATCCTCGACACCGCCCTCCACCGCTCCGACGCCGCCATGTACCAAGCCAAACAATCCGGCGGCAACACGGTCGTCCTCACCACCCCCCACCAATCTCCCCGCTGAGTGGCACACCAGCGCGGGATTTTGTCCGAATCCCCGCGCTGGTGTGCCACTCAGCGGGGATAGCCGTGGTGGTGGAGGGCGTCGGAGATGCGGGGGAGGATGATTTCGGGGTGGGCGAGGTGGGTGGCGGAGACGCGGATGATGAGCCAACCCAGGGTGGACAGGGCGTGGTAGCGGTCGATGTCGTGGGTGAATTGGGCGGGGGTGGTCCAGTGCTGCGCGCCCTCGTATTCGACGCCGACTTTCCAACGGGGCCAACCCATATCGATTCGGGCGAACGCGATGCCGTCGCGTTCGATGCGGATTTGAGTGGTTGGCTTCGGAAAGCCTGCCCGCTGCAACAGCAGTCGCGTTCGAGTCTCGGGAATCGATTCGGCTCCGCCATCAACGTACGACAGCACCCTCGGGAGGTTTCGGCAGTTGCGCGTGTGCGGATGGCAGGCGGCAACCGCTTCCACGTCGGCCGCTGTCAGCCCGGTCGCGTGGAAGAGGGAATCCAGCAACTCGATCGCGGCACCGAATCGCTGGCGGCGCGCCAGGTCGAAGGCCGTCCGCGCGGGCGCCGTACACCGCAGACCCCCCACCTCGATGATCTCTTCCTCCGGTATGACATCCCGATAGACGAGCACATCCGCCGGCGGCCGAGCCCGGCGCGGCACCACCACTTCCGCAGGCCGATCCTCCATCCACCGCGCCCCCACCATCACCGCGGCCGAACACCCGGCGAGCACGGCTCCATCCCCACCCCACTCGAGCGCCGCCTGCGCCCGCCCGCGAGCGTCAAGCGAAACACCCTTCACCACATAGGTATCGGGCGCAATCCGCACACACCCGGTGCGCACACCCCACTCCGTCCGCTCCCCCGCCGAAACCGCCGCACTCCCCTTGAAAGCCCACCCGTCGTCCCCCATCCAGCCATCATCCCGCCAACCTTCCCCCCACCCCACCCACCTCGAAAAGTCGCGCCCTCAACCCCGTTGAGTGGCACACCAGCGGGGGGATTTGCCCGAATTTGCCTCGCTGGTGTGCCACTCAGCGGTTAGAGGGTGGAGAGGAAGGCGGACCACTCGGCATGGGTGAAGGTGAGGGTGGGGCCGGTGGGGTTTTTGGAGTCGCGGACGGCGGTGGTGCCGTTGGGGAGGAAGGCGACTTCCACGCACTGGCCGCTGGATTCGCTGTAGCTGCTCTTGAACCAGTGGGCACCAGACGGGTCAGCGGTCACTGTCGAATCTCCTTGCCACCTGCCGTAGCAGGTCTCGCGACTGGGTCTCGTCGAGCGCTGTTTGCCGGACAGCCTCGGCGAACTCATGGTAGCGCTCGACGACTTCGCGCTTTTCGATGTAGAGATCGCTACTCATCGCGCCGTCGAGGTAGACGATGGGCGGCTCGATGACGGCACCCTTCTTGTCGGTTCCGAAGTCCAACAAGACAAATGGGACGGCCGGCAGGCCCCAGACGAAGCCTGCGGAGAATGGATGGACCCGCAGCGAGACATTGGGTCTCTTGCTCGCTTCGGCCAGCTCGCGCAGTTGGGCTGCCATGACGTCCGGCCCACCTACGACCCGATGCAATGTCGATTCGTGCAGAAGGACTTCCAACGTCAGCGGCCGGGTCTTGCGGGTGACCACGATTTGCCGATCCATGCGAACCTGCACCCGCCGCTCGATGTCCTCTTCGGAACCGGCGGTGTAAAAAGCTCGGATCATCGCGCGCGCATACGCGGCGGTCTGTAGCAAACCAGGCACCAATTCCTGATACGACACGAGCCTTCTGGCCGAACGCTCCATCCCGACATACATATTGAAGGCATCAGAGAAGAGACCGCCCAGGGATGTCACGCCACTGTCGTCCTTCGCTGCTGCGGCCCGCGATGCCAAACCGACCGCCCTCTCTGTCTCCTGGTCGTCCACCTCGTAGAGCAAGCACAACTCACGTACGTCCTGCCTGCGCGGATTCACGGTGCGGCCGGTCTCGAGCCGCTGTAGCGCGTTGAAACTGAGCTGGACTTCCTTGGCGGCGTTGGCAATCGACAATCCTCGCCCTTCCCGCGCTTCGCGCAGGAACCGCCCGAGCTGCCGCCTCATCAGGGTCGGCGACGCACCCTCGTCAATCTCGGCCATCGGTAGCTCTCCAGAATGTGAATAGACAACCGGCTGAAATCTGCCTCACCATTGTCCGCGAATCCGCATCGCATCATGGCCTTTTGGCCGACTTCATCTGAATATCCAATTCCCACCTATGTAGGCGCATTCGGCGTGCTCTCCTGGTCTCACCAACATTTCCCCGAAACACGGGAGGTTCCAACGATGTTCGGGCTTCCAGCGACCGGGCATTCCGCCCTGCCGGTGATGACTGAAGGTGCGGCGCTGCGCGCGCTACGGGAGCACGCCGAGTGTCCGATTACCGTGTGCGCGGCCAAGTTACAGGCGAAGACGTACCTGGTGCGGATCGGGAAGCGGGCGCCCCGGCCGCCCTGGAGGGTCTGACATGGAGACCATGCGGGAGGTCGAGATTCGGGTGCTGCGGGAGGTCATCGACGCGGTGGAGGAGCGGTTGCGCGCGTACGAGGCGGGCGGGGGGTGTGTGATCGCGGGGCGGTCGGCTGTTTATGCGGCGGCGGTGTACGCGGTGATCGCGAGTGCTCGGGCCGAGGGGCACTATGGGTCCGGGAGTTTGGTGCGGGCTCCGATTCTGGACGCGATTCTCGGTGACGTCGAGGTGGATGTGTGGGACGCGGCGGTTTTCGCGGTGCTGATGGAGGCGTCGCTGATCGGGTGAGCACGTCCGGGGCCCGAGAACGCCGGGGTATGGACGTTTCGGTGTGCCGTGGTCGCGGCCACACTCCGGATCGGCCACTGTGTCGCGCGTCTCCGTGGGGCAGATTGATCGCGAAACCACCACGGTCACGCAGGGAGTTGATTCGGATGAGTCGCGCAGCAGGGGTCGGCACGCTGGACCAGGATCGGGGGTCGGCCGCGCCGCGGCTGGAGTTCGATCCCGGCGCGCAGCCGCCCCGGGCGCGGCTGACCTCGAACGGCGGCGGGCCGTCGCTGACCGAGTTGATCGGGATTTTCTCGGCGTTGGGGCTGCACGTGATCACCCACGAGGTGAGCGCAAAAGGGGACGGCATCGAGCAGCTGTTCACGTTCCGGTCCGACGGCCTCGCGCCGACCGAGCAGACGGCCGAACTGCTGGCCGAGGCGTTCCTGGCCGCGGTCGCGGGCGATTTCGAGATCGACGGCTACACCGGCCTCGTCGCCACCGCCGGTTTGAGCTGGCGCGACGCCGTGCTGGTGCGGGCGTCGTGCCGGTACCTGCGGCAGGCCGGACTGCCGCTGAGCGGCCCGACCATCACCGAAATCCTCACCGCCCACGCGGATTTCGTGCGCGCGTTCGTGTCGCTGTTCCATGCCCGCTTCGATCCCCTGGAGCCGGATCGAGCCGCGGCGGCGGAGCTGGCCGAGGCGGAGGTGCGCCGTCGCCTGGAGGCCGCGGCGACCCGGCCGGAGGATCAGCTGCTGCGCGGGCTGTACACCTTCTGCACGGCGCTGTTGCGCACCAACTGGTTCCAGCCGGACCGGGCGGTCGCCGCCTTCAAGATCGACCCGTCGCGGCTGTCGCTGACCGGGCCGATCACCCCTTACCGCGAGATCTTCGTGCATTCCACGAAGGTGGAGGGCAGCCACGTGCGCGGCGGTGTCATCGCGCGCGGCGGCCTGCGCTGGTCGGACCGGGTGGACGATTTCCGCACCGAGGTCCTGGCGCTGATGAAGACCCAGACGGTCAAGAACTCGGTGATCGTCCCGATGGGCGCGAAGGGCGCGTTCGTGGTGCGCGGCGGCCACATCGACGCGGCCGCGGTCGAATTCGCCTACGCCGCGTTCATCGGCGGCCTGCTCGACGTCACCGACAATGTCGTCGACGGCGTCCCCACCTCCCCGCCGGCGACGGTGGTCTACGACGACCCGGACCCCTACCTGGTGGTGGCCGCCGACAAGGGCACCGCACGCTTCTCGGATCTGGCGAATTCCCTTGCGGTAGCGCGTAATTTCTGGCTCGGCGACGCGTTCGCCTCCGGCGGTTCCACCGGCTACGACCACAAGGCCCTCGGCATCACCGCGCGCGGCGCGTGGCGTTCGATTCGCGGCCATTTCGCCGAACTCGGCATCGACCCGGACACCCAGCCGTTCACCGTGGTCGGGATCGGCGACATGTCCGGTGACGTCTTCGGCAACGGCATGCTCGAGACCGAATGCCTGCGCCTGGTGGCGGCGTTCGACCACCGCCACATCTTCCTCGACCCCAATCCGGACCCGGCGACCTCGCATCGCGAACGCACCAGGCTGGCCGCGCTGGAGCGCAGCAGCTGGGCCGATTACGACCCGGCCCTCATCTCCGAGGGCGGCGGCGTCTGGCCGCGCACCGCGAAGTCGATCCCGCTCTCACCGCAGGCGCGCTTGCTGCTGGGTGTCGACGAGACGGAAATGACCGCGCCGCAACTGATTCGCGCCATGCTGTGCGCGCAGGTCGATCTGCTGTTCAACGGCGGCATCGGCACCTATGTGCGGGCCGGCGGCGAACTCGACGCCGAGGTCGCCGACCCGTCCAACGACGAGGTGCGGGTGACCGCGGATCGGCTGCGCTGCCGGGTGATCGGGGAGGGCGGCAACCTGGGCCTCACTCAGCAGGCCCGGATCGAATTCGCCATCGCGGGCGGCAAGGTGAACGCCGACTTCATCGACAATGCGGGCGGCGTCGCCACCTCCGACCGCGAGGTGAATCTCAAGATCGCCTTGAATGCCGCCGTGGCAGAGGGTCTTTCGACGGTGGCCGAGCGTGACGCCCTGCTGGCGGCCAACGCCGACGAGGTGGTGCGCGCCGTGCTCGCCGACTGCGACGCCCAGGCCCTGGCCATCAGCCTGGCCGAAGCGCACGCCCCCTTCCTCGTCGATCGCCACGGCCGTCTGATCGAGAATCTGGAACAGGCGACGGGCTTGCAGCGCTCCGCCGAATTCCTGCCCGCCCCAGCGGAACTCGCCGCCCGCCACCGCGCCGGTCAGGGCCTGGTCCGCCCGGAGATCGCGGTGCTGCTGGCCACGGCCAAGAATCTGGTCCGCGACGAGCTGCTGAATTCCGAAGCGCCGCACGACCCGGTGGTGGCCGGGCTGCTGGCCGGGTACTTCCCCGAATCCGTGCGCACCCTGCTGGGCGACCGCAGGCTGGCCGCGCACCCGGTCGCGCGCGAGATCGTCGCGGTGGCCGCCGCCAACCGGGTGATCAACCGGGTCGGCCCGGGCCTGATCCACCGCCTGGAGGAACGCCTCGGCGTGGACACCCCGCAGATCGTGCTGGCCTGCACGGTCGTCGACGAGGTGCTCGAGGTGGATCGCTGGTGGCGGGAGGCTTTGGCGCTGCCGGGTGTGCCGCCGCAGGTCCGCATGGGCTTGCTCAAGGGCATTCAGGACGCGGTGGAACAGGCCGCCGGATGGCTGCTCACGCACCGCCGCACGGACAGCTGGTCGGCCGAAATCGCCCATCACGCACCGCTGGTCGCCGAACTCACCGCGGTACTCCCCCGCCCGGGCGGCCATCCGGGCCGCAACCAGGCCAACCTGCGACTGCTGTCGCAGGCCCTGCCCTTGAGCGACACCGCACGCCGCACCGGCCTCCCCGTGGCGCTGGTCGCGCAAACCTACCGGGAGCTGGGCGAACTCATCGGCCTCGACCGCCTGGCAGCCACCTTCGCCACCACCCGCACCGCCGACCATTGGGAGACCCTGGCCGCCACCGTCCTGGGGGAGGAGCTGCAATCGCGTTGGCACACACTGGTGGCCGCGATCCTGGCCGACGCCACCGCCAACGATGTCGCCCGCGACCACATCGCGCGCTGGAAGGACAGCCCCGCCGCCGGCCGACTCATCGAGCTGGTCGCCCTGCTGCACCGCTCGGGCACGGTCGATATCGCCCGGTTGTGCGTGGTGAACGCCGAACTGGCCGCCGCGGCGGTCAGCGGCGGGCGATGACCGCGAGCAGCAGTTCGGCGCGCACCAGCGCCTGATCGAGCTGGCAGCCGAGGACCGATTCGATCTTCGCGACTCGGCTGCGCAGCGTATGCCGGTGCACGCCGAGGACATTGGCGGCGGTCTCCCACTGCCCGTGCGCCTCGAGGTAGGCGCGCAGGGAGCCGATGAGGTCGGTGCCGTTGCGCTCGTCGTAGTCGACGAGCGGTTGCAGCATGGCCTCGGAGACCGCGCCCAGCACCCGCTGCGCCTCCGGGAACGCCAGGAGCGCATGGCCGGCCGACGCCGCCAGCTCGAGCGGCCGAGCTCCGGGCAGCGCGGCGGAGGCCGCCAGCTCGGCGTGCTCGACGGCGGCAGTGAAGCGGCGCAACGGTTGCGGGGCGCTCAGGCCCGCGCGCAGGGTGGCGCGCACCGGCGCGGGCATCCCGGTCAGCAGTTGTTCGGCGGTGTCGTCGGAATCGGAGCCCGACAGCAGCACCGCGACCCGATCCCCCGCGATGTGCGCGAACAGCTGCCGGTTTAGCGGATGCAGTTGCGCGTCAACGGTTTCCAATGCCCGCTCCGCCGCATCGCGGGAGGCGCAGCGCAGCACCAGCGCACGCACGCGGCCGGTGCGATCCGCGGCGGTGGCCAGCAGCTGCCACATGCTGTCCGGATCGCCCGGTTCGGCCAGCAGCATGGCCATGGCCTGCGCGTTGAGCCGGTTCTGGGCGATGCGCAGCCGGGCCGGCTTCTCGAAGTCGAGGGCCAGCAGCGAGCTGGCATGTCCGAGCAGTACCTGATCGACGGAACTCAACGCCCCCTCGGTCACCACCGCGACATGCCCGTGCACCGTCTGTCCGGCCGTAATCGCTTGCACCACAATGTATTGCCCGGAACTCACCTGGATGACGCCGCTGCCCGCGCCGTCGCCGCGCGTACCCAGGAACTCCTCGATTCGCTCCAGCATCCCGGCGGCGGGTTTGCGCGGCTGCGCCTCGGAGATCGTGCCGTCGGCTCCGATCACCAGCACGGTCGCCGAGAGCGCGGCCGCCAGCTCCTTGCTCAGCGCCCGCGGGCCCTGAATGGCCGCGCGGGTCAGGCGCGGCTGCGCGCGGGAGGCCCGCAGCACCTTCTCGTACTCCTGATCGGCCAGCCGCTGCATGACCTTCTTGGTGATCGCGCCGAACGGCGTCGGCAGCGGCACCTCGAACAGCGGCAGTCCCAGCCGATCGGCCGTCTCGATCAGATCCTCCGGCACGGTCTCGTAGGACAGCCCGATGCCGAACCCGACGCCGGCGATCCCGACCGCGTGCAGATCCTCCAGATACCGCACCCGGTCCGCGCGACCGAGCGGCAATCCCATTCCGGTGGTGAGCACCAGCTCGCCGCCGGACATCCACTGCTGCGGCTCGGCCAGCTCCGAGGTGAGCACCAGGGTGACCGCCCGGCCCAGGCCGTCACCGCCGCCGCGCAGCACCAGTCCCAGCTCCGGTTGCGACAGCACCCATCGGACCGGAATTCCCGCGTTCACAGCTCTCCCATGGCTAACTGGACAGATTGTCGAAACCACATTCTGCCGACATGCCGATCCGGCAGGTGACGCGGGGGTGTGTCACGCAGCACACTGACTGGCAACCACAGCGCATGCCACTTCGAACGAGATCGGGCTTACATGACTGACACGCTTCGCAACTTCATCGACGGACAGTTCGTCGCCGCCGCCGGAACGGAGTCGTTCGAGCTGGTCAGTCCCGTCGACGAGACGGTGATCGGCCGCAGCCCGATCTCCGATCGATCCGATATCGACGCCGCGGTCGCCGCGGCCGATCGCGCGTTCCCCGCCTGGAAGGCGGCCACCCCGAGCGTGCGACAGGCCGCCCTGCTGAAGCTGGCCGACGCCCTCGAGGCCAACTCGGACGCATTGGTCGAGGCGCAGTGCCGCGAGACCGGTCAGCCCAAGCATCTGGTCGCCAGCGAAGAGGTCGCGACCGGCGCCGATCATCTGCGTTTCTTCGCCGGCGCCGCCCGCATGCTGGAAGGCAAGTCCGCGGGCGAGTACATGACCGGCTTCACCTCCTATGTCCGCCGCGAACCGGTCGGCGTCATCGGCCAGGTGACCCCGTGGAACTACCCGCTGATGATGGCCATCTGGAAGATCGGCCCGGCGCTGGCGACCGGAAACACGGTGGTGCTCAAGCCGAGTGACACCACCCCGGGCAGCACCCTGAAGCTCGCCGAGCTGTCGCGGGGCATCCTGCCGGACGGCGTGCTCAATGTCGTGCTCGGCACCGCGACCAGCGGTGCGGCCCTGGTCAGCCATCCCCGCCTGGACATGGTGGCCATCACCGGTTCGGTGCGCGCGGGCATCGCGGTGGCGACCGCGGCGGCCGAGCAGGTCAAGCGGGCGCATCTGGAACTGGGCGGCAACGCACCGGTGGTGGTGTTCGGCGACGCCGATCTGGCGCTGGCCGCCGAACGCATCGGCGACGCCGCCTTCTTCAACGCCGGCCAGGACTGCACCGCGGCCACCCGGGTGCTGGTGCACGAATCGGTGCACGACGACCTGGTGACGGCCCTGGTGAAGAAGGCCCAGTCCGTCAAGCCCGGCCTGCCCGACGATCCCGAGGCCGCCTACGGGCCGCTCAACAACATTCGCCACTTCGAATCGGTCACCGGAAAACTGGCCGCGCTGCCCGCGCACGCCACCGTGGCCACCGGCGGCGAACGCGTCGGCGACAGCGGCTTCTACCTCGCGCCGACGATCATCACCGGTGTGCGCCAGGAGGATTCGATCGTGCGGGAGGAAATCTTCGGCCCCGTCATCACCGTGCAGCCCTTCGCCGACGAGGACGAGGCCGTGCGGCTGGCCAACGATGTGGACTACGGCCTGGCCTCGAGCGTGTGGACCCGCGATCACGGTGTGGTGCAGCGGGTTTCGGCCGCCCTGGACTTCGGTGCGGTGTGGGTGAACTGCCACATTCCGCTGGTGGCGGAGATGCCGCACGGCGGGTTCAAGCGCTCCGGCTACGGCAAGGATCTCTCCGCCTACGGCGTCGAGGACTACACCCGCATCAAGCACGTGATGAGCGCGCACGACTGACGCGCATCCCCGCTGTTACCAAACCCTCTTCCGCAGAAGGACTTTCCTCATGACCGAGATCACCTACCGGCTCCCGCAGCAGCGGGAGCTGCACACCGAGCTCCCGGGCCCGCGCTCGCAGGAGCTGGCCGCCCGGCGCAAGGCCGCCGTCGCCGCGGGTGTGGGCTCCAGCGCGCCGGTGTACGCCGCCGACGCCGACGGCGGCGTCATCGTGGACGTCGACGGCAATTCGCTCATCGACCTGGCCGCCGGTATCGCGGTCACCAACGTCGGCGCGGCGCATCCGAAAGTCGTTGCGGCCGTGCAGGAGCAGATCGAGCGGTTCTCGCACACCTGTTTCATGGTGACCCCCTACGAGGCGTACATCGAGGTCTGCGAGCGGCTGGCCGAACTCACCCCGGGTGATCACGAGAAGCGCAGCGTGCTGTTCAACTCCGGCGCGGAAGCGGTCGAGAACGCGATCAAGGTGGCGCGCTTGGCCACCGGCCGCACCGCGGTGGTCGCCTTCGATCACGCCTACCACGGCCGCACCAACCTCACCATGGCGCTGACCGCGAAGAACATGCCCTACAAGGCGCATTTCGGGCCGTTCGCGCCCGAGGTGTACCGCATGCCCATGTCGTATCCGTTCCGCGACGGCGGCCAGGACGGCGTGGCCGCGGCGCGCGAGGCGATCTCGCGCATCGAGAAGCAGATCGGCGCGGACGCACTGGCCGCGATCATCATCGAGCCGATCCAGGGCGAGGGCGGATTCATCGTGCCCGCACCGGGATTCCTGCCGACCCTGGTGGAGTGGGCGCGCGCCAACGGCGTGGTGTTCATCGCCGACGAGGTGCAGACCGGCTTCGCCCGCACCGGCGACTGGTTCGCCTGCGAGGCCGAAGGCGTGGTGCCCGACATCATCACCATGGCCAAGGGCATCGCCGGCGGCATGCCGCTCTCGGCCATCACCGGCCGCGCCGAACTTCTCGACGCCGTGCACGCGGGCGGTCTGGGCGGCACCTACGGCGGCAACCCGGTGGCCTGCGCCGCCGCGCTGGCCGCCATCGACGCCATCCGCGACCACGATCTGCCCGCCCGCGCCCGCCACATCGGCGAGGTGGCGCTGGCTCGCTTCGCCGAACTGGCGCAGCGGGTTCCGGCGGTCGGCGAGGTGCGCGGACGGGGCGCGATGCTGGCCCTCGAATTCGTGCGCCCCGGCACCACCGAGCCCGACGCCGCCCTCACCGCCGCGGTCGCCAAGCGCTGCCTCGAGCAGGGTGTCATCACCTTGACCTGCGGCACCTACGGCAATGTGATCCGGCTGCTGCCGCCTTTGGTGATCACCGACGAACTGCTCGACGAGGCGCTGACGGTGCTGTGCACCGCCATCACCGAGCTCGCCTGAAACCCGGTCTAGGAGAACGATGTTGGAGTACGACCGGATCAGCGAGCTGGTCCCCACGGGCGTCTGGATCGACGGCGCGGCCGCGGCCGCCGCCTCGGAAGCCACTTTCCCGGTGCGCAATCCGGCCACCGGTGAGGTTCTCACCGAGGTCGCCGACGCCTCCGGCGCGGACGCGCTGCGTGCCCTGGACTCGGCCTGCCGGGCCCAAACAGCCTGGGCCGCAACCGCTCCGCGCGAGCGTGCGGTGATCCTGCGCCGCGCCTGGGAGATTCTGATGGAGCGCACCGAGGAGATCGCGCTGCTGATGACCTTGGAGATGGGCAAGACCCTCGCCGAGGCGCGCGGCGAGGTCGCCTACGGCGGCGAGTTCCTGCGCTGGTTCAGCGAGGAGGCCGTCCGCATCGGCGGCCGCTACACCGATTCCCCCGCCGGAACCGGCCGCATCCTGGTCACTCGGCAGCCGGTGGGCCCGTGTCTGGCGATCACGCCGTGGAACTTCCCGCTGGCCATGGGTTCTCGCAAGATCGGGCCCGCGCTGGCCGCCGGGTGCACGGTGATCGTGAAGCCCGCCGAGGACACCCCGTTGACCATGCTGGCGCTGGCGCGGGTGTTCGCCGACGCCGGATTGCCCGCGGGCGTGCTGTCGATCGTGCCGGGCAGCGACGCCGCGGCCATCACCGCGCCGCTGCTGGCCGATCCGCGACTGCGCAAGGTGACCTTCACCGGTTCCACTCGCGTGGGCAAGCTGCTGCTGCGCCAGGCTGCCGACAATGTCCTGCGCACCTCTATGGAGTTGGGCGGCAATGCCCCCTTCATCGTGTTCGAGGACGCCGATCTGGATGCCGCGCTGGCCGGGGCCATGGCCGCCAAGATGCGCAACGGCGGCGAGGCGTGCACCGCGGCCAACCGCATCTACGTGCACAATTCGATTCGCGAGCAGTTCGCGTCCCGGCTCGCCGAGCAGATCGGCGCGCTGCGCGTCGGTCCCGGCTACGAGCCCGGCGTGGACACCGGCCCGCTCATCAACCAGCGCCAGCGCGACAGCGTCGCCGCCCTCGTGCAGGACGCGGTCGCGGCCGGCGCGGTGATCCGCACCGGCGGCAAGGCCATCGACGGGCCCGGCTGGTTCTTCCAGCCCACCGTCCTCGACGACGTGCCGCGCACCGCGCGCATGCATCGCGAGGAGATCTTCGGACCGGTCGCCGCCATCTACGGCTTCGACACCGAGGACGAGGTGGTGGCCGCGGCCAACGACACCGAATACGGTTTGGCCGCTTACTTCTACACCCGCGACCTCGATCGCGTGCTGCGGGTGTCGAACGCGCTGCAAGCCGGCATGGTCGGGGTCAATCGGGGCGTCATCTCCGATCCGGCGGCCCCGTTCGGCGGGATCAAGCAGTCCGGTCTGGGTACCGAGGGTGGATCCGAGGGGATCGACGAATACCTCGACACCAAATACGTCGCGCTCACGCGTTGACGTCACCCGGCGCCCCGGCCCCTGAGCCGGATTCGGCGCCCACCCGATGTCGGCTCCCACTGCGCCGGCTCGGTTCTCCATCGGCGAGGTGGCGCCGTCGCGCGAAAACGCTTGCGACGCCACCAGACCCAGTTTCAGGAGCTTGGATGCTCGTGCAGAATGCCTCCGAGGCGACAACGCCGTCGCGAGAGACTCCAGAGCGTGATACCCACGATGCCGCCGGCAGCAAGGGATTGGCCACCAACAAGGTGGGCACCATCGCCGGCGCCATCTTGAGTATCGCGTCCATCGCGCCCGCCTACACCACGACCGCCAGTCTCGGCCTGATCGTGGCGGCGGTCGGGTTGAAGATGCCCGCGCTGTTGATCGCCGGGTTCATCCCGATGTTCCTCGCGGCCTACGCCTACAAGGAATTCAGTTCCGAAACGCCGGACTGCGGTGCGTCGTTCACCTGGTCGGCGCGGGCGCTGGGTCCGTACGTCGGCTGGATGGCGGGCTGGGGGTCGGTGATCGCGGTGGTCATCGTGCTGGCCAATATCGCGGCCGTCGGCGCGGAGTTCCTCTATCTGTTCATCGGACGCCTCGCACACTCGGAATCCATTGCCGCACTGGGCGACAACAAGCTCATCAATATCGTGACCACGCTCGCCTTCCTGGCGGCGGCCGGGTGGGCGGCCAGCCGCGGGATCAGCTCCAGCGAACGCGCCCAGTACGTGCTGGTCGGCTTCCAGCTGGTGGTGCTGCTGCTGTTCGCGGGCATCGCACTGGCCAAGGCGATGAACGGAGACGCGCCGTCGGGGCTGCACTTCGACATCGACTGGTTCAACCCGTTCACCGGACTGACCCTGGGCGCGTTCGCGATCGGGCTGATCGGGTCGGTGTTCATGTACTGGGGCTGGGATACCGCGCTGACCCTCGGCGAGGAGTGCAAGGATCCGCAGCGCACGCCCGGCCGCGCCGGAGTGCTGTCGATCCTGACCGTGCTGGGGACGTATCTGCTGCTGGCGGTGGCGCTCATGTGGTACGCGGGCGTCGGCGACACCGGGATCGGCCTGGGCTCGCCCGCCGCGCACGACAATGTGTTCGGTGCGCTGGCGCAGCCGGTGATGGGCGGGGCGGGCGAGATGCTGCTGTTCGCGGCGGTGCTGGTCTCCACCATCGCCAGCCTGCAGGCCACCTTCCTGCCGGCGGCGCGGGCCATGCTGGCCATGGGCACCTTCAAGGCGCTGCCGCCGCGCTTCGCCAGCGTGCACCCGGTGTATCAGGTGCCGCGCTTCGGCACCGCGGTCGCGGCGGTCGTGGCGGGCGGCTTCTACGCCATCACCGCGCTGCTGTCCCAGCATGTGCTGCTGGATACCATTGCGGCACTGGGCATCATGATCTGCTGGTACTACGGCATCACCGCCTTCGCCTGTGTCTGGTACTTCCGCCGACGGTGGTTCGCCTCGGTGCGCGACTTCCTGTTCAAGCTGCTGTTCCCGCTGCTGGGCGGCACCATGCTGCTGGTCGTGTTCGGCATCTCGGTGCGCGAGAGTTTGAAGCCCGAAGTCGGCAGCGGCGCTTCGATTTTCGGTGTCGGCCTGGTGTTCTATCTGGGCTTCGGGATCCTCGCCCTCGGTGCGGTGCTGATGCTGGTGCAGCGCTGGCGGCAACCGGCGTACTTCCGGGGCGCGACCCTGCCGCGCGCGGTGTCCGGCGACCCCATGCCGTAGCCGAACAGCATTCTCCCCCAGACTTTTTCGAGAAGGAGTAGTCATGAACGTCATCACCTGTTTCGAGCCGCCCGTCTCGCACGCCCGCGTCGAGGCCCCCGTCCGTGAGCCGCTGCGGGTGGCGCTGGTCCAGCATCGCTGGCAGGCCGATGCCGCGGCCCTGCGCGCCGAACTGAACGAGGGCATCGCCCAGGCGGCCGAACTCGGCGCCAAGGCGGTCTTCCTGCCCGAGGTGACCTTCAGCAAGTACCCGGCCTTCGTGCGCGGCGGCGACAACCCCTGCGCCGACGCCGAGGATCCGGACTCGGGGCCGACCTTCACCTTCGCGGCCGAGGCGGCCGTCGAGCACGGCGTGTTCGTGCACGCCTCGCTCTACGAGCGCGCCGATCAGGGTGACGGGCTCGGGTTCAACACCGCGATCCTGGTGTCCCCCAAGGGCGAACTGGTCGGGCGCACCCGTAAGCTGCACATCCCGATCAGCGCCGGCTACTACGAGGACACCTACTTCCGGGCGGGCCCGGTGACCGACGAGGCGTACCGGCCGCACAGCCACCCGGATCTCGGTGATGTGCGCATCGGCCTGCCGACCTGCTGGGACGAATGGTTCCCCGAAGTCGCGCGCATGTACTCCCTCGCCGGGGCCGACGTGATCGTCTACCCGACCGCCATCGGCTCGGAGCCGTCGTTCCCCGCCTTCGACACCCAGCCGCTGTGGCAGCACGTGATCGTGGGCAACGGGATCACCGCCGGCACCTTCATGATCGTGCCCAACCGCTACGGCGACGAAGGCGAAATCACCTTCTACGGTTCGTCTTTCATCTCCGACCCGTACGGCCGCATCCTCGTGCAGGCGCCGCGCGACGAATCCGCGGTGCTGGTGGCGGATCTGGATCTGGATCAGCGCAAGGACTGGCTGACGCTGTTCCCGTTCCTCGAGACCCGCCGCCCCGACACCTACGGGCGACTGACCGCGCCGGTCGAGCGCGACTACCCCTTCGGGCGGGCCTGATGACGGCCGCCGAGTGGCGCATGCCCGCCGAGCACGCGCCGCACCGACGCACCTGGATGGCGTTCCCGCCGGTGGGATCGGAGATCACCGCGACACCGGAAGCCGTCGACGAGGCGCGGGCCGCGTGGACCGCCGTCGCGCACGCCGTCGCCGAATTCGAACCGGTCACCATGGTCGTCGATCCCGCCGACACCGCCGATGCGCGGCGACTGCTGTCGAGTGCGATCGAGTTGGTGGAAGCGCCCCTGGACGACGCGTGGATGCGCGACATCGGGCCGACCTTCGTGCACGCGACCGACGGTTCCGTGGCCGCCGTGGACTGGGTGTTCAACGGCTGGGGACAACAGGATTGGGCCCGCTGGGAGCACGACTCGGCCATCGGGCGCGCCGTCGCCACCGCCGCCGGGGTGCCGATCGTCGACTCCCCGCTGGTGAACGAGGGCGGCGGCATCCAGGTCGACGGCGCGGGCACGGTGATCCTCACCGAGACCGTGCAACTGGACCCCTACCGCAACCCGGGGCTCACCAAGGCCGACGTCGAAGCCGAATTGCGCCGGACCATCGGCATCGACACCGCGATCTGGCTGCCGCGCGGGCTGTGGCGGGATTCGCAGCGCTTCGGCACCCGCGGGCACGCCGACATCGTGGCGGCGCTGCCGGCGCCGGGGGTGGTGCTGGTGCACGACCAGCGTGACCCCGAGCATCCCGATCACGAGCTCAGCCGCGAGTTGCTCGAGCAGTTCGCGGCCGAAACCACCTCCGCCGGAACCGCTTTCGAGGTCATCCCGGTCCCCGCGCCGCGCACGTTGCGCGACGAGGAGGGGTTCGTGGACTACAGCTACATCAACCACTACGTCTGCAACGGCGCGGTCATCCTGTGCGGCTTCGACGATCCGTCCGACGCCGAGGCCGCCGACATCCTGTTGCGGGTGTATCCCGGCCGCAGCATCGTGACCGTCGACGCCCGCCCGATCTTCGCGCGCGGCGGCGGCATCCACTGCATCACCCAGAACGAGCCGCTCCCGGCTCGCTGACCCCGGTTCCCGGGGATGATCCGGCCCGCACACGCCGAAGCGGCGAACGAGGGGCGGGCCGGCTCACCGAAACGGCGCGGGCATGATCGTGACCGCGCGCACATACTGAATTGGCAACCATCGGGTTATCGCCTGATGTCGAATTACCGGTAAGGAGCTCTCGTGGCTGTCATCACTCGTGACGTCGTGATCGTCGGGGCCGGACCGTCCGGTCTGACCGCCGCCGCCGAACTGCACAGGGCCGGCCTGTCGGTGACCGTGCTCGAGGCCCGGGACCGGGTCGGCGGCCGCACCTGGACCGGCGATATCGACGGCGCCATGATCGAGATCGGCGGCCAGTGGCTCTCGCCGCATCACACCGCCGCGCTGGCGCTGGTCGAGGAGCTCGGGTTGCGGACCTTCTCCCGCTACCGCGAGGGCGAATCGGTGTATCTGGCCGCCGACGGCACCCGGCAGCAATTCATCGGCGACGCCTTCCCCGCCCCGGCCGAGACCGCCGCCGAGATCGACCGGCTGCTCGCCCTGCTCGACGGGCTGGCCGCGGAGGTCGGCGCAGAGGAGCCGTGGGCGCATCCGCGAGCGGCCGAACTGGATTCGATCCCGTTCAGCATCTGGCTCGAGGGCCAGTCCGACAACGAGTACGCCCGCGAGACGGTGTCGTTCTTCGTCGCCGGCGCCATGCTGACCAAGCCCGCCCACACCTTCTCCACCCTGCAGGCGCTGCACATGGCCGCCGCGCAGGGCTCCTACACCTCGCTGGCCACCGACACCTTCATGCTCGACAAGCGCGTCATTGGTGGCATGCAACAGGTTTCGCAGCGCCTGGCCGCCTCGCTGGGCGCGGACGTGCACCTCAACGCCCCCGTGCGCAAGATCCGCTGGTCCGACACCGGCGTCACCGTCTTCGCCGACGGCGACCTCGAGGTGCACGCCGATCGCGTGGTGCTGGCCGTGCCGCCGAATCTATACGCGGGCATCAGCTTCGATCCCCCGCTGCCGCGCCGCCGCCACCAGATGCACCAGCACATGTCCTTCGGTTTCGTGGTCAAGGTGCACGCGGTCTACGAGACCCCGTTCTGGCGCGCGAAGGGCTTGTCCGGCACCGGTTTCAGCGACACCGATCTGGTCTCGGAGGTGTACGACAACACCAACCACGGCGTGGACAACGGCGCCATGGTCGGCTTCATCGCCCACACCCAAGCCGACGCCTACTTCGCCATGACCCCCGCCGAACGCAAACAAGCCGCCCTCGACTGCCTGGTCCGCTACCTCGGCCCCGAAGCCGCCGATCCCGTCGTCTTCTACGAATCCGACTGGGGCAGCGAGGAATGGACCCGAGGCGCCTACGGCGTCAGCTTCGACCTGGGCGGCCTCACCCGCTACGGCCACGACCACCGCGACCCCGTAGGCCCCCTCCACTTCTCCTGCTCCGACCTCGCCGGCCACGGCTTCCAACACGTAGACGGCGCCATCCGCATGGGCCAACGCACCGCCGCCGCCATCCTCGCCACCCGCGCCCTGGTATAACCGCCAACTGCGCTAAAGGTGTGCCCGGCATCGAATTTCGATGCCGGGCACACGGCCGCTCGAGTTATGTCCGGGACGCCAGAGGCGCCACCCGATCCGGTGACGGTCAGGCGGAATGCGGAAGGTTCCGCAGCGCTTCGACCGCTTCCTCGAGGGTGATCAGTTTCCGCTCCGGATGTTCGGAGGCCTCTAGTTGATGGTCGACCCAATCCCGCAGCAGGCTGGAAACATCGGTTTTACGAGCTTTGGCGAGCTTTTCGAGCTTTTCCCGTTGCGCGGCAGAGAAACGGACCGTCGTAGGCACCATCCGTGCTGACTCGACCTCGGCGGCGTCGGGCGTCGGCAACTCCGAGTCATCTGTCGGCCCATTGGTCCGAACGAGCTGCCCAGCCAGGAATCCGTTCATGAGGTCAGCATCGGCCGCCTGGGTGGTCAGGTCCTGAATGCGTTTATCGATGGTCATTGCTGTACCTCCCACACGGTGTATTCGGCGTTCTCATCCACTTCCAAAGCCCGCGCGGCGTAGACGAGCCAATCCCAGCGATCGATCTGAATCACCAGAATAGCCACACCGCGACCCGCATCCGTGCGACTGAAGATCTGTAGCACCGTCGAGTCGACCTTCGACTCGATCCGCTGCGGCCAGCGCCGCGAATACGCAAGTGCTTGCATTACTTCCGCCGCAGTGACGTCATGAAGGCAATCAACCTCGGAGACGTCCTCACGAAAATGGAAAGTCACAGACAGAGCATACAAGAGAATACAGGCTGATTCCAGGACGAGCGCGGGGGCCGCCGACCCCTCATCGGTCAGCGGCCCCCGCTGGGGAATGGGGTGGCGAGCCCCAGTGGTGGTTTTGGTGCCGGGGAGGGCCACCCGTCACCACGCGGGTACGTCGGGTCGCGCCCTGCGGAATCCGGCCGCCGGATGCGCGGCGACCTGAGGCGCGGTCAGCGAACCGGCGAACCGGCGAACTTGTCCGGCGCCACGATCACGTGGCCTTCCATCGAACTCCGGCGCACTCCACCCCGCGGCTGGATCATGGGCCCGCCTCGCCGATGCGGGCCGCGTCGGCGCGGCTGATGGTGATCACGGGATCGCAGCCGGCACGGCCGCTGACGCGCAGCCAGCCGGTGTCGTCGCGGCCGAGGTCCGGGGTGGCGGCCTCGTCTGGGGACTCGAAGTCCTCGCCGGTCATTCCGTGCGCTCGGGGAGGTCGCAGTTGGGTTGGGGCGCGGGGGTTTTCGTGGATAGATTCGCCGGTTCGCGGATCACGGGCAGTTGGACGGTGTAGCGGTCGACGGTCCAGCCTGGGGGCCAGGCCATTTCGCCGTGGCCGTGCTGGTCCAGCCAGTGCGGGGGGCGGTGCATGACGTCGTTCACGCGTCGGCCTCGTCGGTCGGCGTGGGGGCGGTTTTGCCGGAGAGGGCTTCGGCGACGAGCAGCAGGGCCGAGTGGTCGAGGGAGCCGTGGCCCATGGCGCGGGCGGCGGCGATGAGCTGGGCGGTGAGTGCGCCCATGGGGATGGTGACCTCGGCCTCGCGGGCGGCCTGGGTGACGATGCCCATGTCCTTGTGGTGCAGGTCGATGCGGAAGCCGGGCTGGAAGTCGCGCTCCAGCATGGTCTTTCGCTTGAGTTCGAGGATCTTGCTGCCCGCCAGGCCGCCCGCGAGGACGTCGAGGCCCTTGGCGGCGTCCGCGCCGAGACTCTCCATGAGCACGATGGCTTCGGCGACGAGCGCGTACGTGCCGCCGACGATCAGCTGGTTGGCGGCCTTCACGACCTGCCCCGACCCGTTGGGCCCAACCAGTTCGTATGTTTTGCCGACAGCGGCGAAGATCGGTTCGGCCGCCTGGAAATCCGCGTCGGACCCACCCACCATGATCGACAGCGCCGCGTTCACCGCACCCGGCTCACCGCCGCTGACCGGCGCGTCCAGCACCCGCAGGCCACGCTTCGCGCCTTCGGTAGCCGTCCACTCCGCCGTCTGCGGGGTGACGCTGGAGAAATCGATGTAGAGCGCACCGGTTTTCGCGTGCCGGACGATCTCGGTGAACACCTCGCGCACCTGCTCGTCCTGCGGCAGCATCGTGATCACGATGTCCTTGCCGTCGACGGCCTCGGCCACGCTTCCGGCGCCGATCCCGCCGGCGGCCACCAGCTTCTCCACCGCGGCCGCCGACCGGTTGTAACCGGTCACCTCGTGGCCCGCGGCGACCAGGTGCCCGGCCATCGGGCCGCCCATGATGCCGAGACCGATGAATCCGATGGTGCTCACCGCATCCAACTCCAATCGTGTTCGGGGTCCTTGTATTCCAGGCCGATCCAGCCGTCGTAACCGACGGCGTCGAGTGCGGCGAACAGGCTTGCGAAATCGAGCGTGCCGGTACCGGGACGGCTGCGCTCGGGCGCATCGGCGATCTGCACATGCCCGATGTAGGGGGCGAATTCGGCGATCACGCCGTGCAGGTCCGCACCCATGCGGGCGAGATGGTAAAGGTCGCAGAGGAATCGGAGATTGGGTGCGCCGACCGCGTCGATCACCTCGACGGCCCGTGCGGCCGAGGTGATCGGATAGTCCGGCGATTCGATGGAATTGAGCGCCTCCAGCACCACCTGCGCGTCGATGCGCGCGGCGGCCGCGGCGGCCAGCGCCAGGTTCTCGAGCGCCAGCGCGTCCTGCGCGGCCGGATCCGCACCGGGAATCCGATTGCCGTACAACGCATTCAAGGAGCGGCATCCCAGCCGCTCCGCAATCCCCACCGTGACGTCGATATTGTCCCGGAACTCGCGTTCCCGTCCCGGAATGGAGGCCAAGCCCTTACCGGCCGGCACCAGATCGATGAAGTTCAACCCGATCAGCCGCACCCCGGAATCGGCGATCGCGGACACGAACGCGTCGACCTCCTTGTCCCCGGGCACCGGGTTCTCGCCGAAGGGCCACCAGAATTCGACCGCCTCGAACCCCGCCGCCGCGGCCGCCGCCGGCCGTTCCAGCAGCGGCAGGTCGGTGAACAGGATCGAGCAGTGCACGTCGAACTTCCGCGGCGCGCCCGCGGCGGTGTACCTCATCCGGCGATGTCCTCCCGGTAACTGTGCCAGCTGCCGAAATCGGTGATGTCGACCAGTTCCGGCGAGGCGAGCGCCGGGCGGCGCAACATCATGGCCAGCACGGAACGATTGTCCTCCAAGGCAATCACACCCAGTTCCAGGTCCGGTGACTTGGATGGCAGCAGCCGGTTGCGCAGCACGTCCATGGGCACGTCGAACAGTTCGCCGGCGATGGGCGCGCCGCCGTAGGCCACCGGGTGCAGGCCGGGGAATCGGTCGTCGACCGAATAGAACCGGTACTGCGGCGCGGTCTTGGCCTCCCCGGCGAACGGTGCGCCCTCGAGCAGGTAGTTCAGGGGACCGCCGCGCATGGCACCCCCGTTCAGGAAGATCAAAGGCATTGCCGTGGTTCCTTTTCGGTCGGAAAGTCAGTCGGTGAGCAGGGATTCGAGCAGGTGCAGCGCGTCCGGGGAATCCGGGACGGTCACCTCTGGCACCACGATCGCGTCGCGGTGAATGGGTCCGCCGTAGGTCGCCAGGGGTACCCCGGTTCCCCCACGGCGGACCGCGACGATCTCGGCGGCGAGGGAGACGGCCGTCTCCGCCGGGGTATGCCCGCCCAGATCGAGTCCGATGGGCGACTTCAGCCGCGCCAGTTCGGCCGTCGTCATCCCGACCGCACGAAGTCGCTGGAGACGATCCTCGTGCGTGCGCCGGGAGCCCATCGCACCCACGTACGCCACCGGCAGGCGAAGCGCCACCTCCAGTAGCGGCACATCGATTTTGGCGTCGTGAGTGAGTACACACAGCGCGGTCCGGGCATCGACCCGGGTTCGCGCCAAATACAGGTGCGGCCATTCCACGACCACCTCGTCGGCCTCCGGGAAGCGGGCGCGGGTGGCGAAGACCGCCCGCGCGTCGCACACGGTGACGTGGTAGCCGAGGAACGTGCCGATCCGGGCCACCGCGGCCGCGAAGTCGATCGCCCCGAAGACGATCATCCGCGGCGGCGGCACATGCGATTCCACGAGCACGGTCACCTGGCTGCCCTCACAGCCGAGCGTCCGTACCGCGGTCTGGCCGCTGTCGAGCATGCCCTGGGCTTGCGCCACGACCTGCTCGTCGAATTCGGCTCCGGCGGTCCACCAGGTGCCCAGCGCCATGGTGGCGCCGCTGTCGAGGTCGCGCACGAGTGCGACGGCCTCCCCCTCAGCTCGCAGGACCTTGTCCACCGCGTCGCGGTTGGCCTCGGTCACCGACTGGACGAACACCTGAATCGTTCCGCCGCAGGTCGATCCGATCGCGGAGGCGTCGGAATCGCTGTAGCCGAAGCTTTCTCGCATGACCTGCCCGGTAGCCAGCGACTCGCGGCACAACTCCTGGACCGCGCCCTCCACCCAGCCACCGGAAACGCTCCCGATGACGGTGCCCTCGGCATCCACGGCCATGGCCGCGCCGATCGGACGGGGTGCGGAGCCACCGCTCCCGATGACCGAGGCGAGCGCGTAATCCTTACCCGCCTCGTGCCATTCGAGCAGCTGTGCCGCGACCTCGCGCATGACTAGCCTCCCAGCGCCATTTCGATGCCGTTGATGCCGAAGTAGGCGACGAACACCACGCTGACCAGGGCCACCAGCCAATGGATCTCACGGAACTTGCCGCGCGCGAGCTTGATCACGGTGAAGGCGATCAGACCGGCGCCGACACCGTTGGTGATCGAGTAGGTGAAGGGCATGAGCACGATCGTGATGAACGCCGGGATGGCGACCTCGAGATCGTTCCAGTCGATCTTGCGGGCCTGGGTCATCATCAGCGCGCCGACCAGCACCAGGGCGGGTGAGGCGGCCTGAATCGGCACCACGGCCGCGATCGGGGTGAAAAACACCGCGGCGCAGAACAGTCCGCCGGTGACCACGCTGGCCAGACCGGTACGAGCACCCTCACCGACACCCGTCGCGGACTCGACGTACACCGTGGAACCCGCACCGCCGGACAGGCCGCCGATGATCTGGGCGACACCGTCGGTGGTCAGGATCTTGCCCATGCCGGGCACCTGACCGGTCTCGTCCACCAGGCCGGCCTCGTCACAGACGCCGAAAACCGTTCCCATGGCATCGAAGAAGCCGGTCAGCACCAGGGTGAACAGCACCACGGTGGCGGTCATCGCGCCCGCGGTGGCGAACCCGCCGAACAGGTCGATGTGGCCGAGCAGCCCGAAATCCGGTGCGGCGAACAGCGACTTGGGCTTCTCGGGCACGACGGTGCCCCACTGCTTGGGGTCGATCTTCGCGATGGAGTTGACCACGATGGCCAGCACGGTGGCGATGGCGATGCTGATCAGGATCGCGCCCGGCACCTTGCGGATGAACAGCGCCAGCATGAGCAGCAGGCCGACCGCGAAAATGACGGTGGGCCAACCGGACAGATGCCCGTCCACGCCCATGGTCACCGGCGTGCCGGAACCCTTGCCGACCACCCCGGAGGAGGCCAGGCCGATCATGGCGATGAACATGCCGATGCCGACGCCGATGGCGTTCTTCATGGCCAGCGGAATGGCGTTGATGATCATGGTCCGCAGGCCGGTCGCGGCCAGGATCACGATCACGATGCCCATCAGCACCACCAGGCCCATGGCCTGCGGCCAGGTCATGTGCGGCGCGGCCTGGAAGGCGACGACGGGGACCAGACCGAGGCCGGCGGCCAATGCGAGGGGCACATTGCCGACGACGCCCATCAGGACGGTCGTCAGACCGGCGGAGAAGGCGGTCGTGGTGGTCAGCTGAGCGATGCTCAGCTTGTCGCCGTGCGCGTCGGTGACGCCGCCGAGAATCAGCGGCACCAGCAATATGACATACGCCATAGCGACGAAAGTCGTGATGCCGCCGCGGATTTCACGGGATAGGCTGGTCTTGCGCTCGGTGAACCGGAACACCTTGTCGAGCGGGGATACTCGCGTTTCCGTCGTGGTGATCGGAGACTGAGTCTGGGTCATGGCTGCCCTCCTATGGGCGTAGCCGACCAGCGGCACGGATGCTGGGGGAGATCCCGAGCCGCGGATTCGGTGATGCTTGTTGTGGGGTCTTTACCGTGTGGAACGGACTTGCCCCTGTTAATCAACTTGTCCGGAAGCTGTTGTCCGGACTTCCGGAAACCCGTGTGAGGTTCCCGGTGCCGCCCCGCTGCGGCAGGCATCGCGAATCGCTGCGGCGATCGCAGGCGTCGAGGAGAGCATGGGTGGCTCTCCGGTGACCGCGGGGTCGTCAGGGCTTTGTCGTGCGGTCTATCTGGACGTCATCGGTTCTCCTGTCGCATGATTCGGCTGCGGGCATCGGCGCCTGCGCGCGCGACCGCATCCTGCGGCATGGTCTGGAGTTCATCGTTGGCCACCACGGTGTCGCCACCGACGAGCAGGCGAGCCAGTGGCGGCTGCGGGCCGAACACCAAGGCGCATACCGGATCCTCGAGCGCGGCCCGGAAGCCGTCCACCCGCCAGACCGCGATGTCGGCCAGTTTGCCGACCTCGAGCGAACCGATCTCGTTGTGCCGCCCCAGGTTTCGAGCGCCACCCAGGGTGGCGACCTCGAGGGCCTGGCGCGCGGTCAGGGCGCGCGGGCCGTGCACGGCGCGCTGGAACAGCAGCGCCTGGCGCATCTCGCCGGCCATGGAGGTCAGTTCCGCCGAGGCCGCGCCGTCGACCCCGAGGCCGACGGGCGCTCCCGCCGCGATCAGATCGGTCACCCGCGCGATCCCCGCGCCCAGCCGGGCGTTCGAGGTCGGGCAGTGCGCCGAACCCGTGCCGGTCTTGGCGAAGGCCGCGATGTCCTTGTCGTGCAGGTGCACCGCGTGCGCGAACCACACGTCGTCGCCGAGCCAGCCCAGCTTCTCCATGTATTCGACCGGCGTGCAACCCATCTGCTCGATGCAGTGCTCCTCCTCGTCGAGGGTCTCGGCGAGGTGGGTGTGCAGGCGAACCCCGTGCGTACGAGCCAGCGCGGCGGATTCCACCATCAGCCCCTCCGACACCGAGAACGGCGAACAGGGGGCGACGGCCACGCGCAGCATGGAGTCGAACGACGGGTCGTGATAGGTGCGGATGATCTCCTCGGTGCTGGCGAGGATCGCGTCGCGGTCCTCCACCACCTCGTCCGGCGGCAGCCCGCCCTGGGACTGGCCGCGGTCCATGGAACCGCGGCACGGGTGGAAGCGCAGCCCGATCTCACGCGCCGCGCGCACCTCGGCCTCGAACAGATCGCCGCGCCCCTTGGGAAACAGGTAGTGGTGATCGGTGGAGGTGGTGGTGCCGGTCAGCGCCAGCCAGCCCAGACCCGCCTGCGCGGCGCCGTGCACGATCTCGGCGTCCATGGTCGCCCACAGCCGATACAGCCCGGTCAACCACTCGAACAGGGTCGCGTCCTGGAACAGCCCCTGGGTGGCCCATTGGTAGAGGTGGTGGTGGGTGTTCACCAGGCCCGGGGTCACCAGGCAGCCGGTGCCGGAGAGGCGTTCAGCGCCCACCACCGTCGGCGCCGGTCCCGCGCCGAGAGCTTCGATGCGGCCGTCGTCACCGACGACCAGATGACCGTTGGGGATCTCGGCGCCGACAACCGGTGCGAGATAAGCGTTTTCGATGACCAGCTTTGCCACGTGATAGTCCTCCGCGCTCAGTCCGCCAGCAGTTTCCGCACGCGCAGGCCGGTGATGTCGGCCAGTTCGCGCCGGACGACGAGCTGCTCGTCGGCGACGGTGTTGCCCAGGCGGATCTGGAGTTCGGACAGCATCTCGGCGGCGCTGCGCCCCGCCGCGCGAATCAGGAAGACATGGCCGAACCGCTTCTCGTATGCCACGTTACCGGCGGCCAGATCGGCCTTGATGACGGCATCGGCGTCGGTCGCGCCGGACTGCTCCTCGGCCGACCACTTGGCCTCTTGCTCGGACTGATGGGTGGCGGCGGTGCGCTCGCCGATGCGGGGATGCGCCGCGAGGGCCTCCTCGATATCGGCCCACGACAGCTCGGTGACCCCGGTCACCGCGGCGGCGATCAGACTCGACTCGTCGGCGTACGGCCGGTTCGCGACCATCTTGCGGGCCCAGGATCGGGACGCGTTGCAGGTGAGCAACTGCGTCTCCGCGTCTTCCAGGGACAGCGAACCGAGCCATTCCAGGCGACTCGACATCCGACCTCCAAACCATCTTTGGCGTGTTTCAACCACCTAACCCGGCGAGCGGTCATGCCCGAAAGGACGAGACATCCGAATCTGTGGCCTGCGACACAGGGACTCGTTTGTAGTTACATCCAAGTTCGGTAACCGGCGCGTCACCGACTGTTAGCCTCGGAAAAATGCGGTTACGTTCCCTCCTGACCATGAACGACCTCGGCCTACGGCTCGTCACCGGAGAAGACGAGCTGGACCGGTTCGTACGCTGGGTAGTAACCACGGACATGTTAGATCCCAGCCGGTATCTGTCCGGCGGCGAATTCGTGCTGACCGGCCTCCAATGGCGGCTGCAACCCGAGGACAGCGAGCAATTCGTCAGCAACATCGCGCGGGCGAAGGTGGCCGCGCTGGCCGCCGGCGACGCGCTCTTCGGCGACGCGCCGGAGGATCTGGTCGCGGCTTGTAAGAAACACCGAATCCCGTTGTTCCGGGTCGAGGAGCACATCGCCTTCGCCACGGTGACCGAAACCATCAACCGGCGACTGTCGTCGGGGCGCGCGGCGGATCTGAGCGCGATCCTCGATCGGCATCGGCAGCTGGTGTCCGGCGGCGGGCTCGACTCGGTGCTGGATCTGGTGCATCGCACCCTGGGCACGCGATGCTGGGTGGTCTCGTCGCTGGGTCGCGTGGTGGCCGGGCCCACCCGGGATCTGCCCGAGCAGGTGCGCTCGGCGTTCTTGAGCGCCAAGCGGTTACCGCATGTGCTCTCCCACAGTCAGGTGCGGTACTCGCTGTTCGCGGTCGACGCGGACGGCACCTCGCGCATCGCCGACTGGTTTCTGGTGTTCGAGAGCGACTACAAGGACTGGCCGGAGGATCGCCGCGCGCTCATCGGCGAACTGGCCGCGGTGGTCTCCCTCGAGCGGGCGCGGCAGGACGATCGCCAGAGCGCCGAAGGGCGGCTCGCGCAGGAACTCATCGAGCTGATCATGTCGGAGGCCAAGCCCGCCGACATCGTCTCCCGGCTCGAGCTGACGGGACTGGGCCTGTCGGACCGCTATCTCGCGGTCGCGGCCACCACCGATTCCGGGGCCGTGCGGCCGGGTGAGCTGCGCGCGGTGCTGCGCGAGATCCTGCACGATCGCAGTCCGGCCATCGGCGTGGTCGACGGCGAGGTCATCCTGCTGGTCGCGCTCGGCGACGAGCAGGCGCTCGACGACCACATTCACCGGGCCATCGAAGCCCTCGAACCCGGTCTGCAGCAGAGCCGACTGTCGGTGGGCATCAGCGGCGCAGTCGACGGCGAGGGGCTGCGCGGCGCGGTCGAGGAGGCCCGCTACGCCCGGCGCATGGCCGCCGAACGCCAGCAGCCCACCAGCGTGGTGCGCCACGACGAACTGGCCACCCACATGCTGCTGCTGGCCAGTGTGCCCGACGAAGTCCGCCGCATGTTCCGTGTGCGCCTGCTCGACCCGCTGCGCGTCTACGACCAGGACAACCGCGCCGACCTGGTGCACACCCTGGAGACTTTCCTCGAGGTGTCCGGCTCCTGGACCAAGTGCGCGGATCTACTTCACCTGCACGTGAATACGCTGCGCTACCGCATCCAGCGCATCGAGGAACTCACCAACCGCGACCTCTCGCGCCTCGAGGATCGCGTCGACTTCTTCCTGGCGCTGGCGCTGCGCTGACGGGTACCGGGACGCCAATCACACTGCGCAAGTGATTGTTCAACGCCTCAGCCCCGAATAGCCACCGCAAGTAATGCCCATCAGCTATGAATTGGGCGCTGGGAGAACACGTCACAGTTGGGAGCGGCGCGGTGGACTGGCCACGCCAGCAATGCGCTACTGCGGTCGCGAAGTGCCGGCCACGTGTGTCGACTCCGAAACGCGCGGCGCGACTTCGGACAGGCGCGGCGGTGGCGTGCCGTGTGGCAGTTCGGGCCCGATGGCGATGAGGCTGCCGGGACGGCGACCCTTCCCCCAGCCGAGCTGCTCACGGTAGCGACCGATGTGCGCCTCGGGAATGACAGTGCGATCCGCGAGCGGTGTGGCGTCCGGGGCCACGTAGAGGGCGTCGGTCGGGCAGTACGCCTCACACATGAAGCACGTTTGGCAGTCGGATTGCCTTGCGATGAGCGGAATTCCGGCGGCACTGCGATCGAAAACATCTGTCGGGCAGACGTCGATGCACTTGTCGCAGGCGATGCAGTCCTCACCACGAACCAGTTCGATCATGACGCCACCGCCACGATCGCGCCGGCCGCCGGTGTCGTGGTGACCCACACGTGGTCGAGGCCGCCCGAGAGGATGTGGTGGTGCTGGGCCGGGTCTTGGGTGGGGTGGTCGGCGCGTTTGCTCATGCCGCGGGTTTCGGTGCGCGCCAAGGTGGATCGGTACATCAGGCGGCCGACCGCTGTGATGGCGGCGGCCTGCCGGGCGCGGACGCGCTCGATGCCGGTTGCGGCGCCGAGTTCGCGGGTGGCGCGGTTCCACAATTCGTCGAGGGCTGTCAACGCGGGGGTGAGGCGGTCGCCGTGGCGTAGGTAGTTCTTCTCGAACGGGATGAGTTCCGCCTGTGCGGCGGCCACCACTTCGTCGGCTGTCAGGGCATCGCCCGTCGGGGAATCGCCTGCGGCAGGCCGCAATCCGATGCCGCCCGCACCGCGCAGGGAGCTCGCATCGGGCCGGCCGGAGCGTAGCGCGAAGGCGGCCGCGCCCCGGCCCGCCCAGCTGCCCGAGGACATGGCCCACGCCGAGTTGTGGCTGCCGCCGCCGGTGAAGCCGCCGCAGATGCGCTCCCGGGTCGCCGCGTCGCCCGCCGCGTACAGGCCGGGAACCGTGGTGGCGCAGTCGTCGTCGACGACATCGATGCCGCCGGTGCCGCGCACCGTCCCCTCGGCGAGCAGGTCGACCTCGAAGCGGTCGGTGAACGGGTCGATGCCGCGGCGATCGAATTGCAGGAAGAAGTTGGGCTGACCCACCCGCATGCGCGCCTGCACGTCGGCGTCGGCGCGGTCCAGCTGCACGAACACCTTCTCCGACAACAGGGTTCGCGCGATCACCGAACGCCCCTTGATGGAGCCCGCGCCTTCCAGCACTCGCCCGTCCTCGTGATAGAAGGTGGCGTAGCCGTAGTAGGCGGTCTTGGTGATGGTCGAGCCCTTGGGCACGATGCCGTAGGCGTTGGAGAACTCCATGCCCGAGAACCGCGCGCCGACCTCGGCGGCCATGAGCGCGCCGTCGCCGGTGTCGACATTGGTGCCCAGCGCCCGCGACAGGAAGGCGCAGCCGCCGCTGGCGAGCACGACCGCACCGGCGATCACCCGATAGTCGGCGTCGGCCTGGCGTTGATATCCGGCCGCACCGCGCACGACGCCGTCGGCGTCGACCAGAAGTTCCAGTGCCGGTGCGTGATCCAGGATGCGCACGCCCAGCCGCCGCACCCACGCGCGCATGCGCCGCATGTACTCCGGCCCCTGCACGCCGGTGCGCAACTGCTCCCCCGTTGCGGGATCGACCGGGAACGGATACCGCCCCTCCACCGCGAGCCGGTTCATGTTCGCGTAGGTCTGATCCAGCACGCGATCCATCCAATAGTGGTCGGCCAGATGCCCGCCCAACGCCTCCCGACTGGCCTTCGCATTGGCGCGGGCGTTGGCCTCGGGCGCCACATACCAGACCCCGGTGCCCGCAGGCGCTGTCGCACCGCTGGTCCCGCAGTATCCCTTGTCCACCAGCACCACCTCGGCCCCGGCTTCCCGGGCGTGCACCGCCGCCCAGCACGCGGCGGGCCCGCCGCCGATCACCAGCACGTCGGCACTGATCTGCCATGGTTCGCTCACTAGGGCACCATCCTTTCTGCAGCCCAACGAGTTAGGGTTGTGACCTCTCGGTCCCGGCGGGTGCATGGCCCGGTTCGCGAGCCACTCGATGGCCACGATGAGTACTGCCAGCCCCGCCGGGGAGCGAACTTCGCCAGCACCGCATCCAAGCACGCACGCAGCTCCGGAGTGATCCAGCCCTCCACCCACGACATGCCATCCACACCCGGGCGGCCGATCACCAAGCCGCGACGGCGGCGACGGTCGGCATCATTGATCACCGTGCCGTCCGGATCCAAACGGGCGAGGATCTCGCGGCCGATCTTCGGGAGGTCGTCAGGGAACAAACCCTCACAAGACTGTTCCACCAGCACCTGCTCCACATCCACACGAGTCTCGACCGGGATGTCGGTGGGCAGATGCGTCATGATATCCACGATGTGACGCACGTGGTCACGCGAGAGCGCGCCCGCGGCAAAGGCTTCCGCCGCTACCGGGAGGGCCGCGGGGCGGGGACGGCCGTTGGGTTCGGTGAATTCGCCGCATTCGCGGGTGATCTTCACCCGCACCGAGGCGTCGTGGGCGGACAGGCTCAGGGTTTGACGCAGGAACGGCACCAGCTTGCCCGCACCACTGGCCTCCGGCAACGAACGATCCGAGGCTTCGATGATCAGCTTCGAATCCAGCGCCGACAGTTTGCGCTTGCAGGTTTCCAGCTGCTGCATCAACGCCACCACATCGGCATCCGCGAACGGGGTGAGGGTGGCGTGAGCAAGGGTGGCCGAGAGGGTTTCGACTGCGGTCACCAGTTCGGTGATGCCGCAGTTGTCGAATGTCACCCCCATCGAATTCATGCTTCTATTCTACCATTGAATTCGAAGGTAGGGAACCTGAAATGTCCAGTTACGTAGGGTATTTGGAGATATTTGTATTTGGCTGGGTCTGTTTTCGAAAAGGGCTATCGGTATTTATTCTGGAGCTGTCTTTGGAATTTGTTGTGCGTCAGCGCTATTTGCGCGAGGGGAATTGTCAGCCGACGATCGAGGCTCGGCGGCCCGGGGGAACCGCGCGTAGGTGGCGGACTATGCCGAGATCGACGGGCTGGGCGCGGCGGGCGTCGTGGCGTTCGAGGGCGGCGGCGAGTTCGGGTGACCAGCGGGCGAATTCGGCGCGGATCGGTCCCTCGGTTTCGAGTTGGCAGACGACGCCGAGGGCGGTGAGGAAGCTGCGGGCGAAGGGGGTGAAGTAGGCGGGCATGTCGAGTTGGCGATTGACGTTGGAGAGCCGGGGTGCCAATGCGGAACGGACGTGGCCGCGCAGCCACGCCGTGGACAGCCGGAAGGTGGGGGAGGTGAGGGGTTCGCCGGCGGCGGACAGGCCCTCGGCCAGCGTTTCGACGTCGAAGTTGCGGCCCGGCCGTACGAAGCGGTGGCGGCGGATCGCGGCGTCCAAATCGGCTGTGCTCCCATTGAATGTGGCGTCCATGAGCTCGCCGACCAATTCCTCGAAGCCCGGCGGCGGCCACGGCGTGCAGGCCCCGAAATCCACCACTCCCAGCCGCCCGTCCGGCAGCACCCGGAAGTTGCCCGGATGCGGGTCGCTGTACAGCAGCCCGGTGCGCGACCAGGACGACAGCAGGAATCGGATGATGAGCATGCCGACTCGGCTGCGTTCCGCGGGCGTGCCGGATTCGATGATCCGGGAAACCGGTGTGCCGTGCAGCCATTCGGTGACGATGACGTCGCCGCGCTGGGTCAGCACATTGGGCACCACGAAGTCCGGGTCGTCGGCGTAGGCGGCGGCGAAGCGGCGCTGGTGGTCGGCCTCGGCGGCGTAGTCGAGCTCGTCGGCGACGCAGGTGCAGATGGCCTCGGTCACCGCGGGAACATCCGCGCCGGGCGCGAAGACCGTGGCCAGCACCGAGATTCGGCGCAGCTGCTCGAGGTCGGCCAGCACCGCTTGACGCGCGCCCGGGTACATCACCTTGACCGCCACCTGACGGCCGTCGCGCCACACCGCGCGATGCACCTGCCCGATCGAGGCCGCCGCGGCCCGTCGATCGTCGAATTCGCTGAAATGCCAGCGCCAGTTCTCGCCCATCCCGGTGGTCATGGCCTCGTGGACGGTGGCGGGCAGCATGGTAGGGGCGGCATCCTGCAGCTGGGACAGTGCGGTGCGGTAGGGGGCCGCGATCTCCGAGGGCAGGGCCAGTTCGTACAGCGACAGCAGCTGCCCGAGTTTGGTGGCGCAGCCCTTCAATTCGCCGAGCACCTCGAAAATGTGCTGGGCGGTGCGCAATTGGATGTCGGCATTGATCTCGGCGGTCGATTTGCCGAGGGCCCGCTTGCCGATCCCGGCCGCCTGCCGACCGGCGAAAGCCACCGGGAGACTGGCGATTCTGGCATTGCGGACGGCGGCGTGCACCGGCGGCCGGTCCCCCTCGCCCCCTGGTCGTCCACCGATTCGCCGAATCGACATTGCTCACCTCGTCGTGTGCGCCGGATACGACCCCGGGTCGGCGTACCTTTCCACCATACGTGGCGATCGTCATACCTGATATCGGGACGTGCCGGGGGTGTATGCACGTGCAGTCTGGCACACCAGAGCTTAAACTGTCTGGGACGTATCCGATAGTTGTCGAAAGGTGACAGGATGGGTGCCCAGACGGTCGTCGCCGACGTCGCCGACGAGCTGGCTCGCCGCGTCGCGACCGGGGAGTACGCGCCCGGTGACCTGATGCCGTCGGTCCGCCAGGTCGCCGAGGAATTCGAGATGAACCGGGCCACTGCGCAATTGGTGCTGGGCCGGCTGGAATCCTACGGCTTCGTCGACGCCCACCGCGGGCGCGGCTTCACCGTCCGCGACGTCCGCCGCACGGGCGGGCTGGATGTGTATCGCCGGCTGTTCCGGCTGTCCATGCACGCACCCGAGACCGCGGCCGCCATGTTCGGCAATATCGTGGCCGCCGAACGCGCCATCGTGCTCGAGGCCCTGCTCGACTACACCGCCGCCGAGCGCGGGATCGATCCGGCCGCCTTGACCGCCGCGGTCGACGAACTCGAAACCCAGGCCCGCCGCGCCGAACCCGATCACGCCCACATGCTCGAGCTCGAGGTGGCGCTGGTGCGCGAGGTGCTCACCGATCTCGGCCACACCGTGCAGCGCGCGGTGCTCAACTCGATCGGGGAGATGCTGTTCGAGGTGCCGGAGGCGGTCGAGGCGTACTTCGCGGTCTCGGCGGATCTGCACGTGCTGGTGTGGCGCGCGCTGCTGGCGGTCTGGGACTCCGGCACCGGCCCCTCCCCGGCCCAGCTGGCGCTGTTCGAGGACCTGTTCGCCATGTATCACACCAAGGTGCTGGCCCGATTCGACGAGTTGCTCGGCCTCACCGCCGAATCCGGACAGCACCGGCACAGCGCCACGGCCTGAGCGTTACCCCGCGGCCACCATGGCCGCGGTGACCAGGGCGGTGATCACCGTGAGGGCCATGACGACCAGGATCACGCGCGCGCCGCGGGTCGGCGGCTCGGCGGGCGGCTGATCGGTGTTCACATCGTCTCCTCGGGGGGAAATAAGGGGTAGTGGAGGGACATCGTATTCCGGCGGCCCCCAATACGTTTGGAGACGGTGACCTTCGGCCGTGATCTCGGCGAACGAGGGTCAGTAGCGGCCGAACAGAACCGCCGCGTTGTGGCCGCCGAAACCGAACGAATTGTTGAGCGCGAACTCGACATCGGTGTGGCGTGGCTTGGTGTGGACCACGTCCAGATCCACCTCCGGGTCCTGGTTGTCCAGATTGAGGGTCGGGGGAATCACCTGATCGCGCAGGGTCAGCACCGAGATGATCGCCTCCAGCGCGCCGACCGCGCCCACCGAGTGCCCCAGCGCAGATTTGGGCGCGTACACCGACGGATGGGTGCCGATGGCCGCGGCAATGCCTCTGGCCTCGGCCAGATCGCCGATGCTGGTGCCGGTGGCGTGGGCATTGACGTGATCGACCTCGGCGGCCGAGACTCCGGCCGACTGCACCGCCCGGCGCATGGCGCGCGCACAGCCCAGGCCCTCCGGATCGGGGGCGACCATGTGATAGCCGTCGGCGGTCAGCCCCGCCCCGAGCAGCCGGGCCAGCGGCGTGGCCCCGCGAGCCAGCGCGTGCTCCTCGGCTTCGACCAGCAGCAGCGCGGCCGCCTCACCGAAGACGAAACCGTCCCGGTCCCGGTCGAAGGGCCGGGAGGCGCGTTCGGGTTCGTCGAGCCGGGTGCTCAGCGCCCGCGCCATCGAGAATCCGGCGATCGCAACGGGATTGATGTAGCCCTCCACTCCGCCGGCCACGATCATGTCGGCCTCGCCCAGCACGATCGACCGCCAGGCATGCACCAGCGCCTCGTTGCCCGACGCGCACGCCGACACCGGGGTGACCAGGCTCGCGCGCGCCCCGAGTTCCAGCCCGACCACCCCGGACACCCCGTTGGGCATCGACATCGGCACCGCGAACGGCGACACCTTGCGATAACCGTGCTCCCGCATGGCGTCGTTGGCGTCCACGATGGTGTCCGCCCCGCCGAGTCCGGTCCCGATGCACACCCCCAGCCGATCCTTGTCGACCTCCGGGCGACCGGCGGTGTCCCACAGGCGTTTGCCCATCGCATACGACATCTGCTGCACGTAACACATGCGGCGCTTCTTGATCCGGTCCAGTTCGTCGGTCGGATCCGCCGCGAGCTTGCCGCCGATGGTGACCGGCAAGCCCAACTTGGTGAATTCCGGATCGGAGAGGGTGGAGATGCCGCTGGCCCCGGAAAGCAGGCCCTGCCAGGTGCCTTCGGTGTCCGGGGCGAGGGAGGTGGTCATCTCGACCGCGGAGACCACGACATTGCGGAATCCGCCGTTGCGGGTGGAGAAATCTGCCAGGCTATTCACTTTTCGTATCCTCTTCCAGCAATGGGCATGTCCTGCAGAGAAGTTCGCGAGCGCTGTCCGAGGCTAACCCGAGAATTCCCCTGTGGCAGGCCGACACTCGCACGCATGCCGTCGAGGAAGGCCCTCCGCTCCATTGTGTCCCAGACGAGGAGGTGCGCATTCGTGCCGCAACCCGACACCGTCGGCTACTGTGTCTGGGACAGAAGGGATTTCCTCATGAGCTCGGTTCCCATCCTCCCGCGGCGCTGGACCACGGCCGATATTCCCGACCAATCCGGCAAGACCGCCCTCGTCACCGGCGCCAACAGCGGCCTGGGCCTGCGCACGGCCGAGGCGCTGGCGGCCAAGGGCGCGCGGGTATTGCTGGCCTGCCGCAACGAGATCAAGGTCGCCGCCGCCCTGGAGGCGGTCGGCGCGGCCGCCACCGGACCCAAACCCGAAGTGCTGCCGCTGGATCTGGCGGATCTCACCTCGGTGCGCCGGGCGGCCGACCATGTCGACGTCAGCGTCGGCGCGGTCGATCTGCTGGTGAACAATGCCGGGGTGATGGCGGTCCCGCGGTCCCGCACCGCCGACGGGTTCGACGCCCAGTTCGGCACCAATCACCTGGGCCACTTCGCCCTCACCGGCGCGATCCTGCCCGCCCTGCTGCGCTCGCCGCGGCCCCGGGTGGTGACGGTGTCCTCGATCGCCGCGTGGGGTGGCGCGATCAATCCGGCCGACCCGAATTGGCGTCGGCTGTATCTGCGCTGGCCCGCCTACGCCCAGTCCAAACTGGCGAACCTGCTGTTCACCGCCGAACTCGACCGCCGCGCCCGCGCCGCCGGGACCGCGCTGACCGCGATCGCCGCGCATCCGGGCCTGTCGGCCACCGCGCTCTACGACCGCGATGGCGAACGGGGCGTGGCGGCGACGCTGGCGGCGGTCCCGCAGCGCATCCTCTACGCCCTCGCCCAGCCCGACCACAGGGGCGCGTTGCCGCAACTGTATGCCGCCACCATGCCCGACCTGCCCGGAAACACCTATCTCGGACCGGGTTTCGAGTTCGCCGGCTATCCGCGCCGCACACTGCGCAACCCGCTGGCGCACAGTCGCGCCTACGCGCGCTGGCTGTGGGGGCTCAGCGAACGCCTCACCGGCGTGCGCTACGAATGGCCGACCGGTGCCGGCGCCTACTCCGGATAGACGGCGATCTCGATCAGGTTGCCGTCCAGATCGCGGCAGTAGTGCGAGATCATGTCGCCCAGTGCCCCGATCTTGGTCACCGGGCCCTGCTCGATCGTGACGCCGCAGGCGGTGAGATGTGCGGCGACCTCGTCGGGGGAGGTCGTCGTGACGAAGCAAAGATCTTGCGCGCCCGCCGCTTCCGTGGCGGCCGTGGTCCAGGCGGGGTCGGTGTCCAGGGCGCCCAGCGGACGGAGATTGATCTTCTGATTGCCGAACCGCAAAGCGGTCCGGCCGGCGGGCCCGAATTTCTCGACCGTCATGCCGAGCACCCGGGCATACCAGTCCGCGGTGGCCGCGGGGTCATGACAGTTGATCACCACATGATCGAATCGATCGATGGAGAATCCCATGCCAGGATTCTCCGTCGGATCGAATCGCACGATCAATGTGATCATCGACGCCGATCGCTGAAATCGCCCGGGCCGATGAGTGCCGCGGCCGCCGAATTCAGCGGCGCCGCAACAGCACCCCGCGCACGAACGCCGCCTGCCCGGAATGCTGGATATCGTCGTCGATGACGCTGATCAGGCGGACGCCCAGGGTGACCGGCGGATCCCAGCGGGTGTCGACGACGCGGGGCAGATCGGCATCGGTGAGCGCGGAGACGTACTCGATGGTCTGCGCGTGGACGGCGTCGTAATAGCCCAGCAGCAATTCCGCGGGCACGTTCGACAGCGCCTCCACCTCGGCCGAATCGTCGCCGTAGCCGGTCGCGGAGTCGTCGAAGGGCAGCTCGAACCGCTTGGCCCAGCCCGCCGCCGTCCACACCTGCTCGCGGCCCGCCACCTCGGCGACATGATCGTCCTGCACGCGGGTCAGATGCCAGATCAGCCAGGCGATGGAGTTCGCGGTGCCGTCGAGGCGGGTGCCCAGCTCCTGCTGGGTGAGACCCGCGACCGCGCCGTGCACGTTCTCCTTGACTCGACCGAAACCATCCACCAGTAGATCAGCGCTCGTCATGCCCCCATCCAATCACCGCGGGCCCGAGGATATTCCGGGACGCGCGCGCCCGACCGTCGCGAACTCGCCGTACAACATCCGGTTGTGGCTCGCCGAGCGCGCGGTTGTTTGCCCGGTCCTCCAGGCCTCTGTTTCGATCTCGCGGAACATCGGCGGATCGGGAGGCACAGGTATGGCGGGCAGGTCGCTGGGGCGCGAATTCGGTTGGCTGTGGGCCGCGTTCGCGGTGAGCACGGCGGGATCCTGGCTGGCCTTCGACGCGTTCCCGCTGATCGCGGTGCTGGCCCTGCACGCCGGGCCCGGACAGGTGTCGCTCCTGGCGGCCGCCGGATTGGCGGTCGGAGCGGTGCTGGCGGTGCCGCTGGGGCCGTGGATGGAGTTCCGGCGCAAACGCCCCGTCATGATCGCCACCGATGTGGTGCGCTGCGCGGTGGTGGCGAGCGTTCCGGTGGCCTACGCGCTGGGCGCGCTGAGTTTCGCGCAACTGCTGGTGGTCGCCGTCCTGGTGGCCGCCTCCGACCTGGCGTTCAAGGCGGCCAGCGGGGCCTACCTGAAATCTCTGGTGGCCGGACCGGACCTGCTCGTCGCGAACGGGCGGTTCGAATCCACCATGTGGACCGCCTCGGTGCTGGGACCACCGCTCGGGGGCGCGGCCATCGGAATCTTCGGACCGGTGATCACCACCGCGGCGAACGCGGTCAGTTTTCTGCTGTCCGCGTGGGGAATTCGCGCGATCGGCGGCGGCGAAGCGGCACCCGCATCGAATCCGAGCGGCGGCTTTCGGCCGCGTGATCTCGCCGAGGGCTGGCGCTACATCCTGTCCCATCGAGCGCTGCGGCCGCTGTTTCTCAATACGGTCCTGGTCAACGGCCTGATCATGGCGACCGCGCCGCTGCTGGCCGTGATCATGCTGCGTGATCTCGGCTTCGCGCCCTGGCAGTACGGGCTCGCGTTCAGCCTGCCCTGCCTGGGTGGTCTGCTCGGATCCCGGCTGGCGGCGCCGCTGTCCGCGCGATTCGGGGCACGCCGGGTGCTGCTGGTGTCGGGCGTCCTGCGGGCCTGCTGGTCGGTGGCCTTGGCGGGCATCGGACCGGGACTCACCGGACTGCTGCTGGTGATGGCGGTCGAGTTCGGGCTCATCACCTGCTGCGGGATCTTCAATCCGGTGTACGCCACCTACCGGCTGGAGAACACCGCACCCGATCGCGTCACCCGGACCCTGTCCGCGTGGTCGATCACCGGCAGCACCACCACCGCTGCACTGACCGCGTTGTGGGGGCTGCTCGCCGCGCTCGTCGGCTCGCGCACGGCCATCGGCGCGGCCGGCGTGCTGATGCTCGCGACCGTATTCCTGTTGCGGCCCAGCAACTTTCCCGTCCCGGACCTCACAGCGCGAACGCCACGGCCCGCAGAATCAGCACCGCGATGAACACCGCCGTGAACGCCAGATCGATCTGCACACCGCCGAGCCGCACCGGCTTGAGCACCCGCCGCACCGGGGCGATCACCGGTTCGGTGAACCGGTACACGATCTCGCGGGGACGGCGGACACCCTGCGGATTGTCGCTGAGCGTGACGATCCAATCCAGGATGAGCCGGGCGATCAATACCAGCAGGAATAGCGTCAGGACCAGCCCGAGCAGGCTCCCGATGAACGACATGGCGCGAACTCCTTCGTAATGGCCGCCTTACCGTGATCAACGCCGCGGGGGCATCGAAAGTGCCCCTCATCGTCGGCCATGATCGCGGGGTTCGGCGGCGGGCTCGCCGATGGCGTGCGAGAATCTGGGCTGCCCTGGGCCCCGGCTCATCCGAGACCGCGGGCCCCGGCTCACCCCGAGACCTGAGGAGTTCGACGTGAGCAAGAAATACCTGATCGGCCTGCCGGTGGCCGTCTTCGCCCTGGCCCCGGCCGTCGGCGCGGTGGCCGCGCCCGCACAGGCGGATACGCCGACCTACACCTGCAATGCGCAGACCTGGGCGGGGGAGACGCTGCCGACGATCACCGTGCAGGCCAAGAAGAACAAGCGCCAGGCGCAGGGCGTCGCGCAGACCACCTGGGGCGGCATCGCGAAGTTCTCGACCATCGACTGCCAGCTCAACAAGTAGTTCTCGCACGAACCGACACCGCCGCGCCCCCCGGGCGTGCCGGCGCTCAGATGGCGCGGCGGTGGTTCAAATAGGCGAACGAGGCCAGGCCCAGCGGAATCTGGCACCAGAAGGTGAGCAACCGGAACCCCAGGGCCGCACCCACCGCCACCCCGGCGGTCAGCCCCGCGACCGCGGTGAGCCCGGCCGCGATGGTGATCTCCTTGGCGGCCACGCCGTTCGGTGACGGCAGCAGCGGAGCCAGCGCGACGGTCACGAGCTCCACCACGAAGGTATCGGGCAGGCTGAGATTCGCGCCCACCGCGTGCAGCACCGCCCACAGCGCCACCACCATCAGCAGCGGCTGAATCAGCGCGCAGATCCACAGCGCGGCGGCCCGGCGTGGCCGAAACGCGGTCGCCGCCACCGATTTCCACGCCGACAGTGCGTTCGTGCGGACATGCCGCACCCGGGTGAACTGATGCCGCCACCCGCCGTGCGCCCGCACGCGGCGGTTGAGCGCCAGCGCCGACAGCCCCGCGAGCACGGCGACGGCCAGCACCCCGGCCGCGACGAATCCGGCGGTGCGCCAAGGATTGTCGCCGACCAGATGATGCCAGGTGCGCCCGGCGCGGGCGCCCAGATCGTGCCACGGGGGTTGCGCGCCGTTGCGGCTCATCAGGCTCGGGGCGGCCAGCACCGCGACCACCACCAGCGGCACCCGCACCATCAGCGCGGCGAAGCCCATCAGCGCCATGGACGCCAGCGCCCCCGCGTGATCGAGACCGGTGCGCCGCAGAAACCGCAGTCGCAGCAGCAGCGACGCGGCCGGCACCAGGCCGATGGCTGGCACCGCGAGTTGCAGCGCGAACAACTGCCGGGCGGAGGTGTCGGCGGGAATCGAACCGCGCAGCATGAACACCGAGGTGGGCCACAATGCCAGCGTGGCCAGTGCGGCTACCAGCAACCAGCGCATGTCCGCTCCGGCCAGGGCGTGGACACCGGTCAGCAACGCCTCGCGCTGCCAGAGGGCCGCGACCGCCACCAGTACGGTGAAGACGATGGTGGGTAGTGCCTTTCTCGCAGCAGCGGGAACGGCCGCCATCTGCCCTCCTCAGGTATCACACACGTAATTTCCCCGGTGAATCGCGCACGCGCAGATCGACATTAACGCGATCGCCGGCGTGCGGACCGGTGTTGCCCGATTTATCCGAAGGATTCGCGGCAGCGGGAAATCTGATTGCCCGGTTCATTGAACACGAATCGAAGATCGAAATCGAACGGTCGTCTTGCGGCGGCACGCTGCGACGTGTCGAATATCCGGGTAGGCTCGCGATGGGGTAACGGCCGGGTATCGGCCGCAATGAAATACAAGTCGTACAGCAGGGACACGACGTGGCCGAATCCATGACTCCGACAGCGCTCCTGGCCGAACTCGAACCGGTCGCCGAAGCGAATCTGAACCGGCATCTCGCCCTGGCCAAGGACTGGCATCCGCACGACTACGTGCCGTGGGACGAGGGCCGCAATTTCGCTGCCATGGGCGGAATCGATTGGGAGCCAGGTCAATCCAGGCTAGGCGAGGTGGCGCGTGCCGCCATGATCACCAACCTGCTCACCGAGGACAACCTGCCCTCCTACCACCGTCTCATCTCCGACGCATTCTCCCGCGACGGCGCGTGGCGGGTCTGGGTGGACCGCTGGACCGCGGAGGAGAATCGGCACGGCATCGTGCTGCGCGACTATCTGGTCGTCACCCGCGGCGTCGATCCCGTCGCCCTGGAACAGGCGCGAATGACGTGTATGGGCCAGGGGGTCGACGATCCCACCGGGACCGGACAGCACGCGGTCCTGCACGGCGTCGCCTATGTGACCTTCCAGGAATTGGCGACCCGGGTCTCGCATCGCAATACCGGCCGGGCCTGCGAGGATCCCATCGCCGACCGCATGCTCGGGCGGATTGCCGCCGACGAGAACCTGCACATGGTCTTCTACCGCAATATCTGCGGCGCCACCCTCGACCTGGTACCCGACGACGCGCTCGCGGCAATCGATGCCGTCATCCGCAACTTCCGCATGCCGGGGGCGGGCATGCCGGATTTCCGCCGCAACAGCGTGCTCATCGCCAAACACGGCATCTACGATCTGCGCCAGCATCTCGACGAGGTGATCTGGCCGGTACTGCGCAAATGGAACATCTTCGAGCGCACCGACTTCACCGATCCGGGCGAGCGGATCCGGGAGGAATTGGCCGCCTTCCTCGAGAAGCTCGCCAAGGATGTGGTGCGTTTCGAGGAACAACGCGACCGCGCCCTGGCCCGCGAGGCCGCCCGCCGCGAGCGCGTCACCCCCTGACCGGCGCCGATCGCGAAATGTGAACAGCCACTGCGCTGTCCACACCCGGGTTTTCTCGTCCTGCCGCGCCGCCTGGCCCCCGCTACTGTGTGACCACGACGAATGGGGACAGGCATGGCGGACATGCTGCGCGCCGACATCGCGGCGCTTCGAATCATGGCGGCGGGCATGCGACACGAGGCCGACGCGGTCGCATCCATCGACCCGGTCGATCTGATCGCCAGAGTGGCTCGCGCCATGCCGAATTCGGCGCTCGGGGCCGCGGCGGCCACCCTCGGCGACCCGCTGCGCTCGAGCGTGACCCGCATGGGGGACTGCCTGCGCACCCTCGCCGACGGCGCCGAGCGCGCCCACACCACCTACGCGGACGCGGAACGCGATTTGAAGAACCAGATCGATTCCTATCTACATCCTGCTTCCTGAACAGCCGCCTGGTTCTCGAACCGGGTTCGGCTGGACGGCCGAAGGTCCGGGTCGGCGGGTTCGCGAGAGGGGACGGGCGCGTGGGGAGGGCGACGATGGCGCAGGTGGACGGGTGGCGGCCGGAAGCCGCGGGCGAGGCCGGCACGGGTGTGCTGGCCGCGGCTTCGGCATTCGACGGGGCGATGACCCGGGTCCGGCGGCTGGCCGAGGTGACGGTCGGCGGGTGGAAAGGCGCGGCCGGGGCCGCGGCGGCCTTGCGGGCGATGGCGGCGCAGGTGACGGGCAACCATATCGGGACGGCTCTGCTGGATATCGCCGAAGCACTCGGTGCGGTGGCGGTGCTCGAGCGGGTGTGCACGCTGGTGCGGGAGATCGAAGCCGAGGCCCACGCGCACGGATGCCGGATCCTGGACAACGGCGAAGTCACCCCGCCCCGGTCGGATACCGGAAACCCGGTGCTGGACTTGCTCTTCCAGGCCGGCTTCGATGCCAAGGCCCAGGAGCTGCGGGCACGACTGATTCCACTGCTGGACACGGCCGGGGAAACCGACGAGCGGGCCGGGACACAACTGAGGGCGGTCGCGGACGCGCTCACGGCGCTGCGCCTCGATCCGATCCCAGGGCCCAGCGCGCGTGTCGCCGGCTATCTCGATGGGACCGCGCTGCTGCCCGACGACCCGACAGTGCTACGCGCACTGTGGGATTCGCTCTCGCCCGCCGACCAGGACGCGCTGGTCGCCTTCGATCCGTTGCTCGGTGACCGCGACGGGATTCCGGCACTGGCGCGCGATCACTACAACCGGCTCGCGGTCACCCGGTTGCGTGACCGCGCGGCGGCCGACTACCAGCGGTTGACCGACCGGCATCCCGACTGGGTGCGCGGCAGCGATCTCCCCACCGATGGCGACGGCTGGATTCGGTTGCGGCAGTGGGAAGCCGAGCGGGTGGAGATCCGCACCCGGCTCGCCGAGTACACGGCGGTGATCGATCAACTCGGCCCGAATGGCCCGGCCGACCAGGGCGCTGCCACGGGGACCGGATCCGGCCAGCCCCCGCGGCTGCTCGTATCCGTCGACGATCGCGGGCACGCCGCGATCGCGCTGGGCAATCCGGATACCGCCGCCAATGTCGCGACCTTCGTCCCCGGTACCGGGTCACCGCTGGGCACCCTCGGCGTCGGAATCGATCGCTCGCGATCGCTGCTGGCGGCGGCGCAGCGCGCCGATCCGTCCGCCCGGACCGCGGTGATCGCGTGGTACGGGTACGACGCACCGCCGGATCTGGGTGCGGCGATGGGTGATCGGCGAGCGCGCGAGGGCGGGGTCGCCCTCGACCGGTTCGAGGCGGGGCTGCGCGCCTCGCACACCGGGCCCGCAGCGCACAGCACGGTCATCGGGCACAGCTACGGGAGCACCGTGATCGGCGCGGCCGCATCCGGAGCTAACCGTCTGGCGGCCGACGCGGTGGTGTTCGCGGGCAGCCCCGGGGTCGGCGTAGATGATGTTTCACAATTGCGGCTGACGGGTATACCTGCGGGCCGCAACGGTGCGCATGTGTTCGCCACCGCCGACCCGGCCGATCCGGTGCCGCGGCTCGGACAGTTTCTGCACGGGACCGATCCCACCGATCGCGAATTTCGCGCAACAGTTTTCACATCTTCGGGGTCCAGTCTCGACCTTCCGCTGTTGCGGGCCTTGCCGGTCGATGTGTTCGCCCACGGAAACTACTGGGACCCTGGCAATCCGGGCTTGGAGACGCAGGGCGAAATCATCGTCGGCCACCCGCCGCGCTGACGCCGATCGGGCGCGGAGCCGCCCCGTGATAGCCGTAACCCATGGTTGCGCATTTGTAGCGGTACGTTGCCGAACCGGTATATTGGTCGCCCGACCGAACTGGTTTGAAACGGTCGGGTTCATGCTAGTGTTCCGTGAAGCTTGGACTGGAAGTCGGAGATAAATGCGCACTGAGAACATCAATAGGAAGTTCAAACTGCATGACGAGCGCAGGATTGCCGCCCAGCTTCCGGAGCAACTTCTTGGTTTAGATGTTGTCGGTTTTGGGAAGATAGAAGAGTTTCCGGGTGAGTTGCTGAACGCCTTCGGGGAATTCGCGAACGGTTCCGTTCCCCCGCGCTCGCGCATCTACCGCAATGCCCAGCCCAACCTGATCGACGCGTGGCTGCTGGAGTTGCTGCGCGGTGCGCGCATCGGGGACCGCTTCTACCTCCGCACCGGACTCGAGTACTTCCCGTGGGCCGACTGCCGGGTGCTCGATCACCGCTGGCTGGAATCCCTGCGCCGCGTCATCGGCACCAACCAGGGATACATTGCGCACGACAAGAATTCGGCCGTCATGACCATCGGCACGCAGTACGAGGTGCTCGGATTCGTCGCGGGGTCCGGTCTGCCGGCCGCCGCCCCGGGCAGTGCCCCCGCGCCGGGCGTCGCGCCCGCCTCAGGCGCTGCGGTCGGGACGGGCCCTGCGGTCGGGACGGGCATCACCCCCGCCGAGGACATCGCCACCCGGCGCATCGTCCGCTCCCCGGCCGCCGCCGAACCGTCGAACGCGGTGCTGAGCGGGGACCTGCGGGCTCGCCGCCTGGCCGCCCTGACCTCGGACCCGTCCGCCGACCGGGACAATCCCGTCGACGCGGCCGCCGCGTCGAATCCGGTCTCGGATCCGCCCGCGACACCGGTCGCGGAAGTTCCGGCGTCCCAGCCGCATCCGGTCGAGAGCGGGACGAGCGTCGAGTCGGAAGCCGCCGACCGGGAAGCCTCCGCGTCGCCGCGACCCATCGAGGCCACCCCGGCCGCGGAACCGGTCGCTCACGTCGACGAGGCTCCCACCCAGTTGCTGACCCGCATCGTGGTGCCCACCGAAGACTGAGGTCCGCGCGCTGAATCACCGAATCGCCGAACGATTCGGCGCGCCAACCGAACCGCGCAGCGTCGACATACGTTGTACTGATACGCCGGGCTTTTCGCCGAGTTCGAAAGAGCCGAAATATGTCGACATTCAATGGGCTGCCGGCCCATGTCCTGTTCGTGCACGTGATCGTCGTGCTGGTCCCGCTGACCGCGGGGCTGCTGATCCTGTGCGCGGTCTGGCCGGCGGCGCGGGCCCGGCTGATCTGGCCGGCCGTCGTGCTGTCGGTCGTGGTGACCGCGCTGATGCCGATCACCGTCGATGCGGGGGAGTGGTTTCAGCACCGGCTGGGCGATCCGCCCGTCGTCGACGAGCATGCCCGGCTCGGGCATCAGATGGTGTATTTCGTTGCGCCGCTGCTGATCACGGCCGCGCTGCTGGTCTTCCTACACCTGCGGCAGGGGCGCGGGCGGCCGCTCGGGCGCACGGTGGTGGCGGTGATCGCCGTCCTGGTGCTCGCCGCCGGTGGCGCGGCCGCGTGGCAGACCTATCGGGTCGGGGACTCGGGGGCGCACGCGGTCTGGAACGGCGTGATCGACCACTGAGACATACGACCGAGAGATACGACTGTCGTGACCCGGCGGCCGGTCTGCGGGGCGGTCACCGGGTCACGACAGTGGCGGCACGGTCAGATCTTGCGAATCACCGTGACGACCTTGCCGAGAATCTGGGCGTCATTGCCCGGAATCGGCTCGAACAGGGGGTTGTGCGGCATCAGCCACACCTGGGAACCGGTGTGCTTGAACGTCTTCACGGTGGCCTCGCCGTCGATCATGGCGGCCACGATGTCGCCGTTGTCGGCCACGTTCTGCTGGCGCACGACCACCCAGTCGCCGTCGCAGATGGCGGCGTCGATCATGGACTGGCCGACGACCTTGAGCAGGAACAGCGAACCCTCGCCGACCAGTTCGCGCGGCAGCGGGAAGACGTCCTCCACCGCCTGCTCGGCCAGGATCGGGCCACCGGCGGCGATCCGGCCCAGCACCGGGACGTAAGTAGGAATCGGGTGCTCGTCGGAGGATTCCTGCGCCTCGGTGTGCACCGCGCGGAGCTTGGCCACGCCGGTGGCGGCGCGCACGGCCGTCTCGTCCAGGCCCCGGACATCCACGGCGCGTGGACGATTCGGGTCGCGGCGTAGATAGCCCTTGCGCTCGAGGGCGCGCAACTGGTGCGCCACCGAGGAGGTCGAGGTGAGGCCGACGGCATCGCCGATCTCGCGGATGCTGGGCGGATAGCCGCGGTCGTGCACGGAGGTGCGGATGACCTCGAGCACCTTGCGCTGGCGCACCGTCAACTCCGCGCCGGTGCCGGACGTTTCGGTGGAGGGGGAGTCGCCTCCCGAGAGACCAAGGGGTCCGTTGTCACCTTCCGCGCCGCCGTGTTCGCTCACCGCCGCTGTCCTCCGTTCACTGCTGTCGCTCATCGGAATTCGTTCCCGGACCAGGTCCGGGGAACTCGTGACTCGACTGTAGTCCGTGTGACGCGTGTGATCAAACATCTGTTCGACGCATGTCGGGGAAATGAGTGACATTGTCGGTGGCCCGTGGTAGAAATTCGAACATCAGTTCTTCGAACACATGAGCGAGTCAGTCGTCCAGCATCATTCGGTCCGCCCTACCTTGGAGGTTTCTTCGATGCGCGCCATGGTCAGCGAAATCGACACTCTCGGAAGCGATTTGGGATTCGACACCATCCCGTTCGAGCTGCGCTCGGAGCGCCCTGTCGCGGCGACGGCCGACGCCGTCGTGCGTCCGGCCGCCGAGCGCCGGCCGTGCCGCGCGCGGGTCCGGCCCGTCGCGCGCACGGGTGTTCGACGCGATCATCTGGTCGTTCGACACGCGGCGACACGCGCTCGCGGCGTGCATCCGCTCCGGCGCGTGCAGCGCGCCCAGGCGGGCTTCGCGGCGCTGGCCGTCACCGCGCTGGTGAGCGCGCTGGCCGTGGCCGGATTGCTCGCCCTGGCCCAATTGCGTTCCGGCGACTTCGATTCGCAGACCACCCCGGCCGTGCCGTCTGCGGTGCAGATGGCGCCCGCTCCCGCGCGGTAGCGGTGCCGACGCTGCGGTGGTTGCCTCGCCGTAGCCGGGAGTGAGTGAGCGATCTACGGCCACAGGATGGCCGAATATGCAGATTGAAAACTGAAACGTGTTGCTAGGTTCCCCTCGGAAATGTGACAGCGGCGACAAGCGCGACAGGGGGCGTAATGCCGAGAGTTCGAGGGTTGATCCGGGTGGCCGGGGTGCTCACCTGCCTGCTGGTCGGGCTGGCGACGGCGCCGGTCACGCACGCCGAATCCGCCTACGCCGCATACCTGGACCTGCCGTCGGTCAATGGCGACGGCGCGGGCGGCGGTCGCTTGAACCCGGCGCTGCCCCTGGAGCCGGACGTCCTGCGCGACGCCCTCGACCAGGCCCGTGCCGCGGGCGTCGAACCGCGCCACTACGCGACGCTGCTGCATCAGTACTGGCTGGCCGTGGCCGCCCGCAATGCCGATATCGACCTGGCCGCCTGGGATCCCGAGCGCGGGGTCGCGGCCAACTCCCGCACCTTCACCCAGGTCTACGTGAATTACCTGCGGCTGAACAACTCCCATCCGGAGTTCTGGTGGACCGGGCTGGCGGGTCTGGCCGGCGGCTCGTTCGCCTCCGGGTTCTTCGATATGGGCGACGTCGCCTCGATCGTCAGCGTGCCGGGCGTGCATCAGCTCGGCGACGGGGTCGCCGATCTGCTGCGCGGCACCCCGCAGCCGCTGCTCGACCTGCTGCCCGCCGACCTGCGCACCCTGAGCACCGAGGGCGAGCGGCTCACGGCCGAGGACCTGGCCTGGTATCAGACGAGGTTGATGATCATGCAGAAGCACATCTTCATCGACCAGGTCCCCATGCACGAGGCCTACGCCGCCGACGGCCCGGCCGGAGTCGAGGAGATGTACCGGGCCGGGGTGCTCGACGACAACGCGATCACCGCCTGGCGAGAACTGGCCGCGGGCGGCGACGCCGGTCTGGCCGACGCCGCGCTGCGCATGACCGACCGGGAACAGAACCAGATCGTCGCCGACCAGTGGGACGTGACCTCGCACGGTCGCGGAGCCATGGGCCGGGTCATGACCTACGTGAGCACCGTCGCGGGCAAGGCCGCGGTGCCCGGAGTGCTGGCGCCCGGGGTGTTCGCCCCCGTGACCCTCACCGCGGGCGCCCTGTCGCTGCGCGCGCCGCTGCCCGATTTCGACTGGGCCGACCGCGACACGCGGTGGAACTACATCACCCACGACCTGCTGCCGCGCTATCTGGAGCTGTGCGCGAACCCGTCGGTCGCGAGACCGCTTCTGGCGGTGCCGTTCCCGGACATGCTGACCAATGGGCGGCTGGTGCGGCGGCTGCCGGATCTGCTCGCGGATCTGACCGCGCAATGGCGGCTGACCACCTGATTGCGGCCGGGAGACCCGGGCGGACGCCGCGGACCGCGCCGGTCGCGGTATCCTCGAGATTGCTCGAGGTTTCTGATCCCAGGCATCGACGAAGGATCCCGGATGCATTGCCCGTATTGTCGCCACCCCGATTCGAGGGTGGTCGACTCACGTGAGGCCGAGGAAGGCAGCGCCATCAGGAGGCGGCGTGCCTGCCCGGAGTGTGGGCGCCGGTTCACCACGGTCGAAACCGCGATTCTGTCGGTGGTGAAGCGCAGCGGCGTCACCGAACCGTTCAGCCGTGAGAAGGTCGTGCGCGGTGTGAGCCGCGCCTGCCAGGGTCGCGAGGTCGACTCCGACGCGCTCAATCTGCTCGCCCAGCAGGTCGAGGATGCGGTGCGCGCCAAGGGTTCCCCCGAGATCCCCAGCCACGAGGTGGGTTTGGCGATCCTGGGTCCCCTGCGTGATCTCGACGAGGTCGCCTACCTGCGGTTCGCCTCGGTGTATCGATCCTTCAGTTCCGCCGAGGATTTCGAACGCGAGATCGCCGACCTGCGCAAGCATCGCGAGGAGAACACGGTGGGCGCGGCGGTCGAGTAGGACCGCGCGACCGAACGATTCGCGGTCCGGCGCCGAAGGATTCGGGGCCGGACCGTTCGCGCATCCTGGGTTTCGCGCATCCGGGTCAGCGCTGCTGGGGTGGCCGGCGGGCGGCGTCGATGGCCTTTTCGATGCGCTTGGCCGATACCGAATACGGGGTGCCGAGCTGCTGGGCGAACAGGCTGACGCGCAATTCCTCGATCATCCACCAGATTTCGAGAATGTCGCGGCCGCCGCGACGGGACTCGGGCAGGCTGGCCAGCAGCCGGTCGTAGGCGGCGTGCACCCGGTCGAGTTCGGCCATGCCCGCGCGGTCCCGATGGGCGGCGGCGGGTAGCGCCTCCAGACGCAGCCGGGCCGCCTCCAGATAGCGCGGCAGTTCACGCAATCGCGCGCTGCCCCATTCGGAGATGAAGCCCGGGAAGACCATTTCGTCGAGCTGATGGGCGACATCGTCGGTGGCGTCGCGGTCGTGCGACTCGGCGAGCGCGGCGCGCAGGCGGTGGGCCTCGGCGAGCACCGGGATCACCGAGCGCACGATGGTCGCCACCGCCGTCGTGAACTGCGGCCGCACCCGCTCCACGAGGGTCTGGAACTGCTCCGGACTGCGCACCGGGCCGCCGTGGGCCGCGATGAGCTCGTCGGCGGCGCAGCCGCGGCAGTCCTCGACGAGCGCGTCGAGGGAACCGTACGGATTCTGGCTCAGCGCAAGGCGATCGGCGGGACGCAGCCCGGCGGTGACGGCGCGGGTACTGGTGGTGATCGCGCTCAGCAGCAGGGCGCGGGTGCCGGTGCGCATGGCGGTGGCCTGCTCGGCCGGGGAGCTCAGCACGCGCACGGCCACGCCCTCGGACTCGGCGACCAGAGCCGGATATCCGGTGATGGTCTGCCCGCCCACCTGGCGTTTGACCGAAGTGGGCAGCGTGCCCAGCGATTCCGAGGTCCACACCGTGGCGGGGGCGCGTTCGGCGGCGGTATTGGCGCGCGCCACCGACTTCGAGACCTGTTCGGCCAGGCGGGTTTTCAGCTCGGTCAGGCTCTTGCTGCGGGCGACGATCTCGCCCATGGGGGAGACGGCGGCGAAGGTCATGCGCAGATGGTCGGGCAGGCCCGCCGGGTCCAGATGGGCGGCGGTGATGGTGACCGAGCCCAGCTGCGACAGCTCCCGCGCCAGACCGGTGCGCAGCGGTTCGGCACGCGGGGTGAGGCGGTCGAGCGCGGCCTTGGCGAAGTCCGGGGCCGGAACGACGGTGCGGCGCAACTGTTTCGGCAGCGTCTTGATGAACGCGGCCGCGAGTTCCTCGCGCATGCCCGGCACCAGCCAGTCGAAGCCGACCGAGCGCACGTGCGCGAGCTGCGCGATGGGGATGTGCACGGTGACGCCGTCGTCGGCCTGACCCGGCTCGAACTGGTAGGTGAGCGGGAAAGTCAGCTCGCCTTGGCGCCAGCTGTCGGGGTAGGCGGTCGGATCCAGGACGGCCGCGTCCTCGTTGACCACCGTGGAGGCGGTGAAGTCGAGCAGGCTCGCGTCCTGGCGCTGCGCCTTGCGCCACCAGCTGTCGAAATGCCGCACCGACACGATGTCCGACGGGACGCGCTCATCGTAGAAGTCGAACAGCACCTGATCGTCGACGAGGATGTCGCGCCGCCGCGCCCGATGCTCCAGATCGGCCACATCATCGAGCAATTCGCGGTTGCGCTCGAAGAAGGCGTGCTTGGTCTGCCACTCGCCCTGCACCAGCGCGTGCCGGATGAACAGTTCCCGCGACAACTCCGGATCGATGCGCCCGAAGTCCACCCGCCGCTGCGTCACCAGCGGCAGCCCGTACAGCGTGACCCGCTCGTAGGCGGCCGCCGCGCCCCGCTTGGCCGACCAATGCGGCTCGGAATACGTGCGTTTCACCAGATCGCCCGCGAGCCGTTCGGCCCATTCCGGCTCGATCCGCGCGGCGGTCCGCCCCCACAGCCGGGAGGTCTCCACCAATTCGGCGGCCATCACCCACCGCGGCGGCTTCTTCGCCAGCGAGGATCCCGGGAAGATCATGAACTTCGCGTTGCGCGCACCCAGGAACTCCCGAGTCTCGGCCTCCCGCACGCCGATATGCGACAGCATTCCGGCCAGCAGCGCCTGATGAATCGACGTCACATCCCACGGCAGCGAATCGTCCCCGAGCCCCGCCTTGGCCGCCAGGCTCTCCGCCAACTCGGCCCGCCCGCCGCCCATCCGCCCGGACACCGAAGCCCCGCCGGGCATCGCCCGACTGCTGCCATGACCGTCCTGGGGGCCGCTGCTGCGGCTGGAATCCGCGCCGCGCCCAGCATTTCGGCCGCGGCCGGATTCCCCGCCAGGGGTCTGACCATGGCGGCGGGTTGGGTCATCGCCGCCGCGTGCGGAGGCGTTGCCGCGCTGGGAGTTACGACCGCTGCCCGGGTCGGCGGCCAGGTCGGCAGGCGACGAGGCGTCGCCTCGATTGGAGCCGCGCCGGTTTCGTACATTGCGGCCGTCTCGGCCGCCGGCCGCATTGTCCGGGCCGTCCCCGCCGCGTCCACTGGTCCGGCCGCGCGCATTCGTCTCGAACTCATCGGCAGTTGTTGCGGTGCGGTCGAATTGGGCGTCGGAGCCGGAGGTGTTCCAGCCCAGGCCGCGGGTGATGGTGCGGAGTTGGCCGTGCAGGTCCTGCCATTCGCGGATGCGGAGGTAGTGCAGGAATTCGTCGCGGCACAGGCGGCGGAACTGGTTGGAGGAGAGGGCGTTTCGCTGTTCGCGGAGGTAATCCCAGAGGCGCAGGTAGGCCAGGAAGTCGGAGCCCTCGATGGTGAAGCGGGCGTGTTTGGTGTCGGCGGCCTGCTGATGGTCGACGGGGCGTTCGCGGACATCCTGGATGGACAGGGCGGCGACGATGATCAGCACTTCGGCCAGGCAGCCGGCGCGGTTGGCCTCCACCAGCATGCGGGCCATGCGCGGGTCGACGGGGATCTGCGCCATCTCGCGGCCGATGGGGGTGAGGATCAGGCCGGCGTCCGGAATGTCGCGGCGCGCACCGGCTTCCGCCTCCGCGCGGGCGAGTGCGCCCAGCTCCTCGAGCAGGGCGATGCCGTCGCGGATGGCCCGCGCGTCGGGCGCCTCCACGAACGGGAAGCTCTCGATGTCGCCGAGCCCGAGCGCGGTCATCTGCAGGATGACGGCAGCCAGATTGGTGCGCAGGATCTCCGGTTCGGTGAACTGCGGCCGGGATTCGAAGTCGTCCTCGGCGTACAGCCGGATCGCGATACCGTCCGCGACACGGCCGCACCGGCCCGATCGCTGCCGCGCCGACGCCTGCGAGATCGATTCGATGGGCAGCCGCTGCACCTTGGTGCGCATGGAGTAGCGCGAAATGCGCGCGGTGCCAGGGTCGATCACGTACCGGATGCCCGGCACCGTGAGCGAGGTCTCGGCCACGTTGGTGGCCAGCACCACGCGGCGCCCGGTATGCGATTCGAACACCCGGTGCTGCTCGGCCGCCGACAGCCGCGCGTACAGCGGCAGGATCTCGGTGCGCGGCAACCGCATGTCCCGCAACGAGTCCGCGGTGTCGCGGATCTCGCGCTCGCCGGACAGGAACACCAGGATGTCGCCGTCGCCCTCGGCCTGCAGTTCGCGCACCGCGTCGCCGATGGCGTCGGTGGGGTCGCGGTCGACGATGCGGGTGTCCTCGTCGTCGTCGAGATCCGCGGCGGCCTCCGCGCCGGTGACCGGAACCTCCAGCGACAGCGGCCGATACCGGATCTCCACCGGATACGACCGTCCCGACACCTCGACAATCGGTGCGGGCGTGCCGTTCTCGTCGCAGAAGTGGCGCGCGAACAGCTCCGGATCGATGGTCGCCGAGGTGATGACGATCTTGAGGTCCGGTCGCTTGGGCAGCAGCTGCTTGAGATAGCCGAGCAGGAAGTCGATATTGAGGCTGCGCTCGTGCGCCTCGTCGATGATGATCGTGTCGTAGCGGCGCAGCAGCCGATCGCGCTGGATCTCCGCGAGCAGGATGCCGTCGGTCATCAGCTTGACCAGGGTGCGATCCGAGGCCTGATCGGTGAAGCGGACCGTGTAGCCGACCACGTCCCCGAGTTCGGTGCCCAGTTCCTCGGCGATGCGCTCGGCCACCGTGCGCGCGGCCAGCCGGCGCGGCTGGGTGTGGCCGATGGTGCCGCGAATGCCGCGCCCGAGTTCCAGGCAGATCTTGGGCAGCTGGGTGGTCTTGCCGGAACCGGTCTCGCCGGCCACGATCACCACCTGGTGTGCGGCGATGGCCGCGGCGATGTCGTCGCGGCGCGCGGAGACCGGCAGCTGTTCGGGATAGCGGATGTCGGGTACGGCGGCGCGGCGGGCGTCCACCCGGCGCTGGGCGGCGTCGATCTCGGCTTCGAGGTCGGTGAGATCGCCGCCGCGGGCCTTGTCGAGCCGGCGACGCAAGCGGTACTCGTCGCGGATCGAGAGATCGGCCAGGCGGGAACGAAGCTCGCGAGAGGTGGCGGCGGTCCTGGTCATTGCACCGTCAACGATAGCGAAGAGTCGCTCCGGGCCGGTCGGCGCGGTGACCGGCGACCCGAAACGGAGATTGCCCGAAGGATGCTCGCTTCGGCGTATCGTCCGCATTCGCCGGGTTCGGCGTGCGAGTATCGGGTGATGAACGGCGTTGCGGTGCATCCGCTGTGGGGTCGGGCGCTCTTGCTGGCGGTGGCGGGGCTGGATATCGCCGCGGCCGTCTGGACCGTGACGCACCTGGCCGCCGGGGGCACGGTCGCGAACTTCTTCAGCTACTTCACCATCCAGTCCAATCTGATCGTCATCGCGGTGTGGCTCGGCATCGCGCTGTTCGATCCGCAGGGCCGGCGCTGGCAGCTGATTCGCTGCGCGGCCACCCTGTACATCCTCATCACCGGTGTGGTCTACGCGCTGTTGTTGCAGAACATCGCCGTCGGCATCCGATATCCGTGGACCAACGACACCCTGCACCGGGTCGCCCCGGTGGTCGCGCTCGTCGACTGGCTGCTGGTGCCGGTCGCCCTGGGCATCAGCGCGCGGCTCGTCGCGGCGCTGCTGGCGTACCCGATCGGCTACGGCGTCTACACCTTGATCCGCGGGCCGATCGTCGACTGGTATCCGTACCCGTTCATCGATCCCCGCACCCAAGGCTACGGTTCCATGGCGGTCGGGCTGGTCGTGCTGGTCATCGCCTTCGTGATCCTCGCGGTGGCGGTCGCCGCCCTCGGCGAGCTGGCCGTGCGATGGCGTGGCCGCCGCTCAGCGCCCGTGCGTTAGCGAGCGGGTCAT